>JANOZF010000001.1:0-3518 GCA_031429255.1 Rubrivivax sp.
GGGTCGGGTGGCGCCAGCGCAGCAAGGCTTCGAAGCCGGACAGCGTGCCGCTGGCCAGTTCGACGATGGGCTGGAACACGAGCCGGAACTGTTGCGCCGCCAGCGCCCCAGCCAGGTCGCTCAGCAGCTGGCGCGTTCGCCCGTCGCTGGCGTCGCGCTGGGCATTGGCAAAGCACGGGCCATCGGCTTGCCCATTGGCGCTCAGGCTGGCGGCGCGCAGGCTGGCGCCCTGGGCCACGGCCATCAAGGTGTGGGCGTCGTGACCATCGGTTTGCAGCTCCGCCACGCCCGCCACACAGGGCCAAACCGGCTGCAGCAGCGCCAGCACGCGCAGGGCGAGCATGCCGGCAGTCTGCCCTTCATGCATCGGGGCCAGCAGGGCCAGGCCGCCACTGGGCGTGAAGTGCAGGGCCGCGCCGCTGGTGAGCACGGGGCGCAGGCGAGCGCTGGTGCTGACGCGCTGCGGCAGCGACAGGGCGGTGGCGGATGCGCTTGCCGGGCCTGCACCGCGCAGGGCGAGCAGGACATGGCGCTGCGGTGTTGCGACCTGCTCGCGCAAGGCGTCGGCCACCGCCTGTTCGAATCGCGCCCAGGCCGCACCCGGGCCTTGTTCGTCGATCGACAACACCGCATGCGCCGACAGGCTCCACTCCGACAGGTCCTGCTGGAAGCCGACGAAGTGCGTCACCTGCTCGCCATGCGGGGCCAGGGGCACCAGTTGCAGCGCATTCCAGAAGTCGCTGCCGTCGCGACGCCGGTTGCGCAGCACGGTGCGCACCGCCGTGCGCTGCGCGATCGCCTCGCGCAGCACATCCAGCGCTGCCGGGTCGACATCGGGGTGCTGCAGGAAGCGGCAGTTGCGCCCCAGCACCTGGCTGGCGGTGTAGCCGGTGAGGCGGCAGAAAGCGTCGTTGACGAACACCACCGGCTGGTCCGGTGCCTGCAGGTCGACGATGGTGACCGCTGCGTCCACCGCCTGCAGCGCGCGCAGCGCCAGACGGTAGAAATCCGTCTGTTCACTGATGCTGGACGTGGCGCAAGGCAGGTTCATGGGTCGGGCGCAGATGCTGAAGGTGACGCTTCTAGGTTATCGGCGCCACCTCACCGAGCGCCAGTGGCGCCGCTGCTGAGCACGCCTATGTAGGATCGCCGAGGGGTCGGCCCGCGCGCAGCTGCTCGCGCTGAACACGGCCGGAGCGCCTGCCGCAGTGTCTGCAGGGGGCGATGTCGATCTTCGGCAGCGTGCGGCCGGTTCGAGCCCGGGCGATGCTGGTTCAGGCCAGAGGCTGCGGTTGGCCACACGTCCGGTTGCGGCCCTCGGACTTGGCGCGGTACAGCTGTGCGTCGGCCGCACGCAGCAAGTCGGCGGCGCTGACCGGCAGGCCGCCGGTTTGCGTGCACACGCCCAGGCTCACCGTGACCGCCGGGGCCACGGACGATTCGCCATGCTCGATGTGCAGTGCCTGCACCGCCGCCCGCAATTGCTCGGCCACCACCAGGGCGCCCGCGTGGGCGGTGTCGGGCAGCAGGCAGACAAATTCTTCGCCACCATAGCGGGCGATCAGATCGCCCGGCCGCCGCAGCCCGGCCTGTAGTGCTGCGGCCACGCGGCGCAGGCAGTCGTCGCCGGCCTGGTGGCCGTGGCGGTCGTTGAAGCGCTTGAACAGATCGACGTCGAGCAGCACCACGCTCAGCGGGCTGCCGCTGCGCACAGCGCGGCCCCACTCGGCCGCCAGGCGCTCGTCGAAGTGGCGACGGTTGTACACGCCGGTCAGGCCGTCGATGTACACCCACTGGCGCAACAGGTCGGACTGCGCCTTCAGCGTGAGGTGGGTGCGCACGCGGGCGCGCACGATCTTCGGGTTGATGGGCTTGGAGATGAAGTCCACCGCGCCCAGTTCCAGCCCCAGCGTCTCGGCGGCCTCGTCGTTGTGGGCGGTGACGAAGATGACGGGGATGTCGCGCGTGGCCGGGTCGGCCTGCAGCCGCCGACACACCTCGTGCCCGTCCAGGCCGGGCATCACCACGTCGAGCAGCACCAGATCCGGCTGCTGGCTGGCACACAGCGCCAGCGCCTGCTCGCCGCTGGTGGCCATCAGCACCTGGTGGTCGGCGGCAAAGGCCTGGTACAGCGCCTGGATGTTGACCGGCTGGTCGTCGACCACCAGCAGGCGCGGGCGGCGCCCGGTGGTGGTTGCAATGGTGGGCGGTGTCAAGACGCGAACTCCTCCAGCAGTTGTTCACAGTGGCGCAGGGCAGGGTCGAACTCCAGCCCGGTCACGGCCGCGTCGAGCGCGCGCAGACGCTCGCCCAGGGCGCCGGCAAACTGCAGTTGCAGGCCGCTGTGGGCTTCCATCGCGCCCATGTCGGAGTTGCGCAGCAACTCGGCCAGGTGCCGCAGGCCCTGGCGCAAGGCTGGACGGTCGATCTCGGCGTTGGCTGCAGCGGCTTGAGGCGGATCGGCCGGCCGCAGCGCCACCAGCAAGGCCTGCAGGCCTGGGCCGGCGGCCTCGATGGCGGCACTGGCAGCCGCCAGCGTCTGCTGCGCAGGGGCCGGCCCGCCATCGGCGAGCAGCGCGATTTCACCGTGCGCAGCGGCGGCCGCCAATGCGTCTGCGCCCAGCGTGGCTGCCACGCCCTTGACGGTATGCAGCGCGCGGGCTGCCGCTGCGCTGTCGGCCGCATGGGCGAGGCTTCGCAGTTCGGCCGGCGTTCGGGCCAGGTCGTCGACAAAGCGCTTCAGCATCTGGCGGTAGACCTCGGTTTTGCCGCCCAGTCGCGCGATCGCCGCGTCGATCTGCACGCCGGCCTGCGTTGCGGCTGCGCGCACAGCCGCGGGCAAGGCCTTGGCGGCACGGGCCTGGGCCGGGCTGGCTGCCGCCACCACTGCCGCCCCCCCTGCCACTGCCGCGCCGCGCCCGGCCTGGCGCTGCAGCACCTGCACCAGATGATCCAGGTCGAACGGCTTGCCGACATGTTCGTTCATGCCGACCGCCAGGCAGGCCTCGCGGTCGGCGGTCATGGCGTTGGCGGTCATGGCCACGACCGGCAGCGTGAGCAATGCCAGGTCTTCGCGGATCATCCGGGTGGCGGTGAAGCCGTCCATCACCGGCATCTGCAGGTCCATCAGCACCACGTCGAAAGGCGGGTCGGCGGCGGCCACCGCTTCGACCGCCTCCTTGCCGTTGTTGGCAATCTGCACGCTGGCGCCTTCGTCTTCCAGCAGCTCACGCGCGACCTGCTGGTTGTTGAGGTTGTCCTCGGCCACCAGCAGCCGCAGGCCGGCCAGGCGCTGTGCGCTGGGTGCGCTGGCGGTGCGCGCCGGGGCTGCAGGGCCCTGGCCCAGCCCGGCGTCGGCGATGGCGTCAAACAGCATCGAAGGTGTCACCGGCTTGACCAGGAAACCGTCCAGCAGCGCCTGGTCGGCCGGGCTGCGCTGGGCCAGCATCTCGCGCCCGTGGGCGGTGACCATGACGATGACGGGCGTCTTGCCGCCCAAGCCCAGCGCGCGGATGCGC
>JANOZF010000002.1:0-35311 GCA_031429255.1 Rubrivivax sp.
GTCACGCTGAGCGGCGCCAACTTCGGCATCAGCGACCCGGATGACAGCAGATTCACCTTCACCGTCAGCGGCGTGAGCGGCGGCATCTTCCAACTGTCCAGCAACGCCGGCATGGCCATCACCACTTTCAGCAGCGCCGACTTGGCAGGCGACTTGGTGCAGTTCGTCGACGACGGCAACGAAGTGGCACCCGCCTTCAGCATCACGGTCAACGACGGCGACGTCAACTCCAACACGCTGGCCGCGACGATCAACTACACAGCGATCAACGATGCGCCGGTCGTGACTGCGGCCAGCCTGACGTTGAACGAGGGCGAGACCGTCACGCTCAGCGGCGCGAACTTCGGCATCAACGACCCCGACGACAGCAGCTTCGTCTACACGGTCAGCGGTATCAGCGGTGGCTTGTTCCAGCGCTCGGGCAATGCCGGTGTTGCCATCGCCAGCTTCAGCAGCGCCGACCTGGCGGGCGGTCTGGTGCAGTTTGTCGATGACGGCAACGAAGTGGCACCGACCTTCAGCATCACAGTCAACGACGGCGACGTCGACTCGAACACGCTGGCCGCGACGATCAGCTACACGGCCGTCAACGATGCGCCAGTCGTGACTGCAGCCAGCCTGACGTTGAACGAGGGCGAGACCGTCACGTTCAGCGGCGCGAACTTCGGCATCAGCGACCCCGACGACGGCAGCTTCGTCTACACGGTCAGCGGTATCAGCGGTGGCTTGTTCCAGCGCTCGGGCAATGCCGGTGTTGCCATCGCCAGCTTCAGCAGCGCCGACCTGGCGGGCGGTCTGGTGCAGTTTGTCGACGACGGCAACGAAGTGGCGCCGGCCTTCAGCGTCACGGTCGATGACGGCACGGACGACTCAAACACGCTGGCCGCGACGATCAGCTACGCACCCGTGAACGACGCACCCACCGTCGACCACTTGGCCGGTGATGCGCTGGCCTACGCAGAAGGAGCCGGCCCCTTGCCCATCGACCAACGGGCCGAAGCCTGGGTGAGCGATGTCGACAGCCTCGACTTCGACGGCGGCACGCTGCGCGTCGCCTTCGTCAACGGCCACAACATGGCCGAAGACGTGCTGGGCATCGCCCCCAGCAGCGGGCCGGCAGGTGCGGTAACGCTCAGTGGCAGCGAGGTGCGGGTGGATGGTGTCGGCGTGGGTCGCATGGCCGGCGGCGCCAACGGAACCGACCTCGTGATCACCTTCAACGCCATGGCCACGGCAGACGCAGTCAGCGCCCTGCTGCGTGCGGTGACCTTTGAAAATGCCAACCAGGCGACGCCCACTGTCGGGGCGCGCACGCTGCAGGTGCAACTGAGCGACGGCGATGGCGGGCAGGCGCTTGTGCAGACGCTGCAGGTGCTGGTCAGCGCAGTGGATGACGCGCCGCAGGGCCAGGCCGTGGTCGAGGGCGCACCCGCCGAAGGCCAGAGCCTGCGCGCCGACACCGCGGCCATCACCGACGCCGACGGCCTGGGCGCCTTCAGCTACCAGTGGCTGCGCGACGGCCGCGCCATCGGCGGCGCCACGGCTGCCGAATACCAGCTCGCAGCCGAAGACGTGGGCACCGAGGTGACGCTGAGGGTGTCATGGGTCGACGGGCTGGGCCAGAGCGAAAGCCTCACCAGTGGCGCCATCGGCCGCGTGGCCAAGGCGCTGGCGGCACCGTCGCTGTTGGCTGACGGCCCCGCCAGTGCGAAGGCGCCCGCGCCAGCCACCGGCCCCACTGAAACCGCGGCACCGGCTGCGCCCCCCGAGACGCCAGCCGCGGCAGCAGCAGCAGCAGCCGGCGACACGGTGCGCGAAAAACCGACCCTTGAGACCGCAGCGCCGGTGTCGATAACAGGGCCAGGGGCCGAACCCCACCCTGACACCGCCCGCATGGCCCTGCCCCCGTATGCCTACGAGGCTTCCGACCTGCGGTTGTGGCTGGGGCGTGACGACGCTGCAACACCGCAGCTGGTCAGCATGACGTTCGAATTGACGCCGATGGAAGTCGAGACCACGAAGTTCGAAGATGGCGACAGCGCAGCGCGTGACGGCCTGCGTGTGCTATCTCGCGCCAGCGGCCTGCAAGGATCCGACGCTGCGAGCGACGGTTTCGCGGGCGACAGGGCTGCTGCCGTGGGTGGTGACGAGTCCAACCTGATCCGCATCCTGCAGAACGCCAAGCCGGTGGCCAGCGCAAGCTTTACCGCCGGCATGCTGTGGTGGCTGACCCGCAGTGGCGGTCTGCTCACCAGCATTCTGATGGGTGTGCCGGCCTGGCGCCACGTGGACTTGCTGCCCGTCATATCGAGCAACGGCGCCGCACCCGCCAAGCGCCTGGACGATAGCAACGACCTTGACGACGACGAGGGCGACGACCACGGTGCCGACGGCTTCGACGACAGCGCGGTGGCCAACCTGTTCGACGACCCGGCCACGGCACTGACCGCTGAAAGCGCGCATTGATCAAGTTCAGGTCCATCAAGTTGAAGCGCCCTGGGCCATGGGTGCAGATGACGATGGCGCTGGTGGGCCTGTGCAGCACGCTGGTGCTGCTGGCCGACCTTTTCTTCGGTGTCTTGCCCGACCGCGACCTGCAGGCCGTGCGTGCGCGCCAGCAGCTGGGCGAAGGCATGGCCGTGCACGTGGCCGTGCTGCTGCAACAGCAGCGACAGGAACCCGAGCGGCTGCAGCGCACGCTGGACGCACTGGCTGCACAAACACCCGGGCTGCGTTCGCTGGCGGTGCGGCGCGCCGACGGCAAGCTGGTGGCGCAGGCAGGCCACCATGCCAGGCACTGGCGCGCCGACGCCGCTGCGCAGACGGCGCCCGAACAGGTGCTGGTGCCCTTGCAAGGTGCCGCCGGCCCGTGGGGCAGCGTGGAGTTGGCCTTTGCACGCGACGAGCGACCGGTGTTGCTGGCCTTCGTGCAACAGCCGCTGGTGATCACGCTGCTGTTCGTCTCGTTTGCCGGTACGCTGGTGTTTGCGTTGTACCTGCGCCGCGTGCTGCAGCATCTCGACCCGGCATCAGCCATTCCAGACCGCGTGCAGAACGCTTTTGACGTGATGGTGGAAGGGGTGGCCGTGCTCGACGACCGTGGCCGCGTGCTGCTGGTCAACAAGGCTTTTCGCAACCTGCACCCGCAGGCGCATGAGCTCGGCACCGGGGCCTCGCTGTCGGCGGCGCCCTGGTTGACCGCGGGCCTGAGCACCGACGAGCGTGAACACCCCTGGGTGCGCACCATCGCCGAACGCACGCCGCTGTCGGGCCTGTCACTGGTGCTTTCGGCCGGCACCGAAACCGAACGGCGGCTGATGGTCAACTGCACGCCCATCACCGACGCCGGTGGCGCCATCCGGGGATGCATGGCTACTTTCGACGACGTGTCGACCCTGCACCGCACCAACGAAGCGCTGCGCGAGGCGGTGCAGGCTCTGAACCGTTCCAACGAAGAAGTGCACCGGCAGAACACCGAGCTGGAACGCCTGGCCACGCGCGACCCGCTCACCGGCTGCCTGAACCGGCGCGCCTTCCTAGGCTCGTTCGACAAGCTGCTGGAGCAGGCGCGCAGCAGCGGCCAGCCGCTGAGCTGCCTGATGCTGGACATCGACCACTTCAAATCGGTGAACGACCGCTTTGGCCACCCGATAGGCGACCGCGTGATCCAGGAAGTGGCCAAACGGCTGCAGACCAGCGCGCGCAGCACCGACCTCGTGTGCCGCTACGGCGGCGAGGAGTTCTGTGTGCTGATGCCGGGCCTGGGCGCGGAGGGCGCGGCCCAGCTGGGTGAACGCGTGCGTGAAAGCATCGAACGCGAATGCGCGGCTTCGGTGCGCGAGGTCGAGGGACTGCACGTCACGGCCAGCCTGGGCGTGGAGGTCTTCCACGCACACGCTGCGACGCCAGCCTTGATGATGGACCATGCCGACCAGGCGCTGTACCGCGCCAAGCGCGGCGGCCGCAATCGGGTGGTGGTGTTCAAGGCAGAAGAACAGACCGAGGCCACCACTGCATGAAACAACGACGGGAAGACGAGCGCGGCCAGCGGCCGCTGGCCATGACGCATCTGCTGATGGGGCTGGTGGCGGCACTGGCGCTGTTGCCGCCTCTGCTTTGGCTGGCCTTTGCGTGGTGGACCAGTGGCACCGCGCCTTGGGGGGCTGCCGACGGCACGCGCAGCACGGCTGCGGCGCTGGCCGGTGGCAGCGCCGCAGCCGTGCTGCTGCTGTGGCCGCTGGCCCTGGGGCCGGCGCTGAGACGGCTGCGCGCCACCGAAGAACGCATCGTGATGCAGGGCCGGCAGGACCCGCTGACCGGCATGTACAACCGCGAGGGCCTGCGCGTAGCGCTGGCGCGGGCACTGAACCGGCGACGCGGCAAACCGGCCAGTGTGGGCGTGGTGGTGATCGACATCGACCGTTTTCACCTCATCAACGACTCGATGGGGCAGCCGGCGGGCGACGAGGTGCTGCGCACTGCAGCCGACCGCATCCGCTCGGTGGTGCGTGACGGCGACGTGGTGGCGCGCATGGTTGCCGACCGTTTTGTCGTGCAGGTCAGCGGCGTGGTGGGCACGCAGACGCTGGCCGCCATGTCGCGCAACCTGTTGCGCGCCTTCGAACCGACCTGCAGCGTGGCCGGCCGCGAGATGGTGCTGACACCCAGCGTGGGCACGGCCACGGCTGACGAAAAAACCAGCAGCGTCGACGAGTTGCTGAAGTGCGCCGAACTGGCGCTGCGTGCAGCCAAGGCCGCCGGTGGCGGGTGCTTCAGGCATTTCGAGGCGGCGCTGCTGGAGCAGCACGACCTGTGGCTGGACATGGAACACCGTCTGCGCCACACGCTGCACACGGGCGGTTTTGCGCTGGCCTTCCAGCCCATCGTGGATGGGCGTGGCGAACAGATCGTCGCCGTCGAGGCCTTGCTGCGCTGGCCCGAGGCCGGGCGCAGCCAGATGGTGTCGCCAGCAGAGTTCGTGCCGGTGCTGGAACAGACCGGCCTCATCGTGCCGGTGGGGCGCTGGGTGATGCAGCAGGCCTGCCGCCAGGCACTGCAGTGGCTGTCGCAGGGCGCGCACGGCCTGCTGCTGTCGGTGAATGTCTCGCCGCGCCAGTTTGCCGAAGCCGACTTTGCCGCCACCGTGGCCGCGGTGCTGGCCGAAACCGGATTTCCGGCCACACGGCTGCAGATCGAGGTGACCGAAGGCCTGCTGCTCGACCCCAGCCCCGACACGCTGCGCAAGCTCGAATTGCTGGTGCAGACCGGTGTGCAGCTGGCAGTGGACGACTTCGGCATCGGCCATTCGTCACTGGCCTACCTGAAGACGTTCCCGCTGCACACGCTGAAGATCGACCGCATGTTCGTGCGCGACCTGGCCGAGCACAAACGCGACCGTGCCATCGCACGCGCCATCATCGAGCTGGGCCACAGCCTGGGTCTGAAAGTGACGGCCGAAGGCGTGGAAACCGCCGAGCAGGCACACACCCTGCACCAGTTGGGCTGCGACACGCTGCAGGGCTTTCTGTTTGCACGGCCGGCCAGTGCGACCGACTTCAAGCGCATGCTGGAGTTGCGCGGCACCCCCAGCAGCCCGAACAAGCCGCACGCCGGCTGGTCAGACACGATGGCCGGTCTGATGCATTCCAGCCCCGCTGGCGGCAGCCGAGGCAGGCGTGACGCGGCGGCGCGTGACGTCACCGCCAATGCCAGCGCCGTAAAGGTCTGAAGTCGGGCAGCATCGGTTTCAAAGCCGGTCGGAAGACACCGCTTCGCGCCAGCGGGTGCGCCATCGCTGCGGCGCGGGAATGGGCTTTACCTGTGCTTTACATCGCCCATGCGCTGGTGCGGTCAACGCGCAGCCGCAGGCCAAGCGTTGTCGCCCTGCCGGCAACTTTGCCGCGTTGGAGAATGCCTTGAACCAGTTGGGACGTTTGGCCCGTGTGGGCGCCATGGCCTTGTTTGCGTTGGTCGTCAGTGGTTGTTGTGTGCTGCCCTTCGGCGGGCATGGCTCGCGCGGGCACTACAGCGGCGCTTCCGGTCCGGGGCATGGCGATGGTGGCGCCACACCGATGCCGCGCCGCGGTTACTGAGTCCGGCGCAGGGACGCCTGGCATGGGCAGCCCGGTGGCTGCATAGACCGCCCGGGCACGGTTCAGCGCGCATTCGCAGCCACGCAGCCTGTCGCCATCAAGCGGCCCAGCCCGACAGGCCGCGCCACAGCACGCTGGCGCCACTGGCCACCAGCAGCATCCAGATGACGCGCCGCACACGGTCTTGCGGCACGCGCGCCTGCAAGCGGTGGCCCAGCAGGCTGCCGATCACGGCCAGCGGCACCAGCATCAGCGCCAGCCGCAGCAAGCCTTCCGGCTTGAACAGGCCGCTGCTGGTGAACAGCACCAGCCGCACCACGGCCGAACCCAGCACGATGGCGCCCACGGTGGCGCGCAGCCGCGACGTCTCGCGCAGCCGGCGCGCCAGAAACAGCGTGTACACCGGCCCGCCGGTGCCGAACATCGAAGAGAAGGTGCCGCCCACCAGCCCGGCCGGTACGGCCCACTTCGCCGACACGATGCCCGTGCCCGCGCGACCGAAGAGGTTCCACAGCGACATGGCCAGCACGAAGGTGCCCAGTGCCGTCAGCAACACCGGCTCGCTGCTGCGCGCCAGCAGCAGCACACCAAAGGCCATGCCGACCATCAGGAAGGGCACCAGCCGCAGCAGCTCGGGCCGGTCCACCAGGTGGCGGTTCTTCAGCCCCATCAGGCTGGCTGCAAAGAGATCGCAGACCAGCAGCACCGGCACCGCCACGCGCAGCGACAACAGGTGCGCCAGGACCGGCAACGCCACCAGGATGGCACCAAAACCGCTGAAGCCCAGCACGGTGTAGGCCACCGTCACCGTCAGGGCCATGACGGCGAGTTCACCTGCCGAGGGGTCGATCACGGCCTGCCTTTCACCAGGGGCGCGACCCTGCTGCAATGGGCATGGCGCGTTGGCGCGCGCGACAGGCGGTGCACGGCGGGCATCGGGATGGTGCTCAGAAACTGGTCTTCGACTTGACCAGCAGCTGCACCTTCTTCATGTCAGCCGTGGTGTTCAGTGGCGCGGCCACGTCGATGTGCAGCACGTTGCTGAAGGCCGAACGGGTGCTTGCGATGCGCAGGCCGAGGCCGGCATTGCTCAGCCAGCCGGGCTGAGACAACACGGTGGTGGTGTTGCGCCAGGCACGGCCGCTGTCCACGAACGCGGCACCACCGAGCCTGAACAGGCGCCAGATGTAGAGGTCGGTGTAGAAGCGTTCTTCAGCCGTAAACAACGCGCGCCGGCTGCCGCTCTGATAGCGCAGCGGGTAGCCGCGCAGGCCGCTGTCGCCGCCCAGCGCCAGCATCTCGTCGGGTTGCGGGTTGCCCAGCGCGTCCATCGAGGCCGAGCCATAGAACAGCCAGCGCGGGCCCTGCGGCACGTACCACTGCGCCTGGGCTCCGAGCCGCTGGCGCTGCACCCGTCCGTCGACGATGGTGGCCGACGCCCGCACCGAGGCCATCAGCGTCTGGTCCGGCCCGGGCTGAAAACCACGGCCGATGCTGGTGTCCAGCAGCAGGGCCTGTTGGCTGGAGCCCATGTCGGTGGCCGCCCAGCCCAGCTGCACGCTGGCCACCAGGCCCAGCGAAAAGAACTCCGGCCGGCCGATCAGGTTGCGGTTGAGCTGGCGCTCGATGCGGTCTTCGATCACGTCGTAGCGGATGAAAGGCCCGGCCAGGCGTTGATCGAGCGACAGCTTCGTCGGCGCGGCCAGCCCCGGTTCGGGCTTGTAGGCGTCGTCGCGCAGGCTCAGGCCCAGCGAGGTGCGGCGCACCCAGCCGTTGACCAGCCCGTCGGACCAGCCACCAAAGAGCTCGCCACGCTGCAGCCGGTGGCGGTACTGACCGACGACGTTGCCAGCGTCGTACACGGCTTCGATGCGGTCTTCCTGCAGCGCCGAGACGCCTGCGGCCCAGCGCGCGTCCAACGCATAGAACGGCCGCACCACCGACACCGCTTCGCGCTTGCCGTCGCTGTTCGAGGCATGGCTCAGCCGCAGCGACGTCCAGGTGCCGAAGGCGCGGTCGTTGGCGATCTCGATCTCGTTGCCCGAGCGGTCGACATTTCGGGTGTGCTGCCAACCCACCGAAACACCGGTGCCCAGCAGGTTGTAATCTCGCAGCGCCAGCGCCTGCGAGTTGCTGCCTCCGGTGCGGCCGACGCTCAGCCCCGGGTCCAGCGACCAGGTGTCGCGCGTCAGCACCTCGATGTCCACCACGCCGTCGCGCCAGGCCACCGGACGCAGCTGCACGTCGAACAGATAGCGGCTGCCGCGCAGCAGACGTTCGGTCTCTTCGATCAGTCGTGCCTGCACCGGCTCGCCGGTCTTGAACAGCAGCGCACGCTCGATGACGCTGGTGCGCGTCTGCACATGCAGACGGTTGGCCCAACGGAAGAGCAGCCGGTCTTCCTGCGGGTCGCTGGTGTCGAAGATGTCCTGCGCCACGACGCGGATCGTGCCGATGCGCGCGCCGGCGGCCTCCAGCGCCTGGAACGAGGGCAGGCCAGCGGGCGGCGCCGCCGCGCGGGCCGATGCCGGCGCGCGCTCGATGGCGCGCGCCGGGGCACGCTTCACCGGCTGCACGGGCTGCTCGGGCTGCAAAGCTGGCGCTTGCGCCAACGCCGCGGACGCGGCGGCGGCGGCGGCAGGCACCGCCATGCGCAGCGCGCGCCACCACCGGCCTTGCCCGGTGCGCGCCATGGGCACGCGCCCAGCCCCTGCAGGGCCGGCGGCCACGGCTCAGTCCGCTTGCTTGCGCAGGAAGGCCGGGATCTCGAACTCGTCGACGCCGTTGTTCACCAGTGCGTCCACCTTGGCCGCCGCATGCGAGCGGTTGGTGCGCCAGACGCTCGGCGTGTTCAGCCCTTCATAGCTGTGGTGCACCGGGGCCGCGGCGCCGGCGCTGGCCTGCGTGCCGGAGGCCAGCTGGTTCAGGATGGGCAGGTTGTCGGTGCCCGTGCGCAGCTGCTGCTGCAGCGGTTGGTGCACGGGTTGCTGCACCGTCTGCTGCACCACCAGCTGCGGCGGCGTCATCTGCTGACGGCGCGACGAGCTCAGGCCGGTGGCGATGACGGTGACGCGCAGCTTGTCGCCCAGGCTCTCGTCGTAGGCGGTGCCGAAGATCACATGCGCTTCTTCGGCCGCATAGCGCTTGATGGCGTTCATCGCGTTGCGGCTTTCGGCCAGCTTGAAGGTGCCCTTGCTGGCCGCAATCAGCACCAGCACACCCCGAGCGCCGCTGAGGTCGATGCCCTCCAGCAACGGGCAGGCCACGGCGTCTTCGGCCGCTTTGGTGGCGCGGTCGGGGCCGCCGGCTATGGCCGTGCCCATCATCGCCTTGCCGGGCTCGCTCATCACGGTCTTCACGTCTTCGAAGTCGACGTTCACCAGGCCCGGGATGTGGATGATGTCGCTGATGCCGCCCACCGCGTTTTTCAGCACGTCGTTGGCGTGTGCAAAGGCCTGTTCCTGGGTCACGTCGTCACCCATCACCTCGAGCAGCTTTTCGTTCAGCACCACGATCAGGCTGTCGACGTTGGCTTCGAGCTCGGCCACGCCGTCGTCAGCCTGCTTGCAGCGGCGCTTGCCCTCGAACTCGAAAGGCTTGGTGACGACGCCCACGGTCAGGATGCCCATTTCCTTGGCCACGCGCGCAATCACCGGCGCCGCGCCCGTGCCGGTGCCGCCACCCATGCCCGCGGTGATGAACAGCATGTTGGCGCCGGCTATGCATTCCTTGATGCGGTCCACGGCTTCTTCTGCGGCCTGGCGCCCCATGTCGGGCTTGCTGCCCGCGCCCAGCCCGGTGGTGCCCAGCTGCACCAACGTGCCCGCGTTGCTGCGGTGCAGGGCCTGCGCGTCGGTGTTGGCGACGACGAACTCGACGCCTTGCACGCCGCGTTCGATCATGTGTTCCACGGCGTTGCCGCCGCCACCGCCCACACCGATCACCTTGATCTGCGTGCCTTGGTCAAATTCGTCGATCATTTCGATGGGCATGTGAGCCTCCTACTGAAAAGTGTTTGCAGTTGCCAATGAACCAAAAGTGCCGCCGTTTGTTGTGTGACGTGCACCACCTAGAAAGCGGTTAGAAATCCGCTAGAAATTGCCGAGAAACCAGTCCTTCGCGCGGCCGACCAGGTTCTTCACCGAGCCGGCCTGCGCCGCCGCCCTGTGCCCGCGTGCACGTGCCATGCGGGCCTCTTCGAGCAAACCCATCACGGTGGCGCTGCGTGGGTTGGCCACCATGTCGTAGAGCGCGCCGCTGTACAGCGGCAGGCCCTTGCGCACGGGTTTGAGAAAGATGTCTTCACCCAGCTCCACCATGCCGGGCATCACGGCGCTGCCGCCGGTGATGACGATGCCGCTGGACAGCAGTTCCTCGTAGCCGCTTTCGCGGATGACCTGCTGCACCAGCGAGAAGATCTCTTCCACGCGCGGCTCGATCACGCCAGCCAGCGCCTGGCGCGACAACATGCGCGGCGCGCGGTCGCCCAGGCCCGGCACCTCGACCTGGTCGTTGGGGTCGGCCAGCAGCTGCTTGGCCACGCCATGTTGGACCTTGATCTCCTCGGCGTCCTTGGTGGGCGTGCGCAGCGCCATCGCGATGTCGCTGGTGATGAGGTCGCCGGCGATGGGGATCACGGCCGTGTGGCGCACGCTGCCGTCGGTGAAGATCTGCACGTCGGTGGTGCCGGCGCCGATGTCCACCACCGCCACGCCCAGGCTGCGTTCGTCGTCGGTGAGCACCGCGGCCGAGCTGGCGCTGGGGTTCAGCACCAGGCGCTCCACCTCCAGCCCGCAACGGCGCACGCATTTCAGGATGTTCTCGGCCGCGCTCTGCGCGCCGGTGACGATGTGCACCTTCACCTCGAGCCGGCTGCCGTTCATGCCGATGGGCTCCTTCACCTCGTGCCCGTCGATGATGAATTCCTGCGGCTCGATGAGCAGCACGCGTTGGTCGTTCGGGATGTTGATGGCCTTGGCGGTTTCCACCACACGGCTCACGTCCACCGGCGTCACTTCGCGGTTGTCGCGCACGATCACCATGCCGGTGCTGTTCTGGCCGCGGATGTGGCTGCCGGTGATGCCGGTGAAGACGCTGCTGATCTTGCAGGCGGCCATCATCTCGGCCTCCTTCAGCGCCTGCTGGATGCTCTGCACCGTGGCGTCGATGTTGACCACCACGCCGCGCTTGAGGCCATGCGTGGGCGCCACGCCCAGCCCGGCGACGCGCAGCTCGCCGTCGGGCATGACTTCGGCCGCCACCACCATCACCTTGGCGGTGCCGATGTCCAGCGCGAAAACCATGTCCTTGAATTCCTTGGCCATGTCTTGGCCTCCTCAGTTTGTTTTGGTGGCTTTCGCCAATGTCGCGGCCGATGCCGCCGACGACACCGTGATGCCACGCAGGCGCACGGCATAACCGTCGCTGTGCCGCAGGTCGGCCACTTCCAGCGGTGCCCGCCACTTGTCGGTGGCTTCGGCCACGGTGCGCACGAATTGCGTCGTGCGCGCCACGATCTGCTCTTCCTGTCCACGGCCCAGCTCGATGACCGCGCCGCTGCGGGTCTCGGCGCGCCAGCTGCCACGGTCGCTGAGTTCCAGCGTGTCGATCTGCTGGTCCACCAGGGCCAGCAGAGGCACCAGCCGGCGGTACAGCGCCAGCATGGCCGCCGCGCTGCCTTCGGGCCCGGCCAGCGTGGGCAGCTCGGTGGCGGCAGCGGCCGGCGAGCCCGGCACCACGGCAGCAATGGCGGGGTCTTCGATGTCGCCGGCACTGGCCTCGAAGACTTCGCCCAGGTCATTGACGATGCGGTCGCTGGTGGACGTGGCATCGCTGGCCTGCCACAGCGCGGCCGGGCGGTGCTCTTCCAGCTTCACCACCAGGCCGTCGGGCCAGACCCGGCGCACCACGGCTTTGCGCACCCAGGGCACGGTTTCGAACGCGGTGCGCACCTGCTGCAGTTCGACGCTGAAGAAGGTGCCGTTCAGACGCGGCGCCACATGCGCACGCAGCGTGGGCAGGTTGGTGCGCACCAGCTCGCCTTGCAACTGCACGCCCCGCAGCGCAAAACCCGGCCAACGCACCAGCCACAGCAGCGCGCCCGCCACCAGCACCAGCACCAGCAGGGTCCACAGCAGGTTGGCGGCAGCGTAGGTCACGCGCACGTCCACCGGCAACGGCGCGCTGCGGCGTCTGCTGGGGTGGGTGGTCTTGCGCGTGGCCATGATGCTGGGGGTTGGCGGTGAGTTCAGGTGGATGCAGCAGCGGCCGAACCGCGCGTGGAGTCCAGCCGCGCCTGCTGCAACAGGTGCAGGCACAGGTCTTCGTAGCTGAGGCCGGCCGCACGCGCCGACATCGGCACCAGCGAGTGCGAGGTCATGCCCGGGCTGGTGTTCATTTCCAGCAGGAAGATCTTGCGGTCGGGTACGGCGCCCCCCGAGCGCAGCATCAGGTCGGCGCGGCCCCAGCCGCGACAGCCCAGCGTGCGGTAGGCAGCCAGCGTCAGGCGCTGCACCTCGGCTTCTTCATCGGCGCCCAAGCCGCTGGGGCAGCGGTAGCCGGTGGCGTCGCTGAAGTACTTGTGTTCGAAGTCGTAGTTGCCGTCGGGCGCGTCGATGCGCACCACCGGCAACGCACGCGCTTGCTCACCGTCGCCCAGCACCGGGCAGGTGAGTTCGATGCCTTCGATGAACTCTTCACACAACACGTCGGCGTCGTAGCGCGCCGCCAGCGACACCGCGTCCTGCATCTGCGAATAGCCCACCACCTTGGTGATGCCGATCGACGAGCCTTCACGGGGCGGCTTCACGATCAGCGGCAGGCCCAGCACGTCGGGCACGTGTTGCACGGCTTCGCGGCCTTGGTCATCGGGCGCCAGCCAGTGCCAGCGCGGCGTGGGCAGACCGGCATGCGCCCACACGCGTTTGGTCATCACCTTGTCCATGGCGATGGCGCTGGCCATCACACCCGAGCCGGTGTAGGGAATGCCCAGCAGTTCCAGCGCGCCCTGCACGGTGCCGTCTTCACCATGGCGGCCGTGCAGCGCAACGAAGGCCCGGTGGTAGCCCTGGGCCTTCAGCGCACCCAGATCGTTCTCGGCGGGGTCGAAGGCATGCGCGTCCACACCGCGGCCTTGCAGCGCGGCCAGCACGCCGGCGCCTGACATCAGCGACACCTCTCGTTCGGCACTGCTGCCGCCCATCAGCACCGCCACTTTTCCCAGACCGTTGACATCGACGCTCACGCCTGCACTCCGCTGGTTGTTTTCAGTTGTTGGGGTACACCACCGATGGAGCCTGCGCCCAGCGTGATGACGACGTCGCCGTCGCGCGCGCTGTGGCGGATAGCGGCGGGCAGGTGCTTGATGTCCGAAACGAACTGCACCTGGCAAGCGCCGGTACGGCCCCCTCTCCCTTCAAGGGAGAGGGTTGGGGTGAGGGTTGAATGCTGGCAAGTCCCGGCACAGCGGGCCGCCAGCGCCGCGCCATCGGCGCCCGCGATCGGCGCCTCGCCGGCGGCGTAGACCTCGGTCAGCAACAGCACGTCGGCCTGTGCCAGCGCGGCGGCAAAGTCACCCAGGCAGTCGCGGGTGCGCGTGTAGCGGTGCGGCTGAAAGGCCAGCACCAGGCGGCGGCCGGGAAAGGCGCCGCGCGCGGCGGCGATGACCGCGGCCACCTCCACCGGGTGGTGCCCGTAGTCATCGATCAGCGTGCAATGGCCACCGTCGGCGGTGGGCATCTCGCCGTGCGACTCGAAGCGCCGGCCGACCCCGGCAAAGCCCTGCAGCGCCTGTGCCGTGGCCGCATCGGGCAGGCGCAGGTGGCGCGCCACGGCCAGCACCGCCAGCGCGTTGCGCACGTTGTGCACGCCCGCCAGCTGCAGCGTCAGCGGCAGGTCTGCATGGCCGGCCTGGCGCGCCACGAACTGCATGCGGGCACCCGTGCCTGCCTGCACCTGCAAGGCCTGCACATCGGCGCCGGCATTCAGGCCGTAGGTGGTGACAGGGCGCTGCAGGCGTGGCAGCACGGCCTGCACACCCGCGTCATCGGCGCAGAGCACGGCGCGGCCGAAGAACGGCAGCCGGTGGATGAAGTCGACAAAGGCCGCATGCAGACGCTCGACGCTGTGGTCGTAGGTTTCCATGTGGTCGACGTCGATGTTCGTCACCACGCTGATGATGGGGCTGAGCTGCAGGAACGACGCATCGCTCTCGTCGGCCTCGGCCACGAAGTGCTCACCTTGGCCGAGCCGCGCGTTGGCACCCAGGCTCTGCAGCTTGCCGCCAATGACGAAGCTGGGGTCGACATCTGCGGCCATCAACGCGCTGGCCATCAGCGACGTGGTGGTGGTCTTGCCATGGGTGCCTGCAATCGCAATGCCGGTCTTGCCGCGCATCAGTTCGGCCAGCAACTCCGCTCGCGGCACCACCGCCACACCTTGTGCACGCGCCGCCTGCACCTCGGGGTTGGCGGCCGGCACGGCGGTGCTGGTGACCACCGCATCGGCCCCCAGCATGTGCGCTGCGTCATGGCCGGCGTGCACGCGCACGCCCAGGCCGGCCAGGCGGCGCGTGGCTTCGTTGGCCTGCTGGTCGGAGCCACTGACGGTGTAGCCCTGGCCATGCGCAATCTCGGCCAACGCGCTCATGCCGGCACCACCCACACCGACGAAATGCAGGTGCCGCACGGCATGTTGCATGGCGTTGCTCATGCAGCCCTCCGCACCAGTTTTTCCAACTCATCGGCAACCCGCGCCGCTGCATGGGCCCGTGCCAGGCTGCGCGCCTTCAGCGCCATGCCCAGCAGCTGCTCGCGCGCAAGGCCCTGCAACAGCGTGGCCAGTGCTTGTGGCGTCAGCTCGGTCTGCGGCAGGTGCACCGCCGCACCCTGCGCGGCCATCCACTGCGCGTTGTCGCGCTGGTGCGAGGTGGTGCTGACGATCAACGGCACCAGCACTGCCGCCACGCCGGCGGCGCACAGTTCGCTGACGGTGATGGCGCCGGCGCGGCTCACCATCAGGTCGCACGCGGCCAGCTGTTCGGGCATGTCGTCGATGAAGGGCTGCACCTGCGCTTCGACACCGGCAGCCCGATAAGCCGCGCGCACCGCGTCGGCCTGCGCTGCGCCCGCCTGGTGCATCACTTGTGGCCGCTGCGCGGCCGGCAGCAGCGCCAG
This sequence comes from Rubrivivax sp., assembly GCA_031429255.1. Lineage (GTDB taxonomy): Bacteria > Pseudomonadota > Gammaproteobacteria > Burkholderiales > Burkholderiaceae_C > Rubrivivax. Next base: position 15,266 of record JANOZF010000002.1, read on the forward strand.
CGCCTGCGGCAGCGTCTGGTTGAGCACCTGGGCGCCCAGGCTGCCACCCACCACCAGCAGCCGCAGGGGGCCCTGGCGGCCTTGAAAGCGCAGCGCCGGCTCGGGCAACGCCTCGATCTCGGCCCGCACCGGGTTGCCGGTGACCACCGCATGCCGGGTGTTGTGCGCTGCCGCACCATCGAAGCCGAAGGCCACGCGGTCGGCCAGCGGCAACAGGCTCTTGTTGCTGAGCAGCAGCGCGGCGTCGGCATTCACCAGCATCAGCGGCTTGTTCAACAGGCTGGCCATCAGGCCACCCGGAAAACACACATAGCCCCCCATGCCCAGCACCGCGTGGGCGCCACGCTTGCGCAGGATGCCCAGGCAGTCCCAGAAGGCCTTCAGCAGCCGCAGCCCGCCGGTGGCGGTGTGCAACAGGCCCTTGCCGCGCAGGCCGCTGAAGGTGATGGTGTCCAGCGGTATCGCGGTGGGCGGCACGAGCTTGTTTTCCATGCCGTGCGATGTGCCCAGCCAGCTGACGCTCCAGCCCCGGCCCTGCATCTCGCGCGCCACCGCCAGGCCCGGGATGATGTGCCCGCCGGTGCCCGCTGCCATGATGACCAGGTGGCTCATGCGCGGCCTCCGCGCGCAACAAGCCCGTGGGCCACGCGCCATGAACTGCTCCCTCTCCCTTCAAGGGAGAGGGCTGGGGTGAGGGTAAATTTCGGCAGCACGCAGTCATATAGGCCTGCCGCTGCACCCTCACTTGCAGTGCGCATGCCGGCTTGCAGGCCGGCATCGCTCAGCGGGCTTGCCGCATGCGGCTCGAAACCCCCGCCTCGCCCCCTACCCTCTCCCTTGAAGGGAGAGGGAGCTACATCCCGCGTGGACACGGAGAGCAGCGTCATGCGCGGCCTCCGCGCATGAGCGCACGGTTCTCGATGTCGACCCGCACCACCATCGCCAGCGCGATCAGGTTCATCAGGATGGCCGAGCCGCCGTAGCTCATCAGCGGCAGCGTCAACCCCTTGGTGGGCAGCGCTCCCAGGTTGACGCCCATGTTGATGAACGCCTGCGCACCCATCCACACCCCGATGCCCTGGCAGAAAAGGCCGGCAAACACACGGTCCAGCGCGATGGCCTGGCGGCCGATCTCGATGATGCGGCGCGTGAGCCAGAAGAACAGCACGATGACCGTGGCCACGCCGACGAAACCCAGCTCTTCACCGATGACGGCCAGCAGGAAGTCGGTGTGCGCTTCAGGCAGGTAGTGCTGCTTCTCCACGCTGGCGCCCAGGCCCTGGCCGAAGAACTCGCCGCGGCCGAAGGCGATCAACGAGTGCACGAGCTGGTAGGCCTTGCCCTTGGCATGGTCCTCTTTCCAGGGGTCGAGATAAGCCAGGATGCGCTGGCTGCGCATCTCGTCGAAATACAGGATCAGGCCCAGCGTGACCAGCAGCACCGCCGCGATCAGGAAGAACATGCGGGCGTTGACACCGCCCAGGAACAACACGCCCATCGCAATCGATGCGATGACGAGAAAGGCACCCATGTCGGGCTGGCGCAGCAGCAGCAGGCCGACGAAGCCGACGGCCAGCGCCATTGGCGTGACGGCGCGGAAGAACTCTTCGCGTGCGTCCATGCGCCGCACCATGTAGTTGGCGGCATACAGCGCAATCGCCAGCTTGGCCATCTCGCTGGGCTGAAAGTTCATGAAACCCAGCGGTATCCAGCGGCGAGCGTTGTTCACCACCTTGCCGATGAAGGGCACCAGCACCAGCACCAGCAGCACCAGCGCGGCCACGAAGATCCACGGCGCCGTCTTCTCCCACACCGCAATCGGCACCTGCACCACCATCAGCGCGGCAAACACCGCAATGGTCAGCGAGATGACGTGCCGCTGCAGAAAGTGCGTGGGTGCGTAGTTGCCGAAACGCGGGTTGTCGGGCATGGCCACGCTGGCCGAATAGACCATCACCACGCCCAGCAGCAGCAGGGCGCCCACCACCATCACCAGGCTCTGGTCGAACACCGTCAGGCGCACCTCGCGCGAGCCCGGGATGTGCAGCCGGTCGCGCACGGGCAGCTGGCCACCGGTGCGGTCGGCACGGTGCTGTTTCCAGCTGGCCAGCCAGTCACCCGGCGACTTGACTCCCGCCATCAGTGCCTGGATGCGTGCCTGCAGGTGCCCCGGCAACGCCATCAGCTGCTCTTTCATGCCTGCCCCCGATCGGCAGCCCAGGCCTGCACGGCTTCGACGAACACGCGTGCGCGGTGTGCATAGTTGTCGAACATGTCCAGGCTGGCACAGGCCGGGCTGAGCAGCACAGCGTCGCCGTTGCGCGCTTGCGCCATGCACCAGCCGGTGGCTTCTTGCAGCGAGGCAAAGCGCTGCACGGGCAGTGCCGCGGTGTCGGCGTGCGCGGCCAGCGTGGCTTCTATGCGGTTGGCGTCGCGCCCGATGGTGGCCACGGCCCGTGCGTGGCGTGCCAGGGGCTGCACCAGCGGGTCGAAGTCCTGGCCCTTGCCATCACCACCCAGGATCACCACCAGCCGCCCCGGCGCCTTGTCGGCACCCAACCCGGCCAGCGCGGCCACGGTGGCGCCGACGTTGGTGCCCTTGCTGTCGTCGTAGGCGTCGACACCGTCCACCAGCTGCACGAACTGCACCCGGTGCGGCTCGCCACGGTAGTCGCGCAGGCCGTGCAGCATGGGCGCCAGTGGGCAGCCGATGGCCGTGGCCAGCGCCAGCGCCGCCAGTGCATTGGCGGCGTTGTGGCGGCCGCGCACGCGCAGCGCGTCGGCCGGCATCAGGCGCTGCAGGTGGATGTCTTCTTCGGGGTCGCCCTTCTTGCGTTTGAAGGTGTCGTCGGCCGGTAATGCGCGCACCAGCCAGGCCATGCCGCCTTCTTCGACGATGCCGAAGTCACCCGGCTGCAACGGGGCGCCCAGGCCGAAGGACAGCACCTGTCGCGGCACGGCCTTTGGCACGGCCTTGGCGCCCTTGGCCTTGACCGCTGCGGGCACCGGCACCATGGCCTGCACGGCCGCGTCGTCGCGGTTGATCACCATCACCGCCTGCTGGCCGAACACGCGCGCCTTGGCCGCGGCGTAGGCGGCCATGTCGCCGTGCCAGTCCAGATGGTCCTGCGTCACGTTCAACACCGTGGCGGCCGTGGGCTCGAAACCCTGCACGCCGGCGCCGCCGCCTTCGAGCTGGAAGCTGGACAGTTCCAGCACCCAGACCTGGGACAGTTGCGGGGGGTCTTCGGAAGGCTCTTCCAGGGCCGTGCCTTCGGCAAGCTCTGCAGCGGCCGTGGCGGCGGCTTTAGGCGCCGGGCCAGCGTTGGCCCCGCTACCGGGCGGCGCTGCCGCGGCGACGGGTGCGGCCTGCAAAGCAGGCGCGACTGCATCCGGCGCTGGCACGCTGTCCAGCTGCGCCTGCAAGGTGTCGAGCAGCGTGGGGCCGATGTTGCCGGCCATCGCCACCGTCTTGCCGCTGCGCGCCACCAGCAGCGCCGTCATCGCCGTGGCGGTGGTCTTGCCGTTGGTGCCGGTGATGGCCAGCACCTGCGGCGCGTAACCACGCCCGGCTTTCAGGTCGGCCAGCGCGCGTGCAAACAGGTCGAGTTCGCCCCACACGGCCAGGCCACTGGCCCGCGCGTGCTGCAGCAGCGGCGCGATGCGCGCGTCGTGTGGCGACAGGCCCGGGCTCTTCAGGATCAGCTGGAAATCATCGGGCTCCCTCTCCCTCTCAGGGAGAGGGTTGGGGTGAGGGTGCCATGCTGCCGATCCGACAGCTTCAATCGCACCGGCTGCATCGGATGGATGCTGTGCAGCGCACTCGCCATTCACCCTCACCCCTGCCCTCTCCCTGGGAGGGAGAGGGAGTGAAAGCAGTCGTTGCACCATCGGCAGCTCTTGCGCCAGCGCGGCGTCGTGCGGCGCACGCTCGCGCGAGTCCCACACCGACACTTGCGCGCCGTGGCGCACACACCAGCGCGCCATGGCCAGGCCGCTGTCGCCCAGGCCCAGGATCAAGACGGTGGTGTCGCGCAGGAAGTTCATGGCTGGTTCAGCGCAGCTTCAAGCTCGCCAGGCCGATCAGGCACAGCAGCATGGTGATGATCCAGAAGCGCACCACCACCTGGCCCTCGGCCCAGCCTTTTTTCTCGAAGTGGTGGTGCAGCGGCGCCATCAGGAAGATGCGACGGCCTTCGCCAAACTTCTTCTTTGTGTACTTGAACCAGCTCACCTGCAGCATCACCGACAGCATCTCGGCGACGAAGATGCCGCCCATGATGCCGAGCACGATTTCCTGCCGCGTGATGACGGCGATGGTGCCCAGCGCACCGCCCAGCGACAGCGCGCCCACGTCACCCATGAACACCTGCGCCGGGTTGGCGTTGAACCACAGGAAGGCCAGCCCGGCGCCCGCCATCGCCGAGCAGAACACCAGCAGTTCACCGGCGCCGGGGATGTGCGGAAAGAGCAGGTATTTGCTGAACACGGCGTTGCCCACCACGTAGGCAAACACACCCAGCGCCGAGCCCACCATCACCACCGGCATGATGGCCAGGCCGTCCAGCCCGTCGGTGAAGTTGACGGCGTTGCTGGTGCCGACGATGACGAACCAGGTCAGGAAGATGAAGCCAAACACGCCCAGCGGGTAGCTGACGCTCTTGAAGAACGGCACCATCAGGTCGGCGCGCGGCGGCAGGTCGTTGGAGAAGCCGCTCTGCACCCAGCGCAGAAACAGCTCCAGCACGCGGATGTTGCTGGTCTCGGAGACGCTGAACGCCAGGTACAGCGCTGCCACCAACCCGATCAACGTCTGCCACACGAACTTCTCGCGCGAACGCATGCCCTCGGGGTCCTTGCGCACCACCTTGCGGTAGTCGTCCACCCAGCCGATGGCGCCAAAACCGAAGGTGACGAGCATCACCACCCACACGAATCGGTTGGTCCAGTCGAACCACAACAGGGTGCTGACGGCGATGCCGATCAGCACCAGCACACCACCCATCGTGGGCGTGCCTCGTTTGCCCAGGTGGCTGGCGACGCCGTATTCACGGATCGGCTGGCCGATCTTCATCTCGGTGAGCCTGCGGATCACCCAGGGCCCGAAGGCCAGGCCGATGAGCAGCGACGTCATCGCCGCCAGCACGGCACGGAACGTGAGGTACTGGAACACGCGCAGGAAACCCAGGCTCTCCGGGAACTGCGTCATCAGCCACTGCGACAGGCTCAGCAGCATGAGGCCCCCTGCTCATGTGGACCGCCGGGTTGCAGTTGCTGGCGCAAGGCCAGCACCACTTGTTCCATCTTCATGAATCGTGAACCCTTGACCAGCACCGAAGCGGCCTCGGGCGCCTGGGGCAGCGCCGCCACCAGCGCCGCCGTGTTGTCGAAATGCCGCGTGGCTGGAGCATGGGCACTGAGCGCGCCGGCAGCCCACACCGTTTCTATGCCCCGGCGGCGGGCCTGCGCACCCACCTCGGCATGGAACTGCGGCCCCTGATTGCCGACCTCGCCCATGTCGCCCAGCACCAGCCAGCGCGGCCCGGGCAGGCTGGCCAGCACCTCGATGGCTGCCAGCACCGAGTCGGGGTTGGCGTTGTAGCTGTCGTCGATCAAGGTCAGCGGTTGGCCGTCACGTTGCAGGGTCAGCACCTGCGAACGGCCGGCCACCGGCCTGAAGTCGGCCAGGCCCTGCGCCACCGCGGCCAGTGGCGCACCGGCGGCCAGCGCCGCGGCTGCCGCCGCCGCGGCGTTGTGCACGTTGTGCAGGCCCGGGAGGTGCAGCGACATGGTGACCGAACCCGCCGGCGAGTGCAGTTGCAAGGCCCACGGCAACGCGGCATGGACGGTGCCGCCGGCCTGGGGCTGGACCTGCAGCACCACGTCGGCGCCGGCCTGCAGACCAAAGCTGAGCACGCGCCGGTTGCCAGCAAGGCCGCGCCACAGCGGCAGGTAGGCATCAGCGGAAGGCAGCACCGCCACGCCGTCGGCAGCCAGTGCAGCGATGGCACTGCCATTTTCCTGCGCCACGGCCTGCACGCTGCTCATGAACTCCTGGTGCTCGCGCTGCGCGTTGTTCACCACCACCACGGTGGGCGCAGCCATGCGGGCCAGCAGTTCGATCTCGCCAGGGTGGTTCATGCCCAGTTCCAGCACCGCCGCGCGGTGCCAGAGCTCGGCGTCCTGGCGCAGGCGCAACAGGGTCAAAGGCACCCCGATGTGGTTGTTCAGATTGCCGGCCGTGGCCAGTGCCGCGTCACCCTGCCAGGCGCGCAGGATGGCCGCGACCATCTGCGTCACTGTGGTCTTGCCATTGCTGCCCACCACGGCCACCAGCGGCAACACCTGCCGTTGGCGCCAGCCCGCGGCCAGCTGCTGCAACGCCAGCAGGGTGTCGTTCACCAGCAGGCCCGGCAGCCCATCGCCCAGGCCATGGCTGGCCAGCGCGGCCACCGCGCCGCTGGCCTGCGCCTGCGCCAGAAAGTCGTGGCCGTCGAATCGTTCACCGCGCAGCGCCACATACAGGTCGCCCGGACGCAGCGTGCGCGTGTCGGTGTGCACACGGTGCAGCGGCACGTCGGCCGCGCCTACCAGCGTGCTGCCGGGGATGAGCGTCTGCGCCTGCGCCAGCGTCATCAGCATGTGGCCACCTTCAGCGCGGCGGCGGCGCGCGCGGCAAGCGCCTGGCGGGCCTCATCGGCGTCGGAAAACGGCCGCTTCACGCCCGCCACTTCCTGCGTCTGTTCGTGGCCTTTGCCGGCCAGCACCACCACGTCACCAGGGGCTGCTCGCTGCACCGCATGCGCGATGGCGGCATGCCGGTCTTCGATCACCACCACGCGCTGCCGCAGGGCGTCGTCTTCGGCGATGCCGGTCAGCATCTGCTGCAGGATGCGCGCCGGGTCTTCGCTGCGCGGGTTGTCGCTGGTCAGCACCACCTGCTGCGCCAGCCGCGCCGCGGCAACACCCATCAAGGGGCGCTTGCTGGCATCGCGGTCACCACCACAACCCACCACGCACCACAGACGGCCGTTGCGCGCGGCCGCCAGCGGGGCCAGCGACTGCAGCACCTTCTCCAGCGCGTCGGGCGTGTGCGCGTAGTCGACGATGACCTCCACGTCGTCGTGCTGCACGCGCGCTGGCGCCCCACCACCAGCGGCTGCGGCGGGCTGCGCCGGGGCGGCCGCCACGCGCTGCATGCGGCCGGGCACCGGCAGCACCGTGGCCAGCGCCGCGCAGGCTTGCTGCAGCGGCACGCCCATGGCGCGCAGGCCACCCAGCACCACCAGCAGGTTGCTGGCGTTGAAGCGACCCACCAGCGCGCTGCGCACCGTCACAGGCTCTGCCGCGGGCCCCGATTCCGGCGCCCCCGCCTCGTGCACATCGAAGGCCAGCCCGGCATGGTCATAGCGCAGGTTCAGCCCCTGTAAGCGTGCACGGGCGCCGTCCAGCGCCACCGTCCACAGCTGCAGCGCGGTGCCGTGCAGTTGCTCGGCGAGCAGGGCGCCGTGCGCATCGTCCAGGTTGACCACCGCGGCTCGCAGGCCCGGCCAGAAGAAGAGGCGGCGCTTGGCTGCCCAGTACTGCGCCATGCTGCCGTGGTAGTCGAGGTGGTCCTGCGTCAGGTTGGTGAACAGCGCCACGTCGATGTGCAGGCCATCGAGCCGGTGCTCTTCGATACCGATGGACGATGCCTCGATCGCGCAGGCCTGCACGCCCGCATCGGCCAGCACACGCAGGCTGGCATGCAGCGCCACGGCGTCGGGCGTGGTCAGGCCGGTGGACTGCAGCTGCGCCGGCGCAGCGCCGGCCGCGGCGCCTTCAAGCCGCAATTCACCCACACCCAGCGTGCCAGCCACCGCACAACGCGTGCCCAGCGACGACAGCGCTTGCGCCAGCCACCAGCTGCTGCTGGTCTTGCCGTTGGTGCCCGTGACGGCGAGCACCCGCACGGCATGGCTGGGGTGACCCGACCATGCATCGGCGATGGCACCAGCGGCCGCCTTCAGGCCCGGCAGTCCGGCGATGCGCGGGTCGTCGAAGGCAAAGGCCTCGGCGCCAGCGGCTTCCACCAGGCAGGCCGACGCACCCAGGCGCAATGCGGCCTGCACATGCTGCCGGCCATCGTGCGCCGCGCCGGGCCAGGCCAGGAAGCGGTCACCGGGCTGCACTTGACGGCTGTCGGTGCGCAAGGCGCCGTGCAGCGCTGCCACACCGCGCGCCCGCAGCCAGGCCACGGCCTGTTCGATGCCGTGCAGCTGGTGCAGGGGTTGCGGCGTCGGCAGCGTCATCAGATGCTCTCCGGCTCGGCAGCCGCGGGCTTGGCGCTGATCTGCGCCTTCACGTCCATGTCGTTGGGCACGTTCATCAGCCGCAGCGTCTGCTGCATCACGGCGCCAAAAACCGGTGCCGCCACGTCGCCGCCGTAGTACTTGCCCTTGGTGGGCTCGCTCACCAGCACCGCCACTACCACGCGCGGGTTGCTCACAGGCGCCAGGCCGACGAAAAAGCCGTGGTGCTTGTTGGTGTAGCCGCCCTTGCCGCTGATGCGCGCGGTGCCGGTCTTGCCGCCCACCGAATAGCCCAGCGTCTTTTCCTGCGCCACCGGCGCCGTGCCTCCGGGGTTGGCCGCCATGCGCAGCATCTCGCGCACGGCGCGCGCCGTCGTGGCCGAGATCACGGGTTCGCCAGCCGCTACGGGGCCCAGCGCGGGGTCGCGCTTGAGCAGCGTGGTGGGCACCAGGTCGCCCTCGCGCGCAAACACGGTGTAGGCGCGTGCAATCTGCAGCAGGCTGGCGTTGAGGCCGTAGCCGTAGCTCATGGTGGCGTGTTCCACCGGCCGCCAGGTCTTGTAGGGGCGCAATTTGCCTTTGGCCAGGCCCGGGAAGTCCAGCTCGGGCTTGTGCCCCAGCCCCACGGCATTGAAGATGGTCCACAGGTCCTTGGGCGGCATCTGCTGCGACAGCTTCACGGTGCCGACGTTGCTGGATTTCTGGATGATCTCGGCCACGCTCAGCACACCGTGCGGATGGGCGTCGGTGATGGGCGCGCCGTGGATGACGATGCGGCCTGGTGCGGTGTCGATGCGCGACTGCGGCGTCCAGCGGCCCGACTCCAGCGCCAGCGCTGCCGTGAAGGGCTTCACCGTGGAGCCGGGCTCGAAGACGTCGGTGACGGCCACGTTGCGCAGCGCCCGGCCCTCGAGCTTGGCCCGGTTGCCCGGGTCGTAGCTGGGGTAGTTGGCCAGCGCCAGGATCTCGCCGGTCTGGGAATCCAGCACCACGACGCTGCCGGTGGATGCGCCATGCTCCTTGACGGCGTCGCGCACGCGCTGCCAGGCAAACGACTGGATGCGCGAATCGATGGACAGCGTGACGTCGTGGCCGTGCGTGGGCAGCATCGGCTCATCGAGGTTCTCGATGACATGGCCCAGACGGTCACGCACCACCTTGCGCGCACCGGCCTTGCCCAGCAGTTCGTCGTGAAAGGCCAGCTCGGCGCCCGCCTGGCCCACGTCTTCGACGTCGGTGAAACCCACCACGTGGGCCGAGGCTTCACCCTCGGGGTAGCGGCGCTTGTACTCGGGCATGTCGTACACGCCCTTCATGCCCAGCGCCTTGATCTGTTCCCACACCGCGGGCTCGAGGTGGCGGCGCAGCACCAGCGTGCCCTTGGTGGCCTCCAGCCGTTCGTCCAACTCATCGGCCTTCAGCGCGAGCAGTTTCGACATCGCCTTGCGCTGCGCGCTGTCGGCGGCAAAGGTCTTGGTGTCGATCAGCACCGAAGGCAGCTGCACGCTGCTGGCCAGCAAAGCGCCATTGCGGTCGAGGATGCTGCCGCGGCTGGCCGAGAGCTTCTCCTTCAGCACGAACTTCTCTTCGCCCTTGCGCTGATAGAACTCGGGCTTGTAGATCTGCACATAGGCCGCCCGCCCGACCAGGCCGGCAAACAGCAGCCCCACCAGCAGCAACACGAAACGCGAGCGCCAAGGCGGGGTGCGGCTGGCCAGCAATGGGCTGGTGGCGTAGTTGACGCTGCGCACGCTGCCCGCTGCGGTGGCGCGGGCCTTCTCGCGAGAGCTGGTGGAGTGCGGGTTGCTGCGGGCGTTCATGGCGGGTGGGAGGTGGGCAGCGGGCGGGTCGTGTCGGTGGTGGTGTGCGGCGGTGGGGGTGCGACGGTGAGAGTGCGCGGTGTTCCGGGAGCTCAGCGCGAGGTGTCGGCCTTCGCCGTCGCCAGCACCGGCACCGGCACGCCAGGAACGCCTGGCGATGCGGCGCCCGATGGGGTGTCGACATACACCGTCAGCGGCGGCGGCGACATGTGCAGGCGCTGGCGGGCCACGCGCTCCACCTTCTGGTGCGTGGCCTGCGTCTGGCGCTCGGCGTCGAGCCGACGGTATGCGGCGTCGAGCTGCCTCTGCTCGCGCTCGGCGCGGTCGACCGCCGAAAACAACTGCCGCGCTTCGTGCGACGTGCGCACCAGCAGCAGGCAGCTGCCCAGCAGCACCACCAGCAGCACGAAGTTGAGCTTGTTCATGCGGGCACCTCGGTGCGTTCGGCCACGCGCAGCACGGCCGAGCGGGCCCGCGGGTTGGCGGCCACTTCGGCGAACGAAGGTTTGATGCGCGCCAGCGCGTTCAGCTTCAGCGGCCGTGGCGGCGCCATCGGGGCCCGGCGGTCCACCACGTCGCGGCTCTCGCGGGCGATGAAGGTCTTCACGATGCGGTCTTCCAGCGAGTGAAAGGCGATCACCGCCAGCCGGCCGTGCGGGGCCAACAGCAGCAGCGCCGCCGCTAGGCCTTGTTGCAACTCTTCAAGCTCGGCGTTGACATGAATCCGAATGGCTTGAAAGGTGCGCGTGGCCGGGTTCTGCCCCGCTTCGCGGGTCTTGACGGCACCAGCCACGAGTGACGAAAGCTCTGCCGTGGTGGCCACGGGGGAGCCGCTTTCGCGGCGAGCGACAAGCGCCCTTGCAATCGATGCAGCAAACCGTTCTTCGCCCAAGTCACGGATGACCCTTTCGATCTCGCGCTGCTCGGCCTGCAGCAGGAACTGAGCCGCCGTGATGCCGCGCGTGGTGTCCATGCGCATGTCCAGCGGTGCATCAAAGCGAAAACTGAAACCGCGCTCGGCCTGGTCGATCTGCGGCGAGCTCACGCCCAGGTCGAGCAGCACACCCTGCACCTGGTGCAGACCCCGCTGGGCAAGTTCGTCGGCCATGGTGGCGAAGCTGGCGTGGCAGATCGCGAAGCGGGGGTCGGTGATTTCAGCCGCCGCCGCCACTGCTTGCGGGTCCTTGTCAAACGCCAGCAGGCGGCCTTGCGCGCCCAGCAGCGCCAGCACGGCACGGCTGTGGCCGCCACGGCCGAAGGTGCCGTCCACGTACAGGCCATCGGGATGCGTCACCAGAGCCTGCACGGCTTCGGACAGCAACACGGTGGTGTGGTTGCATGGCTGAGCGGCGTTCACCGGATGACCACGTTGCGCAACGGTTCCGGCCGGCCCTGGGCAATGGCCACGGTTTCGCGTGCTTCATAGCGGGTCTGGTCCCACAATTCAAAGTGCGGACCGACCCCCATGAACTTCACGTCTTTTTCAAGCCCGGCCCAGACCCGCAACTCAGGCGGAATGAGCACGCGCGAAGCACTGTCGATTTCCACCTCGGTGGCGCTGCCGATCAGGAAGCGGCGCCAGGCGTCGTGCTCCCAGCCCAGGTCCAGCAGCGTGGTTTCCAGCTTTTCCCACACCGGCAGCGGAAACAGCGACAGGCAACCGTCGGGGTTCTTGGCCACCACCATCTGCCCGTTCACGGTGGTCATCAGCAGGTCGCGCCAACGTGAAGGCACGGTGATCCGCCCCTTCCCGTCCAACGTCAACACCGGACCACCCCTGAAGATCATCAACCGCCAGCCGTATCTGCATCGAAATAAACGTCATTCGCTGCACAAAAAGACAAAAATCTGCACCCGGCCCCACTTTAGCTAACGAAAGCGATGGGGTCAACGTCTTTGCCGGCGAGAAAGCTCAATGGAATCAAGCACTTAGAACTGTGGTTTCAACCAGTCTTCTGAAAAAACCGTTCAAAAATAAGCACTTGTCGAGTTGAATGAAAGTGCTTTGTTAGGTAAGTAACGGTAAACGGGTCTGGTGGCACCAGTAGTCCATCACATGCACTTCTGCAGACATGATCGAAAACGACCCGCTCTGGAAGCTGCGCCATGCCATCACCGGTGTGGCTCTGGCCTTGCTGTTGGCGGTGCTGAGCGCCGCAGTGGCCGGCGCTTGGCTGGGTGACCTGTTGACGGCCACACCCAGCTACGGTGCCCGCGTGGCCGTCTATGGCGCGCTGCTGCTGTACGTGGTGGTGGGCGCCGGCGTGCTGTTTGCCAAGGTGGCGCGGCACGAAACACGCCCGGTCAGTGCCCGCCGTGTCTTTTTGTGGTGGTTGAGCCTGTGGCTGTGGCCCGGGCTGCTGCTGGCGGCATGGCGCAAGGCGTGATCGACTGGCCGCAGCAGCTTTCGGCGAGCCGCGAAAGGGCTCGTTGCCAGCCCGGGCCGGCGGTTCTCGGGCGGACCTTGCGTCATCGGACGCCACAGCGGAGCGCCGCCCTGCCCGGGCCCCGCGACGCTTACTGCGACTGCAGGATGCGCCGGCCCGCCACCTGCTGCAGCGGCCGCGCATTCATCGGGTACAGACGGGCGAAGAGTTCGATCTGCGCGCTCGACACCGACACCGGCTGACGCATCACGATCCACTGCACGCCCTCGGAACAAGGTGGCGTGGTGAGCGAGCCCATGTAGGTGTAGTAGCTGTGGTCGCTGGGCAGCAGTTCAGCCAGTTCCAGCGGCGAGCGTGCCTGCAGCTCTTCCTGTTTCTCCAGCGGCAGGCTGTTCCACACCTTCTGCACTGCAGGGTGGGGCGCGCCGCGGTCCATCAGCAGCGCCACCACGGCCAGGCGGCCCTGTTCGTCCTTGTGCACGAGGTGCAGGCTCATCTCGAACTGGCGGCCGTCGATGCGTTCTTCAGAGGGGCGGTGAAAGTGGAACTGCTTGAGCTCGAAGCGCCGGCCACCGACTTCGATGAAGTTGCCCGCAGCCAGGTTCGCCTGCACGGTGTGGCCGTTGTCGACGACCCCGAAGCGGCTGGCCTTGTAGTTGAACTGCACCGGCTCCAGTTCCACCGACAGGCCGCCCTGGATGTCGATGGGGCTCTGGCGCTGACCTTTGGCACACAGCGCGAAGTCGGGTTTCAGACCACCCCAGGTCTGCGGGCCGGCCGGACCGGTGTAGCTCCAGTGCGCCGCTTGGGCTGCATGGGACTTTGCGTGCGCCTTGCCATGACCGACACCGGCAGCACCATGGCCTTTGGCGGCGTGCGCCGCCGGCGCCTTGGCCAGCACCCGAACCTCGAGCGGGCCTGTGGCGTGGTCGGCTTGCTTGGCGGTGGTCAACCTTTCGCCCAGACGCAGGCGCAATCGCTCCATCGGGTCGGCGTCGCCGGCCGGCGCCTGAACGGGCGCGATGGCCACCACGGCGCCCGAGGCTGCCTTGTCAACGGTCTTGCCACCAGCTTTCGCCAGGGCCGCATGCGCGTCCTTCGGTACTGCGGCGTGCGCGTCCTTCGACGATGCGGCATGCGCATCCTTGCCTGCGAGCGCGAGCGCCGCTGCACCAGGGTCGGCGGCCCGCAGCGGCGTGCCGTGCAGCGCACAGGCCACCAGCGCCCATGCGCGCCATCCCCCCAGGTGTTTCCAATGGTTCGCGCGGACGCAGCGACGGATGTGGGCAGTCTTTTTCATGGCGGGCCTTCCTGCCCGTCATATCGGCTCGGGGCGGCGCAACTTGACGGCTGCGCTATCGGCACGGGACGGCGCAGCCAGACGGCTGCGCGTCAGGCCAGCCGCGGCTTGACCCACAGCCACGCCACGGCCCCCACGCCCAACATGGCCAGCGACGTGACAGCCAGCCCCAGCGCCGAATGCATCACCAGGGGCGCCAGCACACCGGCCACCGCGGCATTGGCCAGGCTGCCCACGCAGCTCTGCACCGACGAGGCCATGCCACGTCGGTCAGGCGCTTGGTCCAGCGACATCAGGGTCACCACCGGCACCATCAGCGACCAGCCAAATGCAAACACCGCTATCGGCCACATCGCCCAGGCCGCGTGCGGCTGCAGCCAAAGATTGAGCAACACGTTGGTCACGGCCGCTGCCAGCATGATCACAAAGCCGTGTCGAATCTGGTGCCGCGGCTTGATGCGGCCCGCGAGCCGGCCTGACAGCCAAGCGCCACCCATGATGCCGGACACGGTGGCGATGAAGAACCAGAAGAACTGCGAGGGCGCCAGATGCAGGTGTTCACCCAGGAACGTGGGTGCCGAGAGGACGTAGAGAAACATGCCGTTGAAGGGCACACCGCTGGCAAAGACCAGGGCCACGAAGCGCGGGTTGCGCATCAGCCCCGCATAGCCGCGCAACAGGTGACGTGCACTGAAAGGCTGGCGCGCCGCATGGTGCAAGGTCTCCGGCAACCAGCGCCAGACGCTCAGCCACAGCAGCCCGCTCAACACCGCCAGCAGCCAGAAGATCGAATGCCAGCCCGCGGCTTCGAACAAGAGGCCGCCAAAGAGCGGCGCCACGGCCGGCGCGGCACCGAAGAAGATGGTCACCTGCGACATCACGCGCTGTGCGTCGGCAGGGTGAAACATGTCGCGGATGATGGCGCGCGAGACGACCATGCCGGCGCCGGCCGACAGGCCCTGCAGCGCACGGAAGAAGACCAGCGTCGCCACCGAATTGCTCAGCGCACAACCCACCGATGCAAGACCGAACACGACGACGCCGACCAGCACCACGGGACGCCGACCCACGCTGTCGGACAGCGCACCGTGGAACAGGTTCATGACCGCAAAGCCCAGCAGAAAGCTTGACAAAGTCTGCTGCATCTGCAGCGGGTTGGCATGGATGCTGGCCGCAATGCCGGCAAAGGCCGGCAAGTAGGCGTCCACCGCAAAGGGCCCGAGCATGCCCAGGCACGCCAGCAACAGCGCCAGCGTCCAGCGCGGGCCGCGCCAGAGGGATTGAGCGTCGGGATTCATCGGTGATGGGCACTCGGGCCAGGCGGCCATGAGCCGCCCCCGAGCCGGGAACGGCCATTGGAAAAAGTGTGAAGCAGACCGATAGGCCGGATTCTGTGCAGCAGCCCTTCTTGCGAAGAGCCGCCGTGACCGCCATTCCTCTGGGCCGAAGGTCACCCTCCGGCTCGGTGCTACCTACCCGCACACCCCGTCGGGCCGACGGTCGAGCAGCGCGGCAAAGCCTTGCCACTCACTGTGTGCCTACTTGGTATTGCTGCGCGTAGAGATTGCCCGTTTCACCTTTGACGGGGCGCAGCCCCGCCAAAGGTGGCTGCTTGGGCCGGGCTTGCGCCCAACGCCCCACGGCAAGCCATGGGGCACCGCCGGCTTGCGCCGTCAGTCCGCAGAACACCCTCCCTCGGGAGCCCCGCCAAAACTCGTCTCTGTTGCTCTGATCCTCACCTCGCGGTGGACAGCCGTTAGCTGCTACGTTGCCCTGCGCAGTCCGGACCTTCCTCCAGTGCCGTGTTTCCACGCTCGCACCAGCGGCAGTCTGGTCTCCTTCACAGCCCGGATTATCCGCTGCAAGCGGGCACGGCCAGGCAAAGGGTCATCCGCAAGACAGCGATGGGCCGCAACGGCGTCGGGCAACGGTCTTTACATTTCGTTTCAAACTCGTGCACGCGCGACCCTTGGGCGTTCCGGCGTCGGCAGACAGCCCCGCCGTGCGCGCAGTCCTGGCGTTTTGAAGGCCGGCCCCATCTCCCGGCCCGCCCCATGGTCAGCTGCCGTCGCTAGACTCCGCACCCCCGTGAACACCGAGCGCCCCAGCACCACATCACCCACCGCCGTGCGGCGCTTTGCCGCACGGTGCGCAACGCCTGCCCGCGTTTTCCTGTTGCTGGCCTTCGGTGGCATGCTGATGGGCGGTTGCGGAGCCCATGCACAGACCACCGAACCGGTGCTGACGCTCGATGGCCTGCCGCGGCCCAGCGCACCACCGTTGGAACGTGCACCCGTGGTGCCCTCGCAGGTGGAGCGCTGGCGACACGAGGCCAAGGCGCTGGAGTACGGCGAACAGGGCTCGCCCCGTGACCCCGTGCGCGCGGCAGAGCTGTATTGCCGCGCGGCGCGCCATGGCGACGCTGAAAGCCAGTACAGCCTGGCCTGGATGCTGACCAATTCGCGTGGCATCGAACGCGACGAGGCTCAGGCGGCGCACTTGTTCGCGGCGGCCGCCGAACAGGGCCTGCAGCAGGCCCGCAACATCCTCGCCCGCATGGGCACACCACGGGGTGCACCGCCGGCCTGCCTGCGGCCACCGGAAGAGGACCTCGCGATTGCCGCCTCGATGGCCGCCTCGGCAGCCGCCATGGAGCAGCAGCGCGCACGCCTGCTGGCGACATCGGGCAAGGGGCAGCCCGGCAGCGTCGGGCTGGCGCCCCCGCCACCGCCCCGCAACGCCCCCGACGCATTGGTGCGCTTCGTCCGGCTGGCGGCACCCGAATTCAAGCTGGAGCCCCACCTGGTGCTGGCTTTCATCGCCACCGAGAGCAACTTCAACCCGGTGGCGGTGTCGCCCAAGAACGCTCAGGGCCTGATGCAGCTGATACCGGAAACGGCGGCCCGCTTCGGCGTGCGCAATGCCATGGACCCGACGCAGAACGTGCGTGGAGGCATGGCCTATCTGCGCTGGCTGCTGGCGCGCTACCAGGGCGATGTGGTGCTGGCTGCCGCGGCCTACAACGCCGGCGAAGGTGCCGTGGATCGCTACATGGGCGTGCCCCCCTATGCCGAGACGCGGCAGTACGTGTGGAAGATCGTGTCGGCGGCGGGTGGCATGCTCAGCCACCCCTTTGATGGCGCGGTGACCACCGTGACCGATGCGATGCCGCTGATGCGCAGACCCTGGCGCCTGCGATAGTCCTGACGGGGTTTTGCCGCGCCCCACGGCCTCCACACAACCAGCTGGCCACGATCAGCAGTGACAAGGCCGGCGGATGGTGGGCCACGCTGGTGGCGGATCTGCCAGCCCGCATTCACCCCGGAAGTACCCAGCCGCTGGACGGGGACGGCAAGCCCTTGCTGTGGCGTAGCATCTGGACCCGTTCATTTCACATCTTCCGAGGAGCAACTCCATGGGTCTGTTGTCATTCATCAAGAGCGCCGGCGAAAAACTGTTTGGCACCGGCGAAGCCAAGGCTGCCGAAGCCGCCGTCGTCGCAGCCCCGACGCCTGAAAACGTGGCCGCACTGAGCCGCGCTGCAGGTGACGCCATCCTCGGCTACATCCGCGCCCAGGGGCTGCCCGCCGACAGCCTGGACGTGGCTTTCGACGCACCGTCGTCCACCGTCACCGTTTCGGGTGTGGTCGACGACCAGGCCACGAAAGAGAAGATCCTGCTGTGCTGCGGCAACGTGGCCGGCGTGACGCAGGTCGACGACATGCTCACCGTGGCGAACCCGGCCCCTGAAGCCCAGTTCCACGTCGTCGTCAGCGGCGACAACCTGTCCAAGATTGCCAAGGCCTTCTACGGCGACGCCAACAAGTACCCGGTGATCTTCGAAGCCAACAAGCCCATGCTCAGCCACCCCGACAAGATCTACCCGGGCCAGGTGCTGCGCATTCCTCCGCTGTAAGCTGCGAACCTTCGCACGCCAGTCCGGCGCCAGACAACAACCGGCCGACGTCAAACGTCGGCCGGTTTTTTTCATTCATGAGCAAGCTCTATTTTCGCTACGCCGCGATGAACGCCGGCAAGTCCACGGCCTTGCTGCAGGCCGCGCACAACTACGAAGAACGCGGCATGCGTGTGCGCCTGTTCACGGCCGCACATGACGACCGCGCCGGCGCTGGCGTGATTGGCTCGCGACTGGGCCTGCAGCGCCCGGTCGAGACCTTCGGGCCCGACACCGAATTCAATGCGGCCTGGCTGGGCCATGGAATCGCCTGCCTGCTGATCGACGAAGCGCAGTTCCTGACCCCCGAACAAGTGCGGCAACTGCACCGACTGGCCCATCAACGCAAGCTGCCGGTGCTGTGCTACGGACTGCGCAGCGACTTCCAGGGCGTGGCCTTCCCCGGCGCGGCAGCGCTGCTGACGCTGGCCGACGACCTGGAAGAAATGAAGACCATCTGCGCCTGCGCGCGCAAGGCCAGCATGAACCTGCGCGTGGACGACCAGGGGCGGCGCGTGAAGGAAGGCGAGCAGGTGCTGATAGGCGGCAACAGCCGCTACCGCGCGGTGTGCCCGAACTGCTTCTACAGCGACGATGACGATCCGGCGCTGGCGCCGGGTCTCTTTGGCTGACTCCGGCGCTGGCGCCGGGTCTGTTCGGCTGACCCCGGCGCCGGCGCCGCACGCGATCTACTCGCGCGTGGCCAGCGCAATGCTGGGCAGGATGAGCGCCGCTCCCACGGCGTGGTACCAGCCAGGAACTTCGCCCAGGATCGCCCAGCCCAGCAAGGCGCCATAAACCGGCGCCAGATACAACATCAGCGCCGTGCGTGCAGCACCCAGCTCGCGCTGTAGGTATGAATACGCGCTGTAGCTCAACACACCGGGCAACACAGCGGCCAGCACCACCAGCATGGCCGCCTTGGGCCCCAGCGGTGGACTGGGGGCCAGCCAGGCCTCCAACAGCGTGAAGGGCAGCAGCACCAGCAGACCGCCGGCAATGATGGCCACCAGCCGCTCACCCGGGCCCATGCGCGAAGGCCAGAACTTGAGCAGCACCGAATAAGCCGTCCACGACACAGCACAGACCAGCACCCAGAAGTCACCCGTGGAGAAGCGCACCTCCAGCAGGTTGGACAGGTCACCCTTGGCGATGACGAACAGCACGCCGGCCAACGCCAGCGCAGCACCGGCCTTCTGGCGCAGACGCAGCCGCTCGTGCAGCAGGCGCGCGCTCAGCGCCGCAATGGCTACCGGCGTGGCCGCATACAGCAACGCGATGTTGGTGGCGCTGGTGCTGCGTGCGCCCTGGTAAAGCCAGGCGCCGCAGATGGTCATGCCCAGCACCCCCAGCACCAGCGTGTGGTGCCACTCCCCGCGCCAGGCCCCGCGCAGCGACTGCAGGCCGGCCGCGCCAAGGAACGACATCAGCAATGCGCCCGCCAGCAGCCAGCGTCCGCTGGCCAGCAGGTGCGGTGCGATGATGCCGTCGGCACTGCGCGCAATGATGTAATTGGACGACCACATCGCCGGCACCACCCACATCAGGAACCGGGCCCAGGGGGCACGGCGCGCAGCCGCCGAGTCGTCGCCAGCAAGGGCTGACGCTGCAGGCTTCAATCCCACTGCGCCATGGCCTGACCCATGCGTATGGCCCCTGTCGGTGCCCACGCTGAGTTGAACCGCAGCGGCCCGGCGGGAAACAGCATCACCACCGTGCTGCCCAGCAAGAAGCGTCCCATCTCGGCGCCTGCAGCCAGCTCGATGGACTGGTCCTGGTAAGCCCATTCGCGCAGCGTACCCGGCCGCGGCGGGTTCACCAGCCCATGCCACACGGTGGCCATGCTGCCCACGATGGTGGCACCCACCAGCACCAGCACCCAGGGCTTGCCCTGCAGCGGGTCGCTTGAGCCGCCTGACGCGCCTTCGAACACGCACACCACGCGTTCGTTGCGCGCAAAGAGCCCGGGGACGCCGCGTGCCGTGGCCGGGTTGACAGAGAACAGATCACCCGGCACGTGCAGCATGCGCAGCAGGCGCCCCGCAGCCGGCATGTGGATGCGGTGGTAGTCACGCGGGCTGAGGTACAGCGTGGCGAAATGCCCGCCATGGAAGTGCGCCGCCAACGCCGAATCGCCACCCACCAGCGCGGTGGCGCTGTAGTCATGGCCCTTGGCCTGGAAGATGCGCTGCCCGTCGATGGCGCCAAACTGGCTGATGGCGCCATCCACCGGGCACAGCAGCGTGCGGCCGTGCTGCGTGTCGGCCGGCGGCCTGGCACCGTCTTTCAAGGC
>JANOZF010000003.1:0-84749 GCA_031429255.1 Rubrivivax sp.
GTCACGCGCGCGGTTCACGGCCTGCAAAGGCTAGCGGCGCCGTGCCAGTCAGCGCCCGGCGAATTGCAAGTTGCAAATGGCAAACCGAAAACAGCAGCCTACAGCCTGCGGTGCTGCAGCGCCGGCAGTTGCGCGCGCACCTGCTCGATGTGTTCGCGCGAGAGATCGGCGATGACAAAACCTTCGCCTTCGGGCAGCCTGTCGATGACTTCGCCCCAGGGGTCGATGACCATGCTGTGGCCCCAGGTGCGGCGGCCGTTCTCGTGTCTGCCGCCCTGCGCGGACGCCAGCACATAACACTGGTTTTCAATGGCGCGGGCGCGCAGCAGAACCTCCCAGTGCCTTTCGCCCGTGGTGTGGGTGAAGGCGGCTGGCACACACAGCAGGTCGCACGGCGGGTTCATGAGCGCGCGGTACAGCTCGGGGAAGCGCAGGTCGTAGCAGATGCTCAAGCCCACGCGCAGGGTGTCTTCACCGACGGTGGCATCAAAGCTGACGGGTTTGGTACCGGCCTGCAGCGTGCGGCCCTCGTCGTAGCGTTCCTTGCCGTTGTCGAAGCCGAACAGGTGCACCTTGTCGTAGTGCGTGGCCTCGGTGCCGCTGGGGGCATAGACGCAGCAGCGGTTCAGCGCCTGCGCAGGGGTGTGCCGGATGGGCAGCGTGCCGCCCACCAGCCACACGCCATGGCGGCGTGCCGTGTCGGCCAGAAAGCGCTGGATCGGCCCGTCGCCCGCAGGTTCGGCCAGCGCCAGCTTGTCGGTGTCGCGCTGGCCCAGCAGACAGAAGTACTCGGGCAACGAAACCAGCTGCGCTCCGGCAGCTGCGGCCTGGCCCACCCAATGCGCGGCAGCTTCGGCGTTGCGGGCCCAGTCGGGGGTGGAAACCATTTGTACGGCGGCGATCTTCATGGTGCCATTTTGCGCGGCTGTGGCCCGCCCGGCAGGCAGGCAATTCCCCGGCGCGGCGCAAGAGACACTTTCGCGCTAACCTTCTGCCACACGCCAGGAGTTGTTCGAGCAGGCAGGTTCGACGATATCTTGGCCTCACAGAGGTGCGGGCCGAGGGCCACGCCACCCACCACGACACAGGGGTCCGGCCAGGCGCCTGGAGGGCATGTATTTGACGCAACCACCAACTGCAGCGGGACAGGCTGCGGCGCCTGGTCTGGACGCCGGGACGCAGCCGGCCGACGGGACTGCCGCTGACGCCGGCGTGCCTGCCGCGCTGGCCAGCCACAGCCGCTACGTGCAGCGCATCCGCCGCCGCTACGCCGCCGAACGGCCGCTGCTGCCCGTCGGTGTGCCCGACGCCGCCACCCTGCACGCGCTGGTGCAACAACTGCGTATGCCCGCTGCAGGCCCCGCCGGCGCCCCTGGCCGGGACCTGGCCTGCGCCTTGCGCGTGATGCGCCAGCTGGTGCTGGAGCGGCTGGCCACGCTGGACGTGGAAGAAGGAGCCAGTCTCGATGCCGTGACGGGCACCATGACCGTGTTGGCCGAGGTGGCGCTGGAACTGGCGCTGGCGCAAGCCCAGGCCGAAGCCGATGAGCGCCACGGCCCGCCGCTGATTGCGCAGGGCGCGCACGCCGGCCGGCGCATGGATCTGTGGATCGTCGGCATGGGCAAGCTCGGCGCACGCGAGTTGAACGTGTCGTCCGACATCGATCTCATCTACGTCTACGATGACGACGGCCAGACCGCCGGTGCGCGGCCGGTGTCGCACCACGAGTACTTCAGCTTCGTGGCCAAGCGTCTGTATGCGCTGATCGGCGACACCACCGACGACGGCTTCGTGTTTCGTGTCGACCTGGCGCTGCGGCCCAACGGCAACTCCGGCCCGCCGGTGGTGAGCCTGGCGATGCTGGAGGAGTACTTTCAGGTGCAGGGCCGCGAATGGGAGCGGTTTGCCTGGTTGAAGAGCCGCGTGGTGGCGCCTGCGGCGGCGGTGGCCAGCGGGCAGGTGCTGGCCTTGCGCTCGCTGGTCACGCCTTTTGTCTACCGCCGCTATCTCGACTACGGCGTGTTCGAAGGCCTGCGCCAGCTGCACCAGAAGATTCGCGACGCAGCGCAGCGCCGCGCGGCCGGCCGGCCCGACCGCGCCAACGACGTCAAGCTGTCGCGCGGCGGCATCCGTGAAATCGAGTTCACGGTGCAGCTGATGCTGGTGGTGCGCGGTGGCCAGTTTCCGGAGATCCGCACGCGCAGCACGCTGCGCGGGCTGCAGCGCCTGGTGTCGCGCGGGTTGATGAAGGCCGACACGGCCCAGCAACTGGCCGCGGCCTACGTCTTCCTGCGCCAGGTGGAGCATCGCATCCAGTATCTGGACGACCAGCAGACCCATCTGTTGCCCTCGAGCGATGCCGATCTGAACTGGATCGCCGCCAGCCTGGGCCTGAGCTGCAAGCCCGGGGCCTGCGAGCTGCTGCAGCGCCTGTGCGAAGTGCGCGAACTGGTGGCCGGTGAATTCGACGCGCTGCTCAGCGAAGGCCGTGGCAGTGCCGGCGGCGCGCCGGCCGGCAACGGCTGCCGCACCTGTGGCCCGGGCCCGTTGCCGGTGGACAGCGAAGCGCTGCTCGAGTGCCTGCCGACCGCACTGGCCCAGCACCTGCGCCGCTGGGTGCAGCAGCCGCGTGTGCAGGCGTTGCGCGACGAAAGCCGCCTGCGCCTGGGCCGGCTGATGCAGAAAACCGCGGTGGCGTTGAAGGAAGAAGCGTGTTCTGAAGCCGGCGCCCTGCGCTTTGTCGACTGGGTGGAACCGCTGCTGCGGCGCGAAAACTATCTGGCGCTGTTGCTGGAGCGGCCCGAGGTGCACCGCCGCTTGCTGCGCCTGCTGGGCATGGCGCGCTGGCCGATGCAATACCTGATGCGTCACCCGGGCGTCATCGACGAGCTGGCCGACGAGCGGCTGTTGCACGAGCGTTTCGACGCGGCGGCTTTTACGCTGGAACTGAATGACCGGCTGCTGGCCCTTCATCGCGCAGGCGAAGACGACGAAGGGCAGCTGCTGGACATGCTGCGGCACGCGCACCATGCCGAGGTGTTCCGCATCCTGGTGCGCGACGTCGAAGCCCGTATCACGGTGGAACAGGTGGCTGACGACTTGTCGAGCCTGGCCGACACCGTGCTGGGCCTGGTGCTGCACTGGGGCTGGGCACGGCTGAAACAGCGCCACCGCGCCGACGCCGGCGTGGCCGTCATCGCCTACGGCAAGCTCGGCGGCAAGGAGCTGGGCTATGGCAGCGACCTGGATGTCGTCTTCCTCTACGACGACCCGGCGCAACCCGACAGCGAAGCAGCGCAGCGCGACCAGGAGGTGTATGCCGCCTTCGTGCGCAAGGTCATCAACTGGCTCACCTTGCGTACCGGTGCCGGTGAGTTGTTCGACATCGACACCGCGTTGCGGCCCAACGGCAATTCCGGCCTGCTGGTCACCAGCATCGGCTCCTTCGAGCGCTATCAGGTCGGGCGCGGTGGCAACACCGCGTGGGCCTGGGAACACCAGGCGCTCACACGTGCCCGTTTCGTCGCCGGCCCGCTGGCGATGGCGCAGCGTTTCGAGGCCACGCGGCGGGCTGTGTTGACCGCCGAGCGCGACCCGGTGGCACTGCTGCAGGAGGTGCGCACGATGCGTGAAAAGGTGCGGGCCGCGCGGCCTGTGCGCGCCGGCTTGTTCGACGTGAAGCACAGCGCGGGCGGCATGATGGACGTGGAATTTGCCGTGCAGTACCTGGTGCTGTCGCAGGGCCGCACCCATCCACAGCTGCTGGACAACGCGGGCAACATCGCGCTGCTGCAGCGCGCGCAGGCCGCCGGCCTGCTGCCGGGCACGGTGGGTGATGCCGCGGCCGATGCCTACCGCGAGCTGCGCCGCGCGCAGCACCATGCGCGGCTGGATGAAAAGCCGACGCAGTTCGCCCCCGAGCTGTATGCGCAGCAGCAGCGCGCCGTGCTGGCGTTGTGGCTGGTGGTGTTCGGTTGACGACCGCTGCCCAGGTGGCGGCGGGCCCGGTGGCGGCGCGCGCGTGGCTCGTCTGCACGGGGGCTTTGATGGCGGGTTCGGTGCTTGCCATGGCGCTGCCGGCGGCCTGGCTGGACTGGCAGCCCGCACAGGCCTGGTCGCAACCCTGGCGCGCCGTGACGGCCGCGTGGGTGCATTGGAGCGAGCAGCACCTGGGCTCCAACCTGCTGGCTGCTGCAGTGGTGGGGGCCTACGGCTGGGCGGCACGCGTGCCGCGCGAACAGGCCTTTGCCTGGGCCGCCGCCTGGCCGCTGACGCACCTGGGCCTGCTGGTGAAGCCCGAGCTGCTTCGTTATGGTGGGCTGTCCGGCGTGCTGCATGCGGGCGTGGCCATCGTCTGCCTGTACCTGCTGGTGCGCGCCCCGGGCCCGCGGCGGTGGGTCGGCGCCGGTGTGGGGCTTGGCCTCGTCATCAAACTGATCACTGAAGAGCCCTGGGGCGCGGCGCTGCAGCGCAGCCAGGACTGGGACATCGCGGTCGCTCCGCTGGCGCATGCCACCGGCGTCTTGGCGGGAGTCTGTTGCGGTGTGCTCGCGCTGATGCTGTCGAGCCGCGCGCCACCGGCGGGGACGCGGCCGTGAGCGGCTTGGCCCGAAAGGATCATCTGGACACCTTGGCTGTGGCCGTGTTGTTGGGCTGCTGTGCCGTGTGGGGTCTGGCCCAGGTGGCGGCCAAGGTGACGCTGGCCGAAGTGCCGCCGCTTCTGCAATCGGGGGTGCGCTCGCTGGGTGCTGCGTTGCTGCTGCTGCTGTGGTCGCGCTGGCGCGGCCTGTCGGTGCTGCGGCCCGACGGCAGCACCGGCGCGGGCCTGTTCGCCGGCGTCCTGTTTGCGCTCGAGTTCGCGTGCATGTTCATCGGCCTGCAGTTCACCACCGCTTCGCGCATGGTGGTCTTCCTGTACACCGCGCCCTTCGTGGTGGCGCTGGGCATGCCGCTGATTGCGCGCAACGAGCGTTTGACCTTGTGGCAGGGCGCGGGCCTGTTGCTGGCCTTCTGTGGTGTGGTGTGGGCTTTTGCCGAAGGCTTTTCCAACCCGGCAGCGGGTCGGCTGCAATGGCTGGGTGACGCACTGGGCCTCGCCGCTGCCGTGCTGTGGGGTCTGACCACGCTGGTCGTGCGCGGCACCCGCCTGGCCAGTGCCGCTCCCGAAAGGACGCTGCTTTATCAACTGGCGGTTTCGGCGCTGGCGCTGACGGCGGCGTCGGCTTTTTCGAACGAGGCCTGGCCGCGTTCAATCAGCCCGCCGGTGGCGCTGCTGATGCTGTTTCAGGTGGTGGTGGTGACCTCGGCCAGCTACCTGGCGTGGTTCTGGCTGGTGCGCCACTATCCGGCCACCAAGGTCGCGGCCTTTACGCTGTTGACGCCGCTGTTCGGCTTGCTGGCGGGGGTGTTGCTGCTGGGTGAGCCGCTGACGCTGCGCCTGGTGGTGGCGCTGGTCACCGTGTGCGCCGGCATTGCCATCGTCAACCTGGCGCCCAAGCCGGCTGTGACGTGAGTGGCGGGGCATCCAGACACTAGACTGTGCGCTTCGATATCAACGACAGGAGACACCGATGATCACGCTGTGCGGCATGAGCCTTTCCAACTACTACAACAAGGTCAAGATCGTGCTCCTGGAAAAGGGCGCTCCCTTTGCTGAAGAGTTGCAGCGCACACGCTCCACCGACGAGGCGGTGCTGAACGCCACACCGCTGGGCAAGATCCCGTACATCAAGGTGGACGGGCAGACGCTGTGCGAGAGCCAGGTCATCGTCGACTACCTCGAGGCCCGGTTCCCGCAGCCGCCGATGGTGCCGGCCGACCCGCTGCAAGCCGCCAAGGTGCGCGAGCTGTGTGCCTTCATGGAGCTGTACATCGAGCTGGTGGGCCGTGACCTGTATGCGCAGGCCTTTTTTGGCGGCACGGTTAGCGACTCCGCCAAGGAGCGTGTGAAGCAGCAGTTGGCCAAGAACATCCCGGCCTTCAAGCGCCTGGCGCGCTTTGCACCCTATGTGGCCGGCAGCACCTTCACGCTGGCCGACGCGGCGGCCTTTGCCACGCTGTCCACGGTCGCCAATGCCACCAAGGCGGTGCTGGGCGAAGACATGGTGGCCGCGGCCGGCATCGACTGGAAGGCGCACCTGAAGCTGCTGGCCGAGCGCCCTTCGGTGCAGCGCGTGAACGCCGACCGCAAGCGCGACATGGAAGCGATGGCCAAGGGCTGAAATTCCGGTATTGCCCAGCAGCTGCAGCGGGCCGGCTTCCTGCAGGGGTCAGGCTGCCGCTGCTCGAGCGGCCACCGCTGCAGCCACTTCCTTGCGATAGCGGTTCAGCTCCTGCACGCTGGCAAAACTGCGCTCCATGAGCAGACTCAGGTTGTGCAGGATGCGTTCGACCACCTTGTTTTCCCACACCGTGTCGAAGTCGATCTGCTTGTCCAGCCACTGCTGCAACCACTCGGGATTGGGCATGCGGCTTTGCACCGTGTCGCGCGGGAACAGCGACGCATTGACGTGCAGGTTGGTCGGGTGCAGCGCCTGCGCCGTGCGCCGCGCACTGGCCATCAGCACGCCGATCTTGGTGAACGCGGCGCGCGCTTCATCGCCAAACCGGGTCAGTGCACGTTTCATGTAACGCAGGTAGGCGCCGCCGTGGCGCGCCTCGTCTCGGGCCAGCGTTTCATAGATGGCGCAGATCACGGGCTCGGTGTGCCATTCGGCAGCACGCCGGTACCAGTGGTTCAACCGAATTTCGCCGCAGAAGTGCAGCATCAGCGTTTCCAGGGCCGGCGCGGGGTCGAACTCGAAGCGCACCGCGTGCAGTTCTTCTTCAGTGGGCACCAGGTCGGGCCGGAAGCGCCGCAGGTACTCCATCAGCACCAGCGAGTGTTTCTGCTCTTCGAAGAACCAGACGCTGATGAAGGCGCTGAAGTCGCTGTCGTCGCGGTTGTCGCGCAAGAACATCTCGGTGGCCGGCAGCGCTGCCCACTCGGTGATGGCGTTCATCTTGATGGTCTGCGCCTGTTCGTCGCTCAGCTGCGCGGCGTCGAACTGCGACCAGGGGATGTCGGTGTCCATGTTCCAGCGCACAGCCTCCAGTTGTTTGAACAACTCGGGGTACAGCATGGGCAGGGCCGCAGGGGTGGGGATGGCTTGCATACGGGGGTCATTCTAGAAAGACCGCAGCAAGTGCGGGTAACAGCGGCTGCACGGCCGCTATGACCATGATGTCCACATGGTCTGGTGTGTGGCTGGCGTCGAGATTGATACTATCCAGTCTCGAAGTGACCAAACGGTATTAATTTGAACTGCACCGGGTATGTCTGATGGACTTCAAAAGATGAAGAGGCGGTTTCTGGCCGGGTCGTCTGGCCCTTCTCTGTCCCACCGACCGCGCGCCAGCACGGTGGTGTGCACCCGGGCCGCTGCATCGTCTGCTTGCTTGCGAATTGTGCCCTGCGCTCTGTCAGGAACGTTTCGTTGTCGCGACCAGACACCGGTAGCGTCGTTTTTCTTGTCGTGTGGTCAGCCGGCTCTGCCGGCTGCAATCCCCGGGCGGTTCAACTCCTCCCTCCTCCCCTGCTTCGTCCGGGGGCGCCACACGGCAACTTTCTTGCATGATCCGGCCCGCGGAGTCCGTTCATGAAGCGCGTGGCGGTGGTGGGTTCAGGAATCTCCGGCCTGGCCGTGGCGCATGCGCTGGCCAGTGAGGCCCGCGTCACGCTGTTCGAGGCGGGCAGCCACTTCGGAGGGCACACGCACACGGTGGACGTGACACTGGACGGCATCACGCACGGGGTCGACACCGGTTTCCTGGTCTTCAACCACCGCACCTATCCAGAGTTGGTGCGGCTGTTCGAAGCTCTGCAAGTGCAGACCGCGCCGTCCGAGATGTCGTTCTCGGTGCAGGTGCCTGCAGCGCCTGGGAAGCGCCGCGTGGAGTGGAGCGGCAACAACTTGAACAGCGTGTTCACGCAGCGCGGCAATCTGCTGCGACCGGAGTTCCTGCGCATGCTGGGCGACCTGTTGCGTTTCAACAAGCTGGCGACCTCGATCGCCACGCGCAATCAGAATGGCCACCACGATGCCGAACTTGCCGAGCCGATTGCCGACTTCCTGGCGCGACACCGCTTCAGCCCGGCCTTCACCAACTGGTACTTGCTGCCCATGCTCGGCTGCATCTGGTCCTGTCCCACCGACCAGATGCTGCGGTTTCCGGTCGGCACGATGATCCGCTTCTGCCACAACCACGGCCTGCTGCAGGTGGCCGACCGGCCGCAGTGGCACACGGTGGTGGGCGGTGCCCGCAATTACGTGTGCAAGATGCTGCCCAGCGTGGCCGACCGGCGACTGAACACCCCCGTGCGCACTGTGCGCAGCCTGCCCGGGGCCGGCGTGTCGCTGGCCACCGACCACGGCACCGAGATGTTCGACGAGGTGGTGCTGGCCTGTCACAGCGACCAGAGCCTGGCGCTGCTGGCCGATGCCACGCCTGAAGAGCGCGCGGTGCTGGGGGCGGTGCGCTACCAGCCCAACCGCACCGTGCTGCACACCGACGCGACGCTGTTGCCCAGCCAGCCGCGGGCCTGGGCGGCCTGGAACTACGCTCGCGCCGCTAAGCAGGGGCGCGAGCAGGCGGCGGTGTGCCTGCACTACCTCATCAATCGGCTGCAACCGCTTCCCTGGCAACAGCCGGTGCTGGTGTCGCTGAATCCCGACCCGGCCTGCTTGCCCGACCCGGCCAAGGTGGTGGGGACTTTCGATGTCAGCCACCCGGTGTTCGACCGGGCCGCGGTGCATGCACAAGGCCTGTTGCCGCAGATCCAGGGACGCCGCGGATTGTGGTTCTGCGGCGCCTGGACGCGCTACGGTTTCCATGAAGACGGTCTGCTGTCGGCACAGGCGGTGGTGCGTGGTCTGCGCAGCCGGCAGGGCTCCGCCGCTGCCATGCAGCCCTTGAAGGCGGCATGAATCAGCCCGGGTCGGTGATGCCGCCGCTGGCCGATCGGTCCGGGCAGCCCAGCCCGGCGGTGCCCATGCTCGGGACCGGTGTCGTGCGCCACCGGCGCTTGCGGCCTGCGGTGCACGCCTTTGAATACCCGACCTACTTCCTGATGCTGCCGATGCGCAGCTTGGGCAGGCCCGGCGCCGCCGCAGCAACGGCGCTGGTGCGCAACCGTGCGGGCCTGCTGAGTTTTCATGACGCCGATCATGGTGATGGCCGCGGCGATGCGCTGGGCTGGCTGGACGAGCTGCTGCAGCGCGAAGGAGTGCACGACGCGCGGGGCGAGGCCTGGCTGCACACCTACCCGCGTGTGGCCGGCTACGCGTTCAAACCGGTGAGTTTCTGGTACTGCCACCGGCTCGACGACAGCCTGGCGGCGGTGGTGGTGGAGGTGAACAACACCTTCGGTGAACGCCACTGCTATTTGCTCCACGGACCGGAGCTGGCTTTTGGGCGCGAGCAGCAAGCCATGAAGGTCTTTCATGTGTCGCCCTTTTGCTCGGTGCAGGGCCGCTACCGATTCCGTTTCATGCTCACCGCAGACCGCACGGTGGCCCGTGTGGACCATGACAACGACGAAGGGCCGCTGCTGCAGACCAGTGTCAGCGGGCGCCTGGCGCCGCTCACGGCCCGCGCTGTGCGGCGGGCTTTCTTCGGCACCCCGCTGATGACGGTGGGTGTGGTGGCACGCATCCACTGGCACGCCTTGCAGCTGTGGGCCAAGCGGGTGCCATTCTTTCGCAAGCCAGCGCCGCCTCAGGCTTTCACCACGCGCTGAGCCGCAGCCAGCCCCGATCAACCATCAACACCAGGCGCAGTTCCATGATGTTCACCAACGCCCAGACGGCCCCCAGCCGCCTTGCCCTGCCGCCCGCAGCGCCGCCCGCAGCGCGGGTGGTGCTGGGGCTGATGCAGCGCCTGCAGCATGGCACGCTCGACCTGCAACTGCCCGACGGCACCATGTTGCACCTGGGCCATGGCGCCGCGGGCGGCCGCCGTGCCGCCCTGCGCCTGCACGACTGGCAGGTTTGTGTTGCGGTGCTGAAGAGCGGCGACATCGGCTTTGCCGAGAGCTGGATCGAAGGGCATTGGAGCAGCCCCGACCTGGTGACGCTGCTAACGCTTTTCATTGCCAACCGCGACACCATTGAGAAGGCCATCTACGGCAGTTGGTGGGGCCGCCTGGCGTACCGCATCAAGCACCTGCGCAACCGCAATTCCCGCGCCGGCAGCAAGAAGAACATCCACGCGCACTACGACATCGGCAATTCGTTCTACCGCCAGTGGCTGGACGAGACGATGAACTACTCCAGCGCGTGGTTCAACGGCGACCTGCAGCAGCCCATGGTGCAGGCGCAGTGGGCCAAGGTGCGGCGTGCGCTCGCCGAATGCCACGTGCAACCCGGCCAGCGGGTGCTGGAAATCGGTTGCGGCTGGGGCGCGCTGGCCGAGCTGGGCGCGCGCGAGTTCGGCGCTCACGTCACCGGTGTGACGCTGTCGTCCGAGCAGCTCGCACATGCACAGCAGCGGCTGCAGGATGGTGGCCTGTCGGCACAGGCGGATTTGCGGCTGCAGGACTACCGCGACATCAGCGACGGACCCTTCGACGCCATTGCTTCGATCGAAATGTTCGAGGCGGTCGGGCGCGAGTACTGGGACAGCTACTTCCAGACCGTCCACGACAAGCTGAAGCCTGGCGGCCGTGCGTGCATCCAGAGCATCACCATCCGCGACGATCTTTTCGATCGCTACGTGCGCAGCACCGACTTCATCCAGCAGTACATCTTTCCGGGTGGCCTGCTGCCCAGCCGCAGCATGTTTGCGCAACAGGCCGCGCGCGCCGGGCTGGAGGTGGTGAATGAGATGGCCTTCGGTGCCGACTATGCCGAGACCTTGCGCCGCTGGCGGCTGCAGTTTCTGGAGCGCGACGGCCCACTGCGCCAGCTGGGTTTCGACACCCGCTTCATGCGCATCTGGGAGTTTTATCTCGCCTATTGCGAGGCCGCCTTTGCCACCGGAAACACCGACGTGGTGCAGTTCACCCTGCGCAGGCCCGCATGAGCAGCGTCACGCGCCGACGGGTTCTGGGCGTGGGCCTGGCCGGTGGCGTGGTGACCGTGGCCGGCACGACAGCGGCGTGGGCCGACAGCCCGGCGCAGGACAGGGCTGAAGCGCCGCCCGAGGTGCGCAGTGCGTTTGGCAACCCGACGCTGCAGGGCCAGGGGCGGCTTCGTTTTCTGGGCCTGCGCGTGTACGACGCTTTGCTCTGGGCACCCGCGGGTCAGCGGGTGACGGCCGCTGATGCTGGCGTTCAACCGTTGGCTCTGGAAATCCGCTACCAGCGGGCGCTGCAGGGCCAGCAGATAGCCGAACGCTCGTTGGTGGAAATGAAACGCCAGGGCGAACTTGAAGAGGCCGTGGCCCAGCGCTGGTTGCAGCGCATGAAAGACCTGTTTCCCGACGTTGCGGAGGGCAGCCGCATCACCGGGCTGAACCTGCCCCGCGAGGGCGCCCGGTTCTTCGTCGATGGCCGGCTCAAGGGCACGGTGGCAGAGCCCGATTTCGCGCGCCGATTTTTCGGCATCTGGCTGTCGCCGCAAAGTTCCGACCAGCGGCTGCGCCTGGCGCTGCTGGGCTCGGGCTCGGCCCCGGCTACGCCATGAAGCCCGCTGTTGGCGGTGGTGTGCTCGCCGAACCGGCAGCCGTGAGCCGTGGTGTCGCTCGGCAGCCGGTGCCGGGCAGGGCGGATGGCTGGCGCGGTGGCTGGGCCCACGGGCTCGGCTACGGAGCGCTGGGCTTTCCGCTGGCCTTCGTCGCGCTGCCGCTGTACGTGATCCTGCCCAACCACTACGCCAGTGCTTTTGGCATTCCGCTGGCGACACTGGGCGCGCTGCTGCTGGGTGCGCGTCTGCTCGACGCCGGGTTCGACCCCTTCATCGGCGGCTGGGTGGACAGCTGGTTCGGCCGCTCCATCGCTCGCGCGCTGACGTTTGCCGCTGCGGCCGCGGTGCTGCTGGCGCTGGGCTTTCGGGGCCTGTTCTTTCCGCCGCAGTCGGTGCGCAGCGAACAGCCCATGCTGCTGATCTGGTGTGCAGCGCTGCTGGCGCTGACCTACCTGAGCTACAGCGTGGTGTCGGTGGTGCACCAGGCCTGGGGCGCACGGCTGGGGGGCGACGAAACGCAACGCGCACGCATCGTGTCGTGGCGCGAGGGTCTGGTCTTGCTGGGCGTGCTGGTGGCCAGCGTGTTGCCTTCCGTGGCTGGGCTTTCGGTGGCGGGCGCGGTGTTCAGCGGGGCCTTGCTGGTGGGTGTGTGGGCGCTGTGGCGGGCGCCACGGCCTGCGCCCGTGCTGGCCGGTGGTCCTGCACCCCGGGCCGCGCGCGGGGCGCTGTGGCAACCGCTGGCCACGCCAGCCTTCAGGCGTCTGCTGGCGGTGTATCTGGTCAACGGCGTGGCCAGCGCGGTGCCGGCCACGCTGGTGCTTTTCTTCATCCGCGACCGCCTGCAGGCCACAGCCTGGGAACCGCTTTTCCTGGCCAGCTACTTCGCTGCCGGCGCCTTGTCGATGCCGCTGTGGCTGCGCGCCGTGGCCCGCCTGGGCCTGGCCAGGGCCTGGCTGCTGGGCATGGCGCTGGCCGTGGCCACCTTTGCCTGGGCAGCGCTGCTCGGCGCTGGCGACGTCGCGGCCTACACGGCCGTGTGCGTGGCCAGCGGCATCGCCCTCGGCGCCGACCTCACGCTGCCTGGCGCGCTGCTGGCCGGCACCATCCAGCGCGCAGGTCATGGCCAACGTCTGGAAGGGGCCTACTTCGGCTGGTGGAACTTCGCCACCAAGCTGAACCTGGCGCTGGCCGCAGGCATTGCGCTGCCGTTGCTGGGGCAGTTCGGCTATGCGCCGGGTGCACGCGATGCGCAGGCCCTGCAGGCCCTGACCGTGGCTTACTGCCTCTTGCCCTGTGTGCTGAAGCTGTTCAGCGCTGCGCTGCTGTGGCGGCTGTGGTTGACCAAGGAAAACCCATGAGATTGAAACCCCGATGGCTATCGACGCTGGTCTTGCCGCTGCTGGTGGCCGCGTCGGTGTTGGTGGGCTGCGCTTCGGCGCCCACCCCGGCTGACTACGCGGCCGAGAAACCGGTGCTGGACCTGAAGCGCTACTTCAATGGCGAGCTGGTGGCGCATGGCATCTTCTCCGACCGCGCCGGCAAGGTGGTGCGCCGCTTCACGGTGCAGATGACCGGCAGTTGGCAGGGCAACCAGGGCACGCTGGACGAGCGTTTTACCTACAGTGACGGCAAGACCGAGCGCCGCGTCTGGCGTCTGACCGACGAAGGAGGCGGGCGCTGGGCCGGCCGCGCCGACGACGTGGTGGGCGTGGCCGAGGGCCGCCTGGCGGGCAACGCGCTGAACTGGCGCTACACGATGGCCCTGCCAGTGGATGGCACCACCTACGAGGTGCAGTTCGACGACTGGATGTACCTGATGGACGAGCGCGTGATGCTGAACAAGGCCGTGATGAGCAAGTTCGGTGTCCGCCTGGGCGAGGTCACCTTGTCCTTCAGCAAGCAGTAGCCGGCCGCCTGCCATGTCAATGAATCCGAAGCTTGACGACTGGAGCGGCCGCAGCGTGTGGCTGGTGGGTGCTTCCACGGGCATTGGCCGTGCCACCGCGGCCTTGCTGCATGCCGAAGGCGCCCGCGTGTGCGTGTCGGCGCGCAGCCCGACGCCGCTCGACGCCTTCGTTGCCGCCCATCCAGGCAGCCTGGCGCTGCCGCTGGACGCCACCGACCGCACCGCCATGCAGGCTGCCGCGCATCACGTGGTGGACCGGCAAGGCGGCATCGACCTGGTGATGTACTGCGCGGGCACATACGCTCCCATGCGGGCCGACACCTTCGACCTCGACGTCGCCTTGCGCCACGTGCAGGTCAACTATGTGGGCGCGCTGTACCTGCTGGACGCCGTGCTGCCCATCCTGCGCGCGCAGGCGGCAGCCGGCCGCGGCGGACACCTGAGCCTGGTGTCCAGCGTGGCGGGCTACCGTGGGCTGCCCAAGTCGCTGGCCTATGGCCCGACCAAGGCCGCGCTCACGCATCTGGCCGAGGTGCTGTATCTGGACCTGTCGCCACTGAAGCTGGGTGTGTCGTTGATCAACCCGGGTTTTGTCGCCACGCCGCTGACGGCGCAAAATGACTTTCGCATGCCCGCGCTCATCACGCCCGAGGTGGCGGCGCAGGAGATTCTGGATGGCTGGGCGCGTGGCAGCTTCGAGATGCACTTTCCCAAGCGATTCACGCTCTGGCTGAAGGGCCTGCGGCACCTCGGTTACGGCGCCTACTTTGCGGCCGTGCGCAGTGGGGCCGGTGCTTGAGCCGCCCCGCCGCAGCAGCCTCGCAGGCCGACCCGCGGGTGGCGGCGATCGTGCAATTCTTCGAGAACCTGTCGCCGGCCGATCTGGGCCGCATGGACAGGGTCTACACGCCCGATGCGCGCTTCAAGGACCCGTTCAATGCCGTCCAGGGCCCCGCTGCCATTGCCGCCGTGTTCGAGCACATGTTCAAGAGCCTCGATCGACCCCGGTTCGTGGTGCTGGACGTGGTGCATCAGGATGAGCGACTGTTCCTGAGCTGGGACTTTGTCTTCGCCAGGCGGCGCTGGCGCCCGGGTGAGCAGCGCATCCACGGCGCCAGCCTGCTGCAACTGGCTGCCGATGGCCGCATCAGCGAGCACCGCGACTACTGGGACGCGGCCGAAGAGCTGTATGAAAAACTGCCGCTGCTGGGCAGCTTGATGCGCTGGTTGAAGCGGCGCGCCGTGGCCTGAAGGCTCCGGTTTACGGACTTCAGCGTTGGCCTTCTGTCAGCGTGAAAGTCTGGAACAGCCCCGACTTGTCGACGAAGAAGGTTTCCTTGAAACGCAGCTTGCCTTCCGGAAAACGCACCGGTGCGGGGTAGGGGGCAGCACGGCGGATCATGGCCAGAATCCATGGCGCCACCTCGTCGGCTGCCGGTTTGCGGGTGATCTCGGCGGCCAGCACGTTGCCTTGGGCGTCGAGCTCGATCTCGACGATGGCGATGCCGTACAACAGCGGCGGCAACTTGCCACGGAACACGCGCATCGGGTAGCAGGCATATAGATGGCGCGCGGCGTCGATGCGGAATTCCTGTTCCACGTCCTGCGCTGATTCACGCGGTGGCGGACACAGCGGAGCAGGCACCATGCTGAATTGCGCCTGGGCGGCCGTGCTGCCGCCCAAGACGACCGCCGCGGCCCAGCGCTTCAGGCGTCGACAGAGCGATTGCCGGATGTGGTGAACGCCCATGTGGGGGGCGGGCTGCGCGTGCATTGGACTGGCCATGTTGTTGTCGCCGAGGCCGCTTGGGCCCCATCCCCTGGTCGGTGCAAGAACCCTGCAAAGGGCTGGGACACAGCATAACCGCGCTTCACCGCCCATGGCATCGGCATCACTGCGGAGTATTGACGCCGCGGCCAGGCGGCGTGACTTCAGCGCAACCAGCCCTTGCGTCTGAAGTAGATGAAGGGTGCCGCCACCGAGGCCGCCATCAGCGCCAGCGCAAACGGGTAGCCGGCAGCCCACTCCAGTTCGGGCATGAATTTGAAGTTCATGCCGTAGATGCTGGCGATCAGGGTGGGCGGCAGCAGCGCCACGCTGGCCACCGAGAAGATCTTGATGATCTTGTTCTGGTTGATGTTGATGAAGCCCACCGTGGCGTCCATCAGGAAGTTGATCTTGTCGAACAGAAAAGCCGTGTGGCTGTCCAGCGAGTCGATGTCGCGCAGGATCTGCCGCGCCTCCTCGAATTGTTCGGCGCCCAGCATGCGACTGCGCATCATGAAGCTCAGCGCCCGGCGTGTGTCCATCACATTGCGGCGTATGCGGCCGTTCAGGTCTTCCTCGCGTGCGATGGCGGTCAGCGCTTCGCCGGCAGCCTTGTCGTCCACTTCGTGGCGCAGCACGCGGGCGCTCACCCGCTCCAGGTTGTCGTAGATGCCTTCCAGTGCATCGGCCGAGTACTCGGCGTCGGCGTCATACAGCTTGAGCAGCACGTCCTTGGCATCTTCGATCAGCGCCGGGATGCGCCGGGCGCGCAGGCGCAGCAGGCGGAAAACCGGCAGGTCGGCCGCGTGGATGGAGAACAGCACCTTGTCGCGCAGGATGAAGGCCACGCGCACGTTCTGCGCCGGCTTGGCCTCGACGCCGTCC
This sequence comes from Rubrivivax sp., assembly GCA_031429255.1. Taxonomy (GTDB): domain Bacteria; phylum Pseudomonadota; class Gammaproteobacteria; order Burkholderiales; family Burkholderiaceae_C; genus Rubrivivax. The sequence continues at coordinate 16,223 of JANOZF010000003.1, forward strand.
TTGGCGCCTTCGGCATCGATCAGGAAGTCCGAGCGGATGTGCAGCTCGCCGTTGTCCTCTTCGTAGAAGCGCGCCGACTCTTCGAGGTCGTCGTCGACTGCGTCCTTCGGGATGCTCAGGCCGAAGCGCGTTTCAACCCAGGTCTTCTCGTCTTCGCTCGGGTTTTCCAGGTCCACCCACACCGGCTGTACATGGGCCAGGGCTTCGAGGCTGTCGATCTCTTCCTGGAAGAGCCGGCCGTTGGCCAGCGTGAACACGTTGAGCATGGTGCACTCTTTGCGGGGGCGGGGGGTTGAAGCCGGCGGCGGCTGTGTTCAGACCGGCACCGTCCTGCACCTCACGTGCTGTTGGAAAGGCCGGTCACCGAGGGTGACTCTGGTCCAATGCATCTCTCCGAAAGAGCAAGCCGAAATTATGCCCTGCAGCGCCAGGCCTCGGCGCCACGCACACGGCACCGGGGCCCCATGTTTTTTGCGAGTGCCTGCGACGGCAGTCGACGACAAAGTGGGCGCCCTCGCGCGCCTTGTTCCGCAATACGAGGTGCCCACCACTGGCCTGCATGACCTTGCGGCTGATGCCCGGCCCCGCCCCGGGGTCTGCCACGCTCACGCGGATGCCGCTTTCGACATTGGCCAGGCCCGTCGCCACCAGCGGCCCGCGTGGCGGCGAAACACGATGAAGTGTGCCGAGGCGGGCAGCTGCTCAGGTCGTGACTGACGGCGTCTGCGGGCGCTGGTGGCTGCGCGAAACCTGCCTTCAGGCCCATCGGTCGGTTTCGGCCTCTACTTCCGCCGCAGCGTTGCGCCCTGATGAGCCACACTTGCCAGCGCATGAAACTGCCCCGCCTCGTCCGCAGCGTCTGGTTCTGGTTGCTGGCCTTGCCAGCAGCCGTGGCTTGGGCCCTTCTTTCCTTGGTGCTGCAAGGCGAGCCGGCGGTGGCTTCGCAGCCTGAACTGGCCGCGCAGGACGTGCAACGTGCACTGCAGCTGTTGAGCGCCCACGACCCGCGACGCGCGACGCCCGGGCGGGTGCAGGTGCTGAGCATGTCGGCCCGCGAACTGGAGCTCGTGCTCAACCATGGGGGCCAGCGCTGGGCCACGGGTGCCGCGCGCGTCACGCTGCTGCAGGGCGGCGCGGCGGTGCAACTGAGTCTGCATACCGGGCGCTGGCTGCCGGCGTGGTTGAGCGCGGTGTCGCCTTTTGGGCGCTGGATCAACGCCGAATTGCGGATGGTGCAGGCGGCCGGCTTGCCGGCGCTGGAAACCGTGGCCGTGGGCCGGCTGCCCGTGCCGTTGTGGCTGGCGCAGCCGCTGGCTCTGCGTGTGCTGTCCCATGCCGGGCTGGCCGACGAATTGCCTTTGTTGGCCGAAGTGGTGCAGCGGGTGCGCTTCACACCCGAGCGGGTGCAGTTGGTCTATGCATGGCAAAGCGGCATGGGCGAGCGCATGCTGGGTGCCCTGCTGCCGACCCAGGACAAGCAGCGCATGCTGGTGTATGCCGAATGGCTGGCCGGTGTGCTGAAACGCCAGGGCCCGTCTTGGCAGATGTCGTTTGCCGGGCTGCTGGGCCCGATGTTCGAGCTGGCTCAGCAGCGCACTGCCTCAGGTGCCGACGCGGCGCTGGAAAACCGCGCCGCCATCGTGGTGCTGGCGATGTACCTGAACGGACGCGACCTGAAGGCGGTGCTGCCGCACCGTGCCGCCCCGCCGTTGCGTCCGATGCGTGTGGTGCTCGGGGGGCGCGACGACTGGCCGCTGCACTTCATCGTGTCGGCCACGCTGGCCACCGAAAGCTCCGGGCCGCTGTCCTACGCCATCGGGCTGTTCAAGGAAGTGGCCGATGCGCGAGGTGGCAGCGGCTTCAGTTTCAACGACATGGCGGCCAACCGCGCAGGCACGCGCTTTGGCGAACTGGCCGCCCGGCAGCCCGACCGCTTGCACGCCGCACTTCGCGCCCTGACCACGGGCCGATCCGGGCAACGGCTGGAAGAAAGCGACTTCATGCCCAGGGCCGAAGACCTGCCCGAGTTCATGGCCGAGCCCGAATTCATGCGCCGCTTCGGCGGCATCGGTGCGCCGGCTTACCAGCAGCAGATGGCAGAGATCGAGCGCCGCGTGGCCGCGCTACCGGTCTTGCGCGGCGGGCCCTGAACCCTGCGGTGCAGTGGTGTCGCCACGGTGGCGCTGTGCGCCGTCGCCCGGGCCGGCCCCGGCCGTGATGTCGAACCTGAACAGGCGGCACTCGATGGGGCCGTTCCACAGCGGCACGCGGCGGCTCTCTTTCAGACGCAGTTGTGACGGCAGCTTGGCGTCGGGGCTCAGCAACCAGGCTGTCCAACCCGCATAGTGGCGTTTCCACTGCGTGGCCAACCCGCCGTAGAACTCGGCTGCGCCTGCACCACCCTCGAAACCCTGGCGCGCGGCCATCGGCGCCGAGGCCTGCATGCCCCCCTGGCCCGTGCCTTTGGGCGCGATGCGCTCGCCGTAGGGCGGGTTCATCAGCAGCGTTCCCCGCGGCGTAGGGGGTGGGCGTTGCAGGGCGTCAGCGGTCTTGAATTCGATGGCATGGCGCACGCCGGCGCGTTCTGCATTGCGCGTGGCGAAGTCGGTCATGCGAAAGCTCACGTCACCGGCGAAGATCGGCGCTGCGGGTGGGTGCACGCGCGCCTTTGCGGCGCGCTGCAGGTCGCGCCAGGCGGCGGCGTGGGGCTTGAAGGGCACCATGCGTTCGAAGGCGAAATGACGCAGGCCGCCGGCTGCGATGCCGCAGGCCAACTGAGCCGCTTCGATGACGATGGTGCCCGCGCCGCAACACGGGTCGAGCAGCGGGCCGTCCTCGGCACGGCCTTGCCAGCCGGCCGCTGCCAGCATCGCTGCGGCCAGCGTTTCTTTCAACGGCGCTTCGCCCTTGTCTTCGCGCCAGCCGCGCTTGAACAGCGCCTCGCCCGAGGTGTCGATGTACAGCGCCGCTGTGTCCGGGCCCACGAACAGCGAAATCGGCAGGTCGGGATGGCGCGTGTCGACGCTGGGTCGCGCGCCCAGTGTCTGGCGCAGCGTGTCGCACACGGCGTCCTTGATGCGCAGCGCTGCGAAATTCAGGCTCTGCAATGGCGAGCGCTGGGCGCTCACGTCCACCCGCAGCGTCTGCTCGGGCGTGATCCAGTGCTCCCAGGGTACTGTGCAGGCCAGGCGGTAGAGGTCGTGCTCGTCGCGATAGGCACCCTGCGCCACCGGCCACAGCACCCGCTGTGCCAAACGGCTTTCCAGGTTCAGCAGCATCGCCATGCGTTCATCGCCAGCCACCCAGACACCGCCGCGTGCCGTTTCTGCAGGCACGCCGGTCAGGCGCAGCACCTCATCGGCGAGCAGCGCTTCGATGCCGGCTGCACAGGGCAGGAACAGCGTGGCGGTGGTCACAGGGCTTTGCGCAAGGTGGCCGGCGCGATCTTCAGCGCGTCCCGGTACTTGGCCACCGTGCGCCTTGCCACCTGGATGCCTTGTTCTTCGAGCATGTCGCTGATCTGGCTGTCCGACAGCGGCTTCTTGGCGTTTTCCGCGGTCACGAATTGCTGGATGAGTGCGCGCACCGCGGTGCTCGATGCATTGCCGCCGGCCTCGGTGTTCAGCGACGAGCCGAAGAAGTACTTCAGCTCGAAGGTGCCTTGCGGCGTGGCCATGTACTTGGCGGTGGTGACACGCGAGATGGTGCTTTCGTGCAGGCCCAGTTCATCGGCAATCTCGCGCAGCACCAGCGGTTTCATCGCGATGGCGCCGTGGGTGAAGAAGGCCTTCTGACGTTCCACGATGGCGCGGCTGACGCGCAAGATGGTGTCGAAGCGCTGCTGGATGTTTTTCACGAACCAGCGAGCCTCTTGCAGGCGTGCCGACAATCCGGGCCCGCCGGCCTGTCCTCGCAGGCCGCGTGCGGCCTGCGCAAAAAGATCGTTCACACGCAGCTTGGGCATGACTTCGGGGTTGAGCTGCACGCTGATGGACCGGCCGCTCTTGCGCACGATCACGTCAGGCACCACCACCGTGCTCACGTCGGGCGCAAACGGCCGGCCCGGCTTGGGCTCGCAGGTCTTGATCAGTTCATGCGCCTGGCGCACCAGAGCCTCGTCGCTGTCGGTCAGCCCCGCAATGCGCCGCGTGTCGCGCCGTGCCAGCAGGTCCAGATGGTCGGCGCAGATGCGCAAGGCCACGGCGCGGGCCGGGCTTGCAGGCCGCGTCTTCAGTTGCAGCGCCAGGCATTCCTGCAGGTCGCGCGCGCCCACACCCGCGGGCTCCAGGCTCTGCAGCCACTTCAGCGCGCATTGCAGCCGTTCCAGCAGCGATTCGCGCGAATCGGCGTCCACCAGGCCCAGCATGTCGGCGATCGATTGTGCGATCTCGGCCAAGGGGTCGGCCAGGTAACCGTCGTCGTTCAGCGATTCGATCAGGATGTCGAGCGCACCGCGGTCGTCGTCGCTGAGACGCATGCCGGCCGTCTGCAGGCGCAGGTGCTCCCGCAGCGAGATGCCGGGGCCACTGCGCTCGGGCCTGTCGCCGTCATCGTCGGAGGCCGCACCGCTGCTCGACGAAGGCGTTTCGCGGATGCCGTCGAAGTCTTCGCCCTCGGTGCCGTTTTCCCACTCGTCCTGGCCGGTGGTGCCGAATTCCTCGGCCTTCAGTTCCCCCGCGCCTTCGGCTCCGTCGGGCGCATCGGCGTGGTCGGCGGCCGCCACCCGGTCGGCCCGGGCGTCGACCGGGCGGTCCACCGCCTGGTGTTCGGCCGGCACTTCGAAGGGGTTGACTGCTGCGTCCTCGTCCATTTCGAGGAATGGGTTCTGGTCCAGCATCTGGCCCACCTCCTGGTGCAGTTCCAGTGTGGACAACTGCAGCAGGCGGATCGACTGCTGCAACTGGGGCGTGAGCGCCAGGTGCTGCGAAAGGCGGAGCTGTAACGAGGGTTTCATCAGGATGCGGTCACATGCGGAAGTTCTCACCCAGATAGACCCTGCGGACCTGGGTGTTGTCAACGATATCGGCAGGTGTGCCCTCGGCCAGCACGCTGCCTTCACTGATGATGTAAGCGCGATCGCAGATTCCCAACGTTTCGCGCACGTTGTGATCGGTGATGAGCACGCCGATGCCGCGCGAGCGCAGGAAGCCGATGATCCGTTGGATCTCCATCACGGCAATCGGGTCGACGCCGGCAAAAGGCTCGTCCAGCAATATGAAGCGGGGCTGCGTGGCCAATGCGCGTGCTATCTCCACGCGCCGGCGTTCGCCGCCCGACAGCGACGGCGCCGGCGAGTCGCGCAGCTTGTCGATCGACAAGTCGACCAACAGCCGCTCCAGCATCTCTTCCAACTGCGCGGGTTTCAACGGGCGGCCATCGGGACCGAGCTGCAGTTCCAGCACCGCGCGCACGTTTTCCTCCACCGTCAGCTTGCGGAAGATCGACGCTTCCTGCGGCAGGTACGACAGACCCAGCCGTGAACGCTGGTGGATGGGCAGGCCTTGCACCTCCTGGCCGTCGATGGTGATTTCGCCGGCATCGGCTCGTACCAGCCCCACCACCATGTAAAAGGTGGTGGTCTTGCCGGCGCCGTTGGGTCCGAGCAGCCCCACCACCTCGCCGGCGGCCACCGCCAGGTGCACGTCCTTGACGACGACGCGCGAGCCGTAGCTCTTGCGCAGGTGCTCGGCCTGCAGGCGGCTCACGGCGACGTTCGGCAACGCCGTCGACACCACGACCGGGGTGCGGTCAGCGGTCATCACGGCCGGGGCCCGAGGCTCGCCCATCAGCGCCGGTCTCCCAGTGCGCGGCTTGGTGTCAGGGCCGGGCTCGACGCCGCAGAGGGGCTGGCCACGGGGGCCTCTGCGCGCGGGCTGAGCACCGCGCGCACCCGACCACCTGGGTTGCTCGGCGTGCTGGTGCCGCCTTCCACCTTGAACAGCTCCGCGCCGTTGTCCCACAGGATGTTGTTGCCGCTGATCTCGTCGGCCACGACGGCGCCGCGCAGTCTGCGCACGACGCCTTTGCCCAGCAGGCGCAAGGTGTCGGCCTTGCCATCGAATTCGATGCGGTCAGCCGAACCTTCGACGATTTCGTCAAAACCGTCGCGCTTCTGGCGCCAGGTGGCAGGCTTGCCGGTCTGCCCAAGGGCCACGGCCAGGCGGTGGCCATCGGGTGTCTGGCGCATCTCGATGCGCTGGGCGCGCAGTTGCATGGTGCCTTGCACCACCACCACGTTGCCGGTGTAGACCAGCACCTGGCGCTGCAGGTCGATGCTGCCGCCCTGGTCGGCTTCGACCACCACGGGCTTGCTGCGGTCGGCTTTTTCGGCGGCGGCACCGGTGCACAGGGCCACCGACAGCGCGACCGTGCCCATCACATGCCAGGGGCCGTCAGGGGCTGGCCGAGGCTTGCAGCGCGGCTGCACCGACCCCGGGCGGGTGGCAACCCAGGGGCTGAATATGGCGGTTGGAGTGGGGGTGGACATTGCACGGCACGAAAATTGCAGTGCAGTATATCCACAAGGTGCGTGCCTGGCGTGCCAGGCAGCGTGAATTCAGGCCGCCAAGGCGCGTTGGGCTGGTGACGGCATGTTGCCGGGGCCGCCTGCCAGCCGTGTCTGCTGCCCGGGCGGGGGTCAGGCCTTCAGGCGTGCGCGCTGGATCAGGAAATCGGTGACGGCGACAGCCCTGTCAGGGCCCCCGGCAAGCGACAGCGAAGTGTAGAACCGACCTTGCACGCCGAGCGCTGGCACGCCGTCGATCTTGTAGGCCTCTGACAACTGTTTGGCACGACTGACCTTGGTGTTGACACCGAAGGACTTCATGGCTGCGGTGAACTTGTCTTCATCAACGCCCACGGACTTCAAGAACGCCACCACATCGCTTTCGCTGGTCAGGCGCTTGTTCTGCACGTGGATGGCGTTGAACAGCTTGCTGTGCGCGGCGTCGAGTTGGCCAATTTCTTCCAGCGCGTAGAACACCTTCTGGTGCAGCTGGTAGACGGCCGTGAACCCGGCCGGCACACGGCGGAACGACACGTCGGCAGGCAACTTCTTGACCCAGGTCTCCAGCGCGGGCTCGAAGGCAAAACAGTGCGGGCAGCCGTACCAGAAGAATTCCACCACCTCGACCACCTTGCCCGGGGGCAGCGACACCGGTGCCGGGCTGCCCAGGCGAACGTAGTGCTGCCCCTCGACAGGCGCACCCGCTTGCGCCAAAGCCAGAGGCGACCAGGCCACACCGAGGCCCGCAGCAGCGGCGGCAGTGGCGGCGGCAGTCGTGGCCAGGTGTTTGGAGAAATCGCGTCGTTGCATCGAGTGCATCCTTTCGGGAGAGCCTGCGTGATGGAGGGAAGTGGGGATGGGTTGCCGGTCAATCAGCTCAGAACTGAAGCTCAGGGGCGCTCGACGCGCACGATCTGGGCCTCGATGGCCTGCTCCTGCAGTTTCTGTTGCAGAGCGTCAGCCTCGCCGCGCGCGGGGTACGGGCCCACGCGCACCCTGTAGACGGTGCGTCCGGCCTGCTCGCGCTCGGTGATCTTGGCGGCCATGCCCATCAGGGCCAGGCGCGCACGTTGCTGCTCTGCATCATCGCTGCGGGTGTAGGCCCCGGTTTGTACAAAGTACACAAACGCCTCAAGGGGTGCAGCGGTGGACCGCGGCGCTGCAGAAGATGCGGCTGGCGCGACAGGCGAACCGGCCAGGATGGCTGCCGGGTCGCGGGCCGCGGGGACGGCCGATGTCGGCCCGGGTGCCGGTGGAGGCACCGATCCTGGAGGCCTTGCCGTTTCTGTGGAGCCGCTCGTTGGCGGCAGCGCCCCGGACCCTGACGCCGAGGCTTCAGGGTCGGGCAGCGCGCCCAGCGGACCGGACTTGCTGCCCAGCGGGGCGTTGGGGTTCCATTGCTTGTTGCGCTCGGCCTCCACCCGGTCGTGCTCGGCGGTGCGCTGGGGCACCTTGTTGATGAACGGCACGGGCGCCTTGGTGATGTACAGCGCCACACCCAGCGCCAGCGCCAGACCCACCAGCAGACCGGCCACCATGCCCAGCACAAAACCGCCGCCTTGAGACACTTTCATGCGGCTTGCTCCTGGGTCGCGGCAGCATCGTCTGCCAGTTCGCGTGCCATCGCCTGCGGGGCCGAGACGCCCAGCACCGCCAGCGCATTGCGCAGCACCTGGGCGGTGGCGCACAGGAGCGCCCGACGCGCCTGCGCCAGCGCGGCGTCGCTCACCAGCACGCGCTCGGCGCCATAAAAGCTGTGGAAGCATGCCGCCAGGTCGCGCAGGTAGAAGGCCACTTCGTGCGGCGCGCGTTCGGCCGCGGCGCGCTGCAACATCTCTGGGTATTCGGCCAGCTTCAGCATCAGTGCGGCTTCGGTGGGTGCAACCAGCAGCGACAAGTCGGCCAGGGCCACATCGGCCGTGCCGCCAGCCTTGGCCAGCACTGAGCAGATGCGGGCGTGCGCGTACTGCACGTAGAACACCGGGTTCTCGTCGTTGGCCTTCAGGGCCAGGTCGACATCGAAGACAAATTCGGTGTCGGCCTTGCGGCTGATGAGAAAGAAACGCACCGCGTCGCGGCTGGTCCATTCGATCAGGTCGCGCACCGATACCGAGGTGCCCGAGCGCTTGGACAGCTTGACTTCCTGCCCGCCCTTCATCACGGTGATCATCTTGTACAGCACGTAGTCGGGATAACCCGCCGGGATGCCCGCGCCCACGGCCTGCAGTCCGGCCCGCACGCGGGCCACGGTGCCGTGGTGGTCGGTGCCCTGCACGTTGATGACCTGCGTATAGCCACGCTCGAACTTGGCCAGGTGATAGGCCACATCGGGCACGAAGTAGGTGTAGGAGCCGTCTTGCTTGCGCATGACGCGGTCCTTGTCGTCGCCATAGTCGGTGGTGCGCAGCCACAGTGCGCCCTCGTGCTCGTAGGTCTTGCCCGACGCCACCAGGCACTGCACGGTGGCTTCGACGCGGCCGCTGGTGTACAGGCTGCTTTCCAGGTAGTAGTGGTCGAAGCGCACGCCAAAGGCCTGCAGGTCCAGGTCTTGTTCGTGGCGCAGATAGGCCACGGCAAACTGGGTGATGGCGGGCAGGTCGGTGATGTCGCCCGACGCCGCAAATGCGCGGTCGTCGGCACGCACGGTCTTGCGGGCCAGGAAGTCGGCGGCGACGTCGGCGATGTACTCCCCGTTGTAGGCCTGCTCGGGCCAGGCCGCTTCGCCGGGCTTGAACCCCTGCAGCCGGCGCTGCACCGAGATGCCCAGGTTGTTGATCTGCACCCCGGCGTCGTTGTAATAGAACTCGCGCAGCACCTCGTGGCCCTGGCTTTGCAGCAGGTTGCAGATGCAGTCGCCCAGTGCCGCATTGCGGCCATGGCCTACGTGCAGCGGCCCGGTCGGGTTGGCGGAGACGAATTCGACCATCACCTTGCGGCCGCTGGCCGGCTGCACGCCGAACTGCTCGGCGCCCTGCAGCACCTCGGCCACGACGGCTTGTTTGGCTGCCCGAGCCAGACGCAGATTGATGAAACCCGGCCCGGCGATTTCGAGCGACTGCACCCAGCGTTGCACGGCAGGCTGTGCGTGCAGGGCCTGCACCAGCGCCTGCGCCAGCTCGCGCGGGTTCTTCTTCAGCAGTCGCGCCAGTTGCATCGCCGCGGTGACCGCCAGGTCACCGTGGCTGGCCACTTTGGGGTTTTCGAACTGTGCCAGCGCGGCCAGTTGATCGCCGTCTGGAGATGTGGGGGTGTTTTCGACCAGTTGCTGCAGCGCTGCGAGCAGCGCTGCGCGCAGGGCTTGTTTGGCTTCAATCATTCTCTGATTCTACTTTTCACCCTTGCGTCGGCGGCGGCTGCCTGGTTGCCAGCCCCGCCTTGTGGGGTCATTGCTGGCGCTTGTGCCGCCGCCGGCGGCAACCGCCGGCACGGCGCCTGGCTGTCGAATTGGCTGCCCAGTGGCCTGCTTTTTCTGGCTCTGCGCTGCCTGTCGGGCGCCACCATCAACGACTGCCGAGCCTGCCTCGGCAGGCCCGACCGCACCCATCCACACGCCGCATGCCCCCTTCCGTCGCGCCAACCCACTCAGCTGCCCGCCCGGAGCCTGGTGCCGGGGTGCTAGCCCTGCCGCGACAGATCGGCAAGTACACCGTGAAGTCCAAGCTCGGCGAAGGGGCTACCAGCGAGGTCTTCCTGGCACACGACCCCTTCCTGGGCCGCGATGTGGCCATCAAGCGCGTGCGATCCGGGCTGGTGCCGGGATCGCGCGAACTGCACTACCAGCAGCGATTTTTTGCTGCCGAAGCGGCGTTGGTGGGCCACCTGCAACACCCCAACGTGGTGCAGATCTTCGACGCCGTGGCCGACGTGGAGGCGCCGTATCTGGTGATGGAAGTCGTCAGCGGCGGCACGCTGCGGCGCTTTTGCAAGCCCAACAACCTGCTGCCTTTGGCCGTCATCATCGAGATTGGCTTCAAGTGCGCGATGGCGCTGGGCTACTGCTACCAGCGGGGCCTGATTCATCGAGACGTGAAACCGGCCAACCTGCTGGTGCTGCTCAAGGGCGAACACGTGGTGGACGTCAAGGTCACCGACTTTGGCAGCGTGTTCAACCTGGGCGCTGACCACACGCAGGTCTACCGTGTGGGCTCGCTGGCCTACATGTCGCCGGAGCAGCTGGACGGTGACACGCTGGACTGCCGCGCCGACATCTATTCTCTGGGCGCGGTGCTGTTTCACCTGGTGGCCGGTCGGCCACCGTTCGATGCCCAGCAACAGCAGGCCTTGATGCAGCAGATCTACCACGGCTGCGCGCCCCCCTTGTCGACCTTGCGCGAGGGGGTGCCACCGGCGTTGCAGTCGCTGATCGAGGCCAGCCTGGCGAAGGAACGCCTGTTGCGCCCGGCCAGCTGGGACGAGGTGGCGGCGGCGCTGTCGGCCCTGGTGTCGAATCGCCAGGTGCCGCGCGTCGGGCTGCAGGAGGTGCTGGACTCGGAGCGCTACACGCTGCTGCGTGCGCTGGAATTTTTCGCCGAGTTCGGCGACGTGGCCTTGTGGGAGGTGGTGCACCGCGCCACCTGGACGCGCCACCGCTATGGTCATGCGCTGTTCAAGCGCGGCGACCGGGGCGACAGCTTTCACATCATCACGCAGGGCGAGGTTCAAGTGCTGCGTGATGGCGCCGTGGTGGCGACGCTGGGGCCCGGTGCCTCGGTGGGAGAGATGGCCTATCTGGCGCCGAACCCCGAGTTGCGCTTGCACAGCGTCGACATCCTGGTCTCGCACGCCACCACCACGGTGTCGTTCAACCCGCAGCGCATGCAGGGCCTCTCGCTGGACACCTTGCACGCCTTCGACAAGGCCTTCATCCGTGTGCTGGTGCGGCGGCTGCATGCCGCGCACGAGGCGCTGGCGCATCCGCGGCGCATCCTGTAGCCAGGCGGGCCTGACGCGCAGGAAGACGCGGCGCCCATATTCCGGCAGACCGTCGGCCCCGGCAGCCCCGGCCTCTATGCGCCCTGCAGGGGCGCCCCGTTGCCTTTGCCGCTATCGGCTTTGCCGCCCGCCCGGCGATCGCCCGTGGCCGAGCGCCAGTAGGCCGGGTTGCCAAAGGTCTGCTTGACGTGCTCTATCCACAGCCGCACCCGCAGCGGCAGGTGCTTGCGCTGCGCAAACACGGCGTAGATGCCGTTGGGCGGCGCCGCAAAACCTTCCAGCATCACCTGCAGCCGACCGGCAGCCACGTCACTTTCGACTTCCCAGGTGCTGCGCCAGGCGATGCCCAGGCCGCCCAGGCACCACTCGTGCAAGACCTGGCCGTCGCTGCAGTCCAGTCGCCCGCTGGGGCGCAGGTGGGTCAGTTCGCCGTCCGTCACGAAGGCCCAGCCGCGTGTCTGGCTGGCGTCGGAACTCAGCGTCAGGCAGGCGTGGCGCATCAGGTCTGACGGTGTAGCCGGTACACCGGCGCGCTGCAGGTACGACGGTGCGGCCACGCACAGCCGCCGGTTGTCGGCCAGGCGCACACTGACCAGGCTGCTGTCGGGCAGATCGCCGACGCGGATGGCGCAGTCCACGCCTTCGTTGACGATGTCGACCACGCGGTCGCTCAGGTTCAACGACAGGCTCACCTCGGGGTGCTGGGCCACGAAACCCGGCACCAGCGGTGCCACGTGGCGGCGGCCGAAACCGGCCGGCGCGGTGATGCGCAGGTGCCCGCTGGCCTTGACGCCACCGGCGCTGACGCTGGCCTCGGCGTTGGCCAGATCGATCAGCAAGCGCTGGCAGTTCTCGAGAAACGCGCTGCCTTCGTGCGTGAGCGTGATGCGCCTTGTGGTGCGCACCAGCAGCTTCACCCCCAGCCGCTCTTCCAGTCCGTCGATGCGCCGGCCGATCACCGCCGGCGCCACACCTTCGGCTTGGGCGGTGGCCGTCAAACTGCCTTTGGCAGCCACGGCGACGAAGGATTCGATCTGCTTGAGCCGGTCCATCATTCGATTGTGCGATGAAAACGCACAAATCAATGCCGCCGGCAATACTTAATGCCGATCAGCATATGGAATAAATTGCGGGTATGAGCACACTGCGCGCTGTCCTGTTCGATGCCTATGGCACGCTGTTCAACGTACACAGCGTCGTGCAGACGGCCGACAGCCTGTTTCCCGGCCAGGGCGAGCGCCTGTCGCTGCTGTGGCGCGACAAGCAGATCGAATACACCCGGCTGGTGACCATGAGCACGCTGGCCGGCGCAGCGCCCGATGCCTTGTACCGCCCGTTCTGGGACATCACCCGAGCGGGCTTGCGCTTTGCAGCCGCCCGGCTGGGCTTGCCACTGGACGCAGCGGCCGAGGATCGCCTGATGGACCAGTACCTGCAGCTCGATGCCTACCCGGAGAACCGTGGTGTGTTGGAGGAACTGCAGAGGCGTCGCATTCCGACCGGCGTCCTGAGCAACGGCGACCCCTCGATGCTGGCGGCGGCCGTGCACAGTGCCGGTTTCGACACCCTGCTGCAGCACCAGATCAGCGTGCACGCGGTGCGCCGCTTCAAGACCGACCCCGCGGCCTACGCCCTCGGCCCGCAGGCGCTGGGTCTGCCGGCGCAGGGCATCCTGTTCGTCAGCAGCAATGCCTGGGACGCGCTGGGTGCAACGTGGTTCGGCTACACCACCCTTTGGGTCAACCGTGCCGGCGCGCCGCGCGAACAACTCGAGCCGCCCCCCACCCACACCGGCAGCAGCCTGACCGATGTGCTGAACCTGTTTCCTGCCAGCCTGCCATCACACAATTCCTAGGATGAAGACCATGCGTACCCCCATACACGGCCTGCAAGTGGCCAACCAGTTGCACCGCTTCATCAATGAAGAAGTGCTGCCCGGCACCGGCATCGACAGCGAGGCTTTCTGGGCCGGCTTCGATGCCATCGTCACCGATCTGGCGCCGAAGAATGCGGCGTTGCTGGCCGAGCGTGACCGCCTGCAAACCGAGATGGACGCCTGGCACCGGGCGCACCCAGGCCCGATCAAGAGCATGTTGAAGTACCGGGCCTTTCTGGAAAAGATCGGCTACCTCGTGCCGGTGCCCGCGCAGCTGAAGATCCGCACCAGGAACGTCGACGCCGAACTGGCGCTGCAGGCCGGCCCGCAGCTGGTGGTGCCCATCACCAATGCCCGCTACGCGCTCAACGCCGCCAACGCGCGCTGGGGCAGCCTGTACGACGCGCTGTACGGCACCGATGCGCTGTCTGAAGACGATGGCGCCAGCCGTGCTGGCGCTTACAACCCGGTTCGTGGCGCCAAGGTCATCGAATATGCCCGCCATGTGCTCGACCGCTGCGCGCCGCTGAAGAAGGGCTCGCACCTGGACAGCACCGCCTATCGCGTGGTGGACAACCAGCTGGCCGTGACGCTGAAGAATGGCAGCACGGTGGGCCTGAAGAACCCGGCGCAGTTTGTCGGCTTCCAGGGTGAGTTGACGGCTCCCAGTGGCGTGCTGTTGTCGCATCACGGGCTGCACATGGACATCCGCGTCGACGTCGAGCACCCTATCGGCAAGACCGACGCTGCCGGCGTCTGCGATCTGGTGCTGGAGTCGGCGCTTTCCACCATCCTCGACCTCGAAGACTCGGTGGCCGTGGTCGACGCGGCCGACAAGGTGCAGGCCTACGGCAACTGGCTGGGCATCCTGAAGGGCACGCTGACCGAGACCATCGCGAAGGGCGACAAGAGCTTCATTCGTGGCCTCAACCCCGACCGGCAGTACACCGGCCCGCGTGGTGAAGACGTGGCGCTGCATGGCCGCTCGCTGCTGTTCCTGCGCAACGTCGGGCACCTGATGAGCAACCCCGCCATCCTGTGGGGTGAGCAGGGCCAGGAGATCCCCGAGGGCATTCTCGATGCGGTGGTCACCACCACCATTGCGCTGCACGACCTGCAAGGGCACGGGCAGAACGGCATCCGCAACTCGCGCCGCGGCAGCGTCTACATCGTCAAGCCCAAGATGCACGGCCCGGCCGAGGTGGCCTTTGCCGCCGAACTGTTTGCGCGCGTCGAAAAGCTGCTGGGTCTGCCGCAGGCCACGGTCAAGCTGGGCATCATGGACGAAGAGCGCCGCACCAGCGTCAATCTCAAGGCCTGCATTGCCGCCGCTGCCGACCGCGTCGCCTTCATCAACACCGGCTTCCTGGACCGCACGGGCGACGAAATGCACACCGCCATGCAAGCCGGGCCGATGCTGCGCAAGGGTGACATGAAGGCAACGGCCTGGATCCAGGCCTATGAGCGCAGCAACGTGCTGGTGGGCCTGGAATGCGGGCTGCGTGGCAAGGCACAGATCGGCAAGGGCATGTGGGCCATGCCCGACCTGATGGCGGCCATGCTGCAGCAGAAGATCGCGCACCCCAGGGCGGGTGCCAACACCGCCTGGGTGCCCAGCCCCACCGCCGCCACGCTGCATGCCCTGCACTATCACCAGGTCGATGTGTTCAAGGTGCAGCGCGAACTGGAGAAGGTCGACTTCGACGCTGAACGCGATGCACTGCTGGAAGGGCTGCTGACCGTACCGGTGGCCAGGAAGCCGAACTGGAGTGACGAAGCCAAGCAGCAGGAACTGGACAACAACGCGCAGGGCATCCTGGGTTACGTGGTGCGCTGGATCGACCAGGGCGTGGGCTGCTCCAAGGTGCCCGACATCCACAACGTGGGCCTGATGGAAGACCGCGCCACGTTGCGCATCAGCAGCCAGCACATGGCCAACTGGTTGCTGCACGGCGTGGTGAGCAAGGCCCAGGTGAAGTCCACGTTGAAGCGCATGGCCAAGGTGGTGGACCAGCAGAACGCCGGCGACGCGGCCTATCAGAAGATGGCTGGCCGCTATGACGCCAGCGCGGCCTACCAAGCCGCCAGCGACCTGGTGTTCAAGGGTCTGGCGCAACCCAGCGGCTACACCGAGCCGCTGCTGCATGCGTGGCGCTTGAAGGTCAAGGGCGCGCCGGCCTGACGGTGCGGTTTGTTCGGGCGGCCGGCGTCAGTGCCGGTCGTTCTGCGCTCGTCGCGGGAAGGTGGCTCAGCCCTCGCGCGTGAAGTCGCGCTCGAGCCTTCGTCTGGCGTGAAGATCCTTCCGGATCTTCACGTCCCGCCTCAGCCGGGTGTGGGCTACGGGGCGGTTCCTGAGAAGAGAGAGTTGGGCAAAGGGTTCTGAAGAGGCTCAGAGCTTGCGGGATTGCCCACTTTCCAGTTGCGCCTGGCAGGGAACGCAGCGCAGGGCCCACGGCTCGGCCTTCAGGCGGTCAAACGGAATGTCGGCGCCACACGCACTGCACCAACCATAGCCACCCGTGTCGCCCTCAAGCAGCCGGGTCAGAGCGCTGCCGACGAGCAAGAGTTCGCTGGACTCGAGATCGGACAGCGCCATGTCAATTTCGCGCTCGCCTTCGCGCTGCGGTGCGTCGTCACCGTCCTGCTCCAGCACCTCGCGCGCGTGCTCGGCGCGGCTGAGCCTGCCGTGGTGCTCCTTCAGGCGGCTGCCCAGTTGTTGCTGTCTTTGCTGCAACTCGGCCTCAAGCCACGAACGCTGTCCGACGGTGAGATGTTTCATGGTGGCACTCCAGTGGCCTGAGTTCATGTTCGCGCAGCGCGCCGCACCGGGCCTTGAGCGTCGTCAAGCAAAGGGCTTGGAGAGTCGGCGCCACGGCCCGCTGCCTACAATCTGACGCCATGCAAAGGCAATCCCCTCCGACCTCCTGTGACGTGTTGGTGGTGGGTGCCGGCCCGGCGGGCAGCGCCTGCGCGCAGCTGCTGGCGGCGGCGGGCCGGTCGGTGCTGCTGGTGGACCAGCACGACTTTCCCCGCGACAAGGTCTGCGGCGATGGCCTGATACCCGACAGCCACGCGGCCCTGCGTCGACTGGGTGTGGCCGATGAGGTAGCCAGCCTCGCCAGCGCGGTATCGCACGTGCGATGCGTCGGCCCGCGGGGCGGGCAGGTGGACGTGCCGGGGACGCTGTCGGTGCTGCCGCGCAAGACACTGGACCATGTGCTGGTGCGCGCGGCCGAGCGCGCCGGTGCGCAGCTGCTCACGCCCTGGCGCTTCGAGGCGCCGCTGCTCGACGGCGACCGCGTGGTGGGCGGGCGGTTCAAGGGCGGCGGGCCGGGCGCTGCGACGAGCCTGGAGTTGCAGGCGCGCTGGACGGTGCTGGCCACAGGCGCCGTGCCGCAGGCGCTGCAGGCGGTGGGACTGTGCGACCGCCAGACGCCCAGCGGCGTGGCCCTTCGGGGTTACGTGCGCAACGAGGCCATGGTGGGCCGCATCACGCAGCTGCAGATGGTCTGGCACCAGCGGCTGCGTGGCGGCTACGGCTGGATATTCCCTGCGCCCGGCGGCGTGTTCAATATCGGCGCCGGCCTCACCGGCAGCCACATCCGCCAGCGCGACGGCAAGGGGCGCATGCAGGACGTCAACCTGCGCGCCATGTTCGATGCGTTCTGCGAGATCCATGCCCCGGCGCGGGAACTGATGGCCGGTGGCACCTTGCTCGGTGCCATCAAGGGGGCTCCACTGCGCTGCTCGTTGCAGGGCGCGCGCTGGTCACGCCCCGGTCTGCTGGTGACCGGCGAGGCGGCTGGCAGCACCTATGCCTTCAGCGGAGAAGGCATCGGCAAGGCCATGGAAACCGGCATGCTGGCCGCTGAGGCGGTGCTGGGCCATGAGGGACTGGACGAGTCGTTGACGCGCCAACGCTATGAAGCCGAACTGCTGCGCCTGAAGCCTCGTTTCGACCTGTACGAGACGGCCAGCCACGTCAACCACCATCCCTGGCTGGCCGATCTGGTGGTCTGGCGCGCCCGCCGCAGCGCCCGCATCCGCAGCCGGCTGTCCAGCATGCTGGAAGAAAAGCAGAACCCGGGCCACCTGTTCACGGTGCGTGGCATGGCCAAGCTCATGTTCGAATAGGCCTTCTACAGTTGATCCTTTTAACCTCTGTCATGAATGTAAATCCCATGTTGAAGCCTTCGCTGCTGCCCTCCCCCTTGCGTGCGCTGCTTGCCGCTGCCGCCGTGCTGCCCATGCTGGGGGCTTGCGGCGGCGGTGGTGGTGCCACTGGTGACACGGCCGGCCCCGCGCCCACGGTGAGCTCGTTCACGGTCGGCGCGCCGCGCTACAGCCGCCAGTTGCTGTTGACGCTGAATGGCAGCCTGCTGGACCAGCCGATCACGGTCACGTCGGCGGGATGCACTGGCGTCGCCCGCAGCACCACAGCGCCGAACATCAGCACCGCGACCACGGCCTACTACACCTGCACGGTCAACAGCCAGGGCGCTCAGCAATTCAGCGTGGTCCGCACTGCAGACAACGTCTCCCTCGCAAGCCCCAGCTACACCGTGCCTGCGCCCCAGGTGACGATGACCGTCAGCAACGGCGCGGCCGTCAATGGCAGCTTCGCCATCACGCTGGCACCGCAGCAGGCGCCGATCACGGTGAACAACTTCCTGAAGTACGTGAATGCAGGTTTCTACAACGGCAGCATTTTTCACCGCACCACGACCACAGCCACCGCTGGAGTCGAGGTGGTGCAAGGGGGTGGCTACGACGCGCCCGTGGCCGCAAATACGTCGCCTGTGCACAAAACGACCGATGCACCAATTGTTCTGGAGGACAACACGGGGCTGTCCAATGTCAACCTGTCCGTGGCTATGGCACGCACAAGCTCTCCGGATACAGCGACATCGGAGTTTTTCATCAATGTCGTGAACAATCTGAATCTCGACCGTACGAGTACGACGCGGGGCTATGCGGTGTTTGGAAGCGTTTCTGCTGGCGCCGCGGTGGTGGCGGCGATCAAGTCGGCACCCTGTACTGCGGCCATTGTCAGTGCCTGCCTGCCCATTCCCAATGTGGTGATCACCAGCGCGACGCAAACCCAGTAGGAAGAGGCTGTGCGCGGCGCCTGCGTAGCCCCTGCGCGTGTTTGGCCAAGGGGCAGGCGCTGGCAGGCGTTTAGCATCAACGGCACCACTGCCCGCAGTCCGACGCTCACCGCACCATGCCCGCCACCCCGATCCCGCGCTTCGACCAGTTCTACCGCTATCCCGAACTGACGCGGCTGCTGCAGGACTATGCTGCCGCGGCGCCCCATCTGGTCAGCCTGCGCAGCATCGGCAAGAGCCATGAAGGCCGCGATATCTGGTTGCTGGCGGTCACCAATCGGGCCACCGGTCCCGACGAAGACAAGCCGGCGTTCTGGATCGACGGCAACATCCATGCCGCCGAGCTGACCGCCTGCACGGCCTGTCTGTACTGGCTGCACCAGTTGGTGCAGGGCTACGGCAACAGCACGCAGGTCACCGAGTTGCTGAACACGCGCGCGGTCTACATCGTGCCGCGCCTGAACCCGGACGGCGCCGAGCTGGCGCTGGCCGACAAGCCGCGTCACATCCGGTCCAGCACCCGGCCCTACCCCTTTGACGAAGAGCCGGTCGAAGGGCTGACCATCGAGGACGTGGACGGCGATGGCCGCATGCTCAGCATGCGCATCCCCGATCCCCATGGCACCTACAAGAAACACGCCTCCGAGCCGCGTCTGATGGTGGCGCGCGAGCCCGGCGAGTTCGGCGGTGAGTACTACCGCGTGATGCCCGAAGGCACGTTGAAGAACTTCGACGGTTTGCAGATCACCGTCAATCCCGACCGTGAAGGCCTGGACCTGAACCGCAACTTCCCGTCGCAGTGGCGGCAGGAATTCGAGCAGACCGGTGCCGGCCCCTACCCCACCAGTGAGCCCGAGGTGCGCGCGATGGTGGACTTCATCACCCAGCATTCCAACATCGGCGCGGCGGTCAGCTTCCACACCCACAGTGGCGTCATCTTGCGTCCCATGGGCACGCAGAGCGACGACGACATGGTCCCGGAGGACCTGTGGATGATCAAGCGCCTGTCCGAGCTCGGTGCGCAGCTCACGGGTTACCCGGCGGTGAGCAGCTGGCACGACTTCAAGTACCACCCCAAGCAATTCATCACCGGCACGCAAGACTGGGTCTACGAGCACCTGGGCGCGCTGTTCTGGACCGTCGAGATCTGGGCCCCGAACAAGGAAGCCGGCATCACCGACTACAAGTGGATCGAGTGGTACCGCGGCCACCCGGTGGAAGACGATCTGAAGTTGCTGAAGTGGAGCGATGAGAAGTGCGACGGCCTGGCGCACGTCAACTGGTACCCCTTCCGCCATCCGCAACTGGGCATGGTGGAACTCGGTGGCTGGGACCGCATGAACTACTGGCGCAACCCGCCCCCGGCCTTGCGCGAGCGCGAGGCGGCGCGGTTTCCGGCCTGGCTCACCCAATTGGCGTTGAGCCTGCCGAAACTGGAGCTGCTGCGCACCGAAGTTCGTGCCCTGGGCGCCGACACCTGGCGGGTGCGCCTGGCGGTGGCCAACAGCGGCTACCTGCCGGCCTATGTGACGCAGCAGGCCTTGCAGCGCAAGACGGTGCGTGGCACGGTGCTCGAAATCCATTTGCCGCCCAATGCCAGCCTGGCCAGCGGGCGCCAGCGCGTGGTGGCGCCGCACCTGGAAGGCCATGCCCCGAAGTCCAGCCTGCAGGCCTTCTTGCCGAGTCGCGACATCACCGCCGACCGCGCGGTCGTCGAGTGGGTCGTGCGCGGCCCTCGCGGCACGGTCATTTCGCTGAGCGCCAGTGCCGACCGTGCGGGCACCGTGCGCGGCGAGGTCACGCTCGACTGAAGGCCGGCACACCGCTCATGATCTCCGCCGACAACCTGGCCACGCTGTGCGAGTTTCTGCCGATCGGCGTCTATCGCTCGGCACCCGACGGGCGCCAGATATATGCCAACCCTGCGTTGGCACGGCTCAACGGCTACGACACGGCAGAGCAGCTGGTGGCCGCGGCAACCGACATCGGCAACAAGTGGTACGTGGACCCTCGTCGGCGGGGCGAGTTCGTGGCGGTGCTCGAGCGCGATGGGCGCGTGGTGGCTTTTGAGTCCGAGGTGCGGCGCTACCGGTCCGGTGAGCGCATCTGGGTGCGCGAGCATGCCCACGTGGTGCGCGACGAGCAGGGGCGCGCGCTGTACTTCGAAGGCACGGTGGAAGACATCACTGCCGAACGCGCCCAGCAGCGTGCTGTGCAGGCCAGCCGTGATCAGTTCGAACACATGGTGCAAATCATCCCGGCCGTGGTCTATCGGCGGCTCTCACACCCTGATGGCCGACGTCGGCTGAGCTTCATCAACCAGCAAATCGAGCCGATGCTGGGCATCTCGCCGGCGCAGGTCGCGGCCGACCCCGACCTCCTGTCCTCGTTGCGCCACCCTGATGATGTGGAACGCGTCGAGGCCGCGGCCGCTCAGGCATTGCGCGATGGCACGCCGCTGCAGATCGAGTACCGTCTGTGCCTGCCCTCGGGAGAGGTGCGCTCGGTGCAGATGTTCAGCGCCAGCACGGCGCCAGTCGATGGCTGGGCGGTGCGCGTGGGCATGATCTTCGACATCACCGAACGTCGGCGGGTCGAGGAAGCTTTGCGAACCAGTGGCGAGTTGTGGAAGCGCGCGCTGCTCAGCATGGGAGACGGGGTCTGGGACTGGTATGTGCAGGACGGCGTCGAGTTCCTGTCGGCCGGCGGCAAGGCCCTGTTGGGCTACGGCCCCGACGATCTGGCTGACACGCCGCAGGCTCTGGACGAACTGACCCACCCCGACGACCGCGCACGCATGCTGGCCGACCGGCAGTTGCATCTGGACGGGCTGAGCCCTTCCTACGTCAACGAACACCGCATTCGAAGTCGCCGCGGCGAATGGGTGACTGTGCTTTCACGCGGCGTCATCCTGCAACGCGACGACCAGGGCCGGGCTCTGCGCATGATCGGTACGCTCACCGATGTGTCTCAGGCCCGTCAGGCCGACGCCTTGCGCATCGAGCGTGACCGCGCGGCGGCGGCCGACTTGTCGAAGTCGCAGTTCCTGTCCCGCGTGAGCCATGAATTGCGCACGCCGCTGAACGCCATCCTGGGGTTTGCGCAGTTGCTGGAACTGGACGGCGGGCTGCAAGAGCGCCAGCGCGGATGGGTGCGCCATGTGCTGGACAGTGGACACCACTTGCTGGCGCTGGTGGACGACGTGCTCGATCTGTCCAGCGTGCAGACCGGCCAGTTGCCGTTTGTCATCGAGTCGGTGGATCTCTGGGGCCTGGTGGGCGAGGTCACCACCATGCTCGCCGCCAGCGCGGCGCCCCAGGCGGTGGCGCTGCATGCCGCGCCGGCAGACCGAGACCCGATCGTGCGCGTGCTGGCCGACCGCCGGCGGCTCAAGCAGATCCTGAGCAACCTGATGTCGAACGCGATCAAGTACAACCGCCCGGGGGGCTGGGTGCGCGTGACCGTGCTGCGGCATCAGGGGGTTGCAGAGATCAACGTCATCGACAGCGGGCCGGGCCTGAGTGAAGACCAGATGGCCCGTCTGTTCAACCCCTTCGAGCGCGTGGGCGCGCAGCATGGCAGCGTCGCGGGCACCGGGCTCGGCCTGGCGCTGTGCCGTCAGCTGGCTGAAGCCATGGGCGGCGCTATTGGCGTGAGCAGTGCGCCTGGCGCAGGGGCCCGTTTCTCGTTGCGGCTGCCGCAGGACGTCGCCGCCGGAGCCGAGCGGCCCCTTATGCCTTCTCAAACCTGAACACCGCCACGCTGGCGCGTGCGTTGGGCCAACGGCGTACGGGGCGACCGCCCTGCAAGCCGAAGCTGTCGGTGACGGTCAAGCCGCAACGCTGGGCCAGTACTTCAAAGTCGGCATAGGTGCCGACGCGGATGTTGGGGGTGTCATACCACTGGTAGGGCAGGGTGCGCGTCACCGGCATGCGCCCGGTCAACACGTGCAGCCGGTTGGGCCAGTGCGCAAAGTTCGGGAACGCCACGATGCCGATGCGCCCCACACGCGCAGTTTCACGCAGCATGCGCTCGGTGTTGCGCAGGTGCTGCAGCGTGTCCACCTGCAGCACGACGTCGAAGCTGTGGTCGTCGAACAGGGCCAGACCTTCTTCCAGGTTGAGCTGGATGACGTTGACGCCTTTTTGCACGCAACTCAGCACATTGGCGTCGTCGATCTCGATGCCGTAGCCACTGCAGCCTTTGTGTTGTTGCAGCCAGGCCAGCAGTTCACCGTTGCCGCAACCCAGGTCCAGCACGCGGCTGCCGCCGGGCACCAGACTGGCAATGGTTTCGAGGTCCTTGCGCTCAGACATGAGAGGCCACCTGTTCGAAGGTGGCGCGCATCAGCGCGTGGTAACGCGGGTCGTCCAGCAAGAAAGCGTCGTGCCCATGCGGCGCCTCGATTTCGGCGTAAGCCACGTTGATGCGGTTGTCCACCAGAGCCTTGACGATTTCGCGGCTGCGCGCGGGCGAAAAGCGCCAGTCGGTGGTGAAGCTGACCAGCGTGAAACGTTTGTCGCGTGCGGTGGCGAACGCGGCCGTCAGGCTGCCGCCGTGGTCTCGGGCTGGGTCGAAGTAGTCCAGCGCGCGGGTGATCAACAAGTAGGTGTTGGCATCGAAGTACTCGCTGAACTTGTCGCCTTGGTGGCGCAGATAGCTTTCGATCTGGAATTCGATGTCCTGCGTGCTGTAGCCCGGCTCGGCTCCTTTCATCTCGCGGCCAAACTTGGCCTCCATCGCATCGTCGCTGAGGTAGGTGATGTGCCCGATCATGCGCGCCACCCGCAGGCCGCGCTTGGGCAGTGTGTGCTGCTCGAGGTAGTGGCCGCCGTGGAAGTCAGGGTCGGTGACGATGGCGCGCCGCGCGACTTCGTTGAAGGCGATGTTCTGTGCGCTCAGGTTGGGTGCTGTGGCCACCGCGATGCAGTGGCGCAGCCGCTCGGGGTGTTGCAGTGTCCAGGCCAGGGCCTGCATGCCGCCCAGGCTGCCGCCGAGCACAGCCGCCAGTTGCGTGATGCCGAGCCGCTGGACCAGGCGCGCCTGGGCTTCCACCCAGTCTTCTACCGTGACGACCGGAAAGTCGGCGCCGTAGGCGCGAGCGGTGGCGGGGTTCAGGTTGGTGGGGCCGGTGGAGCCAAAACACGAGCCCAGGTTGTTCACGCCGATGACGAAAAAACGGTTGGTGTCCAAGGGCTTGCCGGGCCCGACCAGGTTGTCCCACCAGCCCACGCTGCCGTCGGCGTGCGTGCCGGCCACGTGGTGGCTGGCGTTGAGGGCGTGGCACACCAGCACGGCATTGCTGCGCGCCTCATTGAGCGCGCCATAGGTCTCGAAACGCAAGCTGTAGGCCGGCAGCACGGCGCTGCTCTTCAGCGCCAGTGGCTCGCTGAAGTGCATGTCTTGTGGTGATACCAGTCCCAGTGTGGCCATGAAATGCAAAGAACCCGGAGCCGCCTGCATGAGCGGCCACCGGGTTCTGTTTGAACATTCAGGCAGCCCCTGTTTAGCGGCATTTGTTAAGCGCCCGCAAGCCGGAGCAAATCAGCGCTGAAGAAAAAGTATACACACGGCCGCCTGCGCCGCAAGCGTGGCATGGGGTCGCAAGAGCCGCAGCACGGCGGTGGACGCGGCCGAATTGCCGGCGGATCGCCGTGTTGTTCGGAGGTCGGCGCGGCGGGGGACGCGGCTACGATTTGATCCCCGCGCGGCGTGACACATGCCGCCAGCACTGGAGCGCCCATGCACGAATGGCTGCATCGCCTGGACCAGCACTTTCCGGTGCGCTACACGGCGTGGATGCTCAGCGCCGCGCTCGCGTTGATGTTTGCGCTGAGCTATGTGATTCGCGGCACCGCGGGCCTGCCCGCTTTGGCGTGTCTCTTTCTGGTCGGCCTGGGCTGGCGCGACACGCGGCAGCGCCGGCACTCGGTGCTGCGCAACTACCCCGTCATCGGGCACTTGCGGTTCCTGCTCGAATTCATCCGCCCGGAGATCCGCCAGTACTTCATCGAGAGCGACCATGAGGCGGCGCCCTTTTCGCGCCAGCAACGCAGCCTGGTGTACCAGCGCGCCAAGGGCGAAGGCGACAAGCGACCCTTCGGCACGCAGTTGGACGTGGGCGCCATCGGCTATGAGTGGATCAACCACTCGCTGGCGCCAACGGAGTTGTCGTCCCATGACTTCCGCGTCGGCATCGGCAGCGGCGGCACCAGTTGCACGCAACCGTACAGCGCCAGCGTGTTCAACATCTCGGCGATGAGTTTTGGCGCCCTGAGCGCCAACGCCATCCTGGCACTCAACGGCGGCGCCGCGAAGGGGCACTTCGCGCACGACACCGGCGAAGGCTCGATCAGCCAGCACCACCGCGTGCATGGCGGCGACCTGATCTGGGAGATCGGCAGCGGCTACTTCGGCTGCCGCAATGACGACGGCAGCTTCAGCGACGAACGCTTCGCCAAGAACGCCTGCGACCCGCAGGTCAGGATGATCGAGCTCAAGCTCAGCCAGGGCGCCAAGCCCGGACACGGCGGCGTTCTGCCCGGCCCGAAGGTGACGCCCGAGATCGCGGCAGCGCGCGGCGTGCCGGTGGGCGTGGACTGCGTCAGCCCGGCCCTCCACAGCGCCTTCTCGTCGCCTGCGGAGATGATGCATTTCATCGAGCGGCTGCGCGCGCTGTCGGGCGGCAAACCAGTCGGCTTCAAGCTCTGCATAGGCCACCCCTGGGAATGGTTTGCGCTGACCAAGGCGATGCTGGAAACCGGCATCCTGCCCGATTTCATCGTCGTCGACGGTGGCGAGGGAGGCACCGGTGCGGCGCCGCTCGAATTCACCGACCACATGGGCACGCCGCTGCAGGAAGGGCTGCTGCTGGTGCACAACACCTTGACCGGTCTGGGCTTGCGGCGGCGCATCAAGATCGGCTGTGCCGGCAAGATCGTCAGCGCCTTCGACATCGCGCGCGCGATGGCGCTGGGGGCCGACTGGTGCAACTCGGCGCGGGGTTTCATGTTCGCGCTGGGCTGCCTGCAGGCGCAGACCTGCCACACAGGCAGCTGCCCCACCGGCGTGGCCACGCAGGACCCGCAACGCCAGAAGGCACTGGTGGTACCCGACAAGACCGAACGCGTCTGGCGATTCCACCGCAACACGCTCAAGGCCCTGCAGGAACTGGTGCAGGCCTGCGGCCTGGACCACCCCAACCAGATCAATGCCTCGCACATCGTGCGCCGCGCGTCGGATCACGACGTGCGCCTGCTCGCCAATCAACTGTCTTTCGTCAAGCCCGGCGCGCTGCTTGCGGCCATCGAAGGGCGTGCCGACTGGCCGCACAACGTCTTCAGGCTGTATTGGCCGCTGGCGCAGACGGTCAGCTTCATGCCGGCCGAATGACAGCGTTTCAAGCCAGCGCTTGACCGAGGCGCGGACTGCTCAGGTCGTAATCGGGGGCGTGGTGTCGACGAAGCTGGTGCGCGTGGCCAGCTTGTCGTGCAGGCGCAGCAGGTTGGGATGGTCACCGCGCCAGTCGATGTGCGCAAAGCGAAAGTCGAGATAACCCAAGGCGGTGCCCACCGCCACGTCCGACAGCGAGAAGTGGTTGCCGGAGCAATAGGGCTTGTCGCCCAGGCCCTGCGACATCGCCTTGAGCACGGCCGTCACCCGGCTCATCTGCCGGTCGATCCAGGCCTGCGAGCGTTGTTCGGCGCTTCGGCCGCCCCAGGTGGCTTCCAGCCGGGCCCCGACGCTGGCGTCCAGCAGGCCGTCGGCCAGGGACTCCCAGGTGCGAACCTCGATGCGCTCACGCCCCGTCGGCGGTATCAGCTTGCCCACGGGCGACAGCGTGTCCAGGTATTCGACGATGACGCGTGAATCGAAAACAGCCTCGCCCCCTTCCATCACCAGACACGGCACCTTGCCCAGTGGGTTGCTCTTCAGGATGTCATCGGTGCCCCAGACATCTTCGAGCACCAGCTGGAAGTCGAGTTTCTTTTCGGCCATGACGATGCGCACTTTGCGCACATAGGGGCTGGTCAGTGAACCAATGAGCTTCATGGGTGTTGTGTCACGGCGCAGGCCGCGGGATCCTGTTCCCTTGGGGATTGCGATCCATTCTAGCGACCGGGTCATTGCGGCCCGGGCTTGAGTTGTCGTGCGAAATGCACGGTTTGTACCGTACCGGCACCCGCGGCGCGTGGCCGCGGGTGCTCGCTCAGAAGGAGTTCGGCGGTCATGCCTGGGTTGAGTGCGACGAATGCCCGCATCGGCCATGCTCGTATTCACTGCCGGTGCTTGTCAGGCGCCAGCTTCGGTAGCACACTGGCCTCGCGGCTGTTCAGCCGCGTCTGTTTCTACACCCTGTCCTCAACCCCCCACCCCCAATCGTTCCTTCGGTTCTCTCGTGACCGGTGGTTCCGTCTGCCGGTATCTCTGTCCCATCCTCGTAAAGGAGGTTCTGATGAACTTGACAATCAGCGGCCATCATCTTGAAGTTACTCCCGCTTTGAGAGAGTACGTGCTCACAAAGCTGGATCGCGTAACGCGACATTTCGATCAGGTTGTCGACATTACCGTGCTGCTGACCGTAGAGAATTTGAAGGAGAAGGAGCGAAGGCAGAAAGCCGAAGTGACGCTCCACGTGAAGGGCCGCGACATCTTTGTCGAGCAATCGCACGAAGACATGTATGCCGCGATTGACCAGCTGATGGACAAAGTGGACCGCCAGGTGATGCGGCACAAGGACCGGGTTCAAGACCACCATCACACGTCGCCAAAACGGGCGGCCACCAGCGCCCTCTGAGCGTCAAGCCACCGTTTTCGCCACGGCCCTTCGGGGCCGTTTTGCATGGTGAATCAATTGTTGCTGCAGCGCCGCAATTATTCGACTGAAAGCTCCAAATCCACCCGTTTCGGGGACCTGGCCCAGGTCTCACGGGGCGGGGCCATTGCTATGATCATTCGAGCTTCCTGCCGCAGGTACCGATTGGGCAGGGGGTGCCGCCCAGCACTGGGCGCCCGGCTGACCCAGCCCAGAGGAATGGTCCGATGAACCGACTTGCAGCAATCCTGCCACCCGCCAACGTCTTGCTGGACGTGGATGCCACCAGCAAGAAACGCGTTTTCGAGCAAGCTGGCTTGCTGTTTGAAAACCAGCACGCCATCGCGCGTGGCGTGGTCACCGACAACCTGTTCGCACGCGAA
Source organism: Rubrivivax sp. (assembly GCA_031429255.1). Classification (GTDB taxonomy): domain Bacteria; phylum Pseudomonadota; class Gammaproteobacteria; order Burkholderiales; family Burkholderiaceae_C; genus Rubrivivax. Next base: position 43,842 of record JANOZF010000003.1, read on the forward strand.
CGGCTGGGGTCCACGGGGCTCGGGCACGCGGTGGCGATTCCGCATGGCCGGATCAAGGGCTTGAAGAATCCGCTGGCGGCCGTGGTGCGCGTGACTCAACCGATCGGTTTCGACGCGCCCGATGACGAGCCGGTGAAGCTGCTGATCTTTTTGCTGGTGCCGGAAGCCGCGACGCAGCGACACCTGGAGATATTGTCGGAAATTGCGGAAATGCTGTCTGATCGCGAATTGCGCGAGCGCCTGAAGACCGAGCCCGACACGGCGAAGCTGCACCAGTTGATTTCCGACTGGGAACCTCTCAAGTCGGTGGCATGACCAACGTCTGGCGGCTGCCCGCCAGCCTGGACACACCAGGCAGCACCTGCGCATGAAGCCCACCTCCATCAGCGCCGAGGCGCTTTTCGAAGCGCACAGCGTTGCCCTGCGCTGGAGCTGGATAGCCGGCCAGGGCCACCCGGAACGCCGCTTCGATGAGTCCGCCGTGCGAGACGCGCACTCGGCCGCCGATCTGGTGGGCTACCTGAACTACATCCATCCCTACCGGGTTCAGATCGTGGGCGTGCGCGAGGTGCAGTACCTGCTGGAAGCCGAGCCAGAGGATCAGGAACGCCGCATCTCGCGCATCGTGACGCTGGAGCCGCCGGTGCTGATCGTGGCCGATGGTCAGACGCCGCCGCCGCGCCTGGTGGCCATGTGCGACCGGGCAGAGATACCGTTGTTCGTCACTGCCGAATCAGCCGGCCACGTGATCGACGTGGTGCGTGGCTATCTCGGGCAACTCTTTGCCGAGCGCACCACGCGCCACGGCGTGTTCATGGACATTCTCGGCCTGGGCGTGCTGCTCACCGGCGAATCGGGCCTGGGCAAGAGCGAGCTGGGTCTGGAACTGGTGTCCCGCGGGCATGGCCTGGTGGCCGACGATGCGGTGGATATTTACCGCATCTCCCAGACCGCGCTGGAGGGCCGTTGCCCCGAACTGCTGCAAAACCTGCTGGAAGTGCGCGGCATCGGCCTGCTGGACATCAAGGCCATCTTTGGCGAGACGGCAGTGCGTCGCAAGATGCGCCTGAAGCTGATCGTGCACCTGGTGCGCAAGGAAACGATGGAGCGCGACTTCGACCGTTTGCCGCACGAACCCTTGTACGAGGAGGTGCTGAACCTGCCCGTGCGCAAGGTGGTCATCGCGGTCGACGCGGGGCGCAATCTGGCGGTGCTGGTGGAGGCCGCGGTGCGCAACACGGTGCTGCAACTGCGCGGCATCGACACCTACCAGGAATTCATCAAGCGGCACCAACTGGCCATGCAGGCCAACGGCCGCGACTAGGAGCGTGGGCGGCAGAAGGCGTCGAAGCGAAACGTGCGAAAAACGAGTGGCCTTCGGTATCGTCCTGCAAGCCCAGGGTGGGCCCCCGGGCGCAGCAGTCGATACCGGACGACGCCGTTTTCTCGCGCGTTGCAGCCGACGTCTTTCGGCCGCTCACGCGCCCAGCCACCACCCGGCGTCAAGCTGGCCTCGCTATCAGGTGTTGTCAGGTCGTTCGGCCTGGGGCGGCCGGGTGCGGTGCGGGCAGGCGGTCTTGCTGCAACGCGCATACAGCGACAGCGAGTGCTCCTGCAGCTCGAAGCCACGTGCCAATGCCACCGTCCGCTGCCGCGATTCGATTTCCGAGTCGAAGAACTCTTCCACCCGGCCACAGTCCAGGCACACCAGATGATCATGGTGTTCGCCGGCATTGAGTTCAAAGATCGACTTGCCCGATTCAAAGTTGCTGCGGGTCAGCAAACCCGCCTGCTCAAACTGCATCAGCACGCGGTAAACGGTAGCCAGGCCGACATCGGACCCCTCGGTCAGCAGCGCCTTGAACACATCCTCGGCGGTCATGTGGCGCCGCTCGGTGCGCTGGAAGACCTCCAGGATCTTGATGCGCGGCAGCGTCGCCTTCAGGCCACTGCTCTTCAGTTCGTCAGCGTGCTTCAATCGCGGGCCTTTGCTCGGCGGTGTCGGTTGGCGGCTGCCGGTCGGTGTCTTGGGGCATCGCAGGCTCGTTCAAATCAAGCCACCGATAGAATGGCAATCATAGCCAGCCCTGTGTACTGGTCGAGACCCTGGCACCGTGCGCTTGCGGCCTCGATCGCGTTGCGCTTTCGGTTTTCGGTTAGCGCAGGCAGGTTTGCAGACTTTTCAGGCACCTGCATGGGCAGCGGCCGCCCAACCCGGTTTACATCCATGTCCCGATCCCTCCGCGTCGTCTTTGCCCTCAGCGTGCTCACGGTTGCCGCGGGTCTGGCCGGCTGCGAATCGCTGCAGCGCACCGATACGTTTCTGGGCTTCATCACGCCCTACCGCATCGACATCGTGCAGGGCAACGTGATCTCCAAGGAGCAGGCCGCATTGCTCAAGCCCGGGCTGACCCGTTTGCAGGTGCGTGACCTGCTGGGCACGCCGTTGGTGGTGGACCCCTTCCATGCCAGCCGCTGGGATTACATCTTCACCCTGCGCCGGCCGGGTGCCGAAGCGCAGCGGCGCAGCGTGGTGGTGCAGTTCGAGGGCGATGTGGTGAGTTCGGTGATTGCGCCCGACCTGCCTTCGGAGCGTGATTTCGTGGCCTCGATCAGCCGCATCAAGGACCCGCGGGCGCCGAAACTCGAACTCAGCGAAGACGAGCGCAAGGCCCTGCCGCCGCCGCTCAAACGAGAGACCGTGCCGGCCGAGCCCATGGGTCCTGTGCGCGACTACCCGCCGCTGGAAAAGAGCTGACGCGCGGTCGTCGCGACGCAGCACACGCAGGAGCCGGCCTTGCCCATCCACATTGCCATTGCAGGAGCCGGCGGGCGCATGGGGCGCGAGCTCGTGCGGGCCGTGCTGGGTGCCGGGGACCTGAAGCTCAGCGGCGCGCTGGAAGTGGCGAACAGCCCGGCCCTGGGGCAGGATGCCGGCCTGGCACTGGGCCTGGTCAGCGGGGTGTCGGTCACCGCCGACATCGAAGCGGGTCTGCAGGGTGCGCAGGTGCTCATCGACTTCACGCGCCCGCAGGGCAGCATGGCCCACTTGGCCGCATGCCGTCGGCTGGGGGTGGGCCTGGTGCTCGGTACCACCGGCTTCTCGGCTGCTGAAAAGGCCGAGATTGCTGCCGTGGCCGAGCGGGTGCCGGTGATGTTCGCGGCCAACATGAGCGTGGGCGTGAACGTCATGCTGCGCCTGCTGGACCAGGCGGCCCGTTTGCTGGGTGAGGGTTACGACATCGAGGTCATGGAAGCCCACCACCGCCACAAGGTGGACGCACCCAGCGGCACCGCGCTGGCGATGGGTGAAGTGCTGGCGCGCGCGCGCGGCGTCGCGCTGGACGAGCGCGGCGTGTTCAGCCGCCACGGCCACACCGGCGAGCGTCCGCCGGGCAGCATCGGATTTGCCACCGTTCGGGGTGGCGACATCGTGGGCGAACACACGGTGCTGTTTGCCGGCACCGGTGAATGCATCGAGATCGTGCACAAGAGCAGCAGCCGAGCCAACTACGTCGAAGGCAGCCTGCGCGCAGCGCGTTTCCTGGCCGCGCGAAACCAGCCGGGCCTGTTCGACATGCAAGACGTGCTGGGACTGCGCTGAGCGCCGCCCTGCCAGCCCGAAGCCCGCCACCACAACGCATGCAAAACCACGGTCTGGTGCAATTCTGGGTGGCCAGCGACGGCATCGTGCGCACGGTGGCGCTGCTGCTGCTGGCCATGAGCGTGACAGCCTGGGTGCTGATCATCTGGAAAACCTGGCTGCTGCGCCGTGCGGCATCCGACATTGCACGCGCGGTGCCTGCCTTCTGGGCCTCAGCCGGCATCGACGAAGGCCGCACGCGGCTGAGCGCCATGGACCGCGAACGCGTGCTGTTGCCCTTGCTGGACGCCGCGCTGGCGCGGCCCGGCGCCGGCACGCTGGAAGGGGCCGGGCTGGCGGCGGCGCAGCTCACCCGGCGTTTGCGCGACGCTTTGCACCGTGGTTTGGCACATCTGCAATGGGGCCAGGTGCTGCTGGCGTCCATCGGCAGCACGGCGCCCTTCGTGGGATTGTTCGGCACCGTCTGGGGCATCTACGGAGCACTGGCCGCCATGGCGGCCAGCGGAAGCATCACCATTGACAAGGTGTCGGGCCCGATCGGCGAGTCGCTGGTGATGACGGCTGCAGGCATTGCCGTGGCCGTGCCCGCCGTCCTGGCCTACAACGTGTTCGGCAAATGGGTGGCTGCCTGTGAAGGCGAGTTGGAAGGTTTTGCCCATGACTTGCGCGACATGGTGCTGGACGCCGCGGGCGACGCTGGCGCTCGCAGCGTGCGCGAAGCGGGCTGACAGGGCCTGCTGCCATGGCCTTCGGTCGCCTCGAACGCAACCCCGGCTCGCGGCCGATGAGCGACATCAACATGACGCCGCTGATCGACGTGATGCTGGTGCTGCTGGTGATCTTCATCATCACCGCGCCACTGATGAACTCGCGGCTGGCGCTGGACCTGCCCAAGGCCGAAGGCGCGGCGGTCGGCGCGGACCTGCCTGCCGTGCTGCTGGTGGCCGTGGACGCCCAGGGGCGCCTGTACCTGGGCGACGAGCCCGCATCGCGCGAGCAGATCGTCGAGCGGGCCCGCGCCGCCGCGGCGCGCCAGCCGCAGACCGAGGTGCAACTGCGTGCCGATGAGCGTGTTCCTTACGGCCGCGTCGCCGATCTGATCGGCGCGGTGCAGGCTGCGGGGCTGTCCCGCATCGGCTTCGTCACCGAGTTGCCAGCGCGCTGAAATCGTCCGCCACGGCAGCGGCCTGCATCTGTGCTGCCGTGGCGTGCAGCGCTACCTACAATCGACGGCATGAACGATAAATACGTCCCTGCCGAGGTCGAAGCCGCCGCCCAGTCGCACTGGGCCGCCACCGACACCTACCGTGTGCACGAGCGCAACGACAAGCCCAAGTTCTACGCCTGCAGCATGCTGCCGTACCCCAGCGGCAAGCTGCACATGGGCCACGTGCGCAACTACACCATCAACGACATGATGGCGCGCTACCTGCGCATGAAGGGCCTGAACGTGCTCATGCCCATGGGCTGGGACGCTTTTGGCCTGCCGGCCGAGAACGCCGCCATCGACAACAACGTGCCGCCGGCAAAGTGGACCCGCGCCAACATTGCCGACATGAAAAGCCAGATGCAGCCGCTGGGCCTGGCCTTCGACTGGAGCCGCGAGATCGCCACCTGCGACCCCGGCTACTACAAGTGGAACCAGTGGTTCTTCCTGAAGATGCTGGAAAAGGGCATCGCCTACAAGAAGACGCAGATCGTCAACTGGGACCCGGTGGACCAGACGGTGCTGGCCAACGAGCAGGTGGAAGACGGCCGCGGCTGGCGCAGCGGCGCGCTGGTTGAAAAGCGCGAGATCCCGGGCTACTACCTGGCCATCACGAAGTACGCCGACGAACTGCTTGCCGGCGTCAACGACAGCACCGCGCCGCATTATCTTGAAGGCTGGCCCGAGCGTGTTCGCCTGATGCAGGAGCACTGGATCGGCAAGAGCGAGGGCGTGCGCTTTGCATTCACCCATGCCATCCGTGGTGCCGATGGCAAGCCCATCGATGACGGCCGTATGTATGTCTTCACCACGCGTGCCGACACCATCATGGGTGTCACCTTCTGCGCCTTGGCGCCAGAGCACCCATTGGCCACGCATGCGGCACAGGGCAACGCGGGCCTGGCGGCGTTCATCGAGGAGTGCAGACGAGGCGGCACCACCGAAGCCGAGATGGCGCTGCGCGAAAAGGTGGGCATGCCCACCGGGCTGGTGGTGCGCCACCCGCTCACCGACGAGGAAGTGCCGGTGTGGGTGGGCAACTACGTACTGATGGGCTATGGCGACGGCGCCGTGATGGGTGTGCCCGCGCACGACGAGCGCGACTTCGCCTTTGCGCTGAAATACGGTCTGCCGATCCAGGAGGTGGTGCACCTGGACGGCGAACACTTCGACTACGCCCACTGGCACGACTGGTACGCCGACAAGACCCTGGGTGTGACGGTGAACTCCGGCAGCTACAGCGGGCTGCGCTATAAGGCCGCCGTCGATGCCATTGCCGCCGCCTTGCACGCCAAGGGGCTGGGCGAAAGAAAGACCACCTGGCGCCTGCGCGACTGGGGCATCAGCCGCCAGCGCTACTGGGGCACGCCCATTCCCATCATCCACTGCGCCGATTGCGGCAGCGTGCCGGTCCCCGAAAAGGACCTGCCCGTCCTCCTGCCCGAAGACCTGTTGCCTGACGGCAGCGGCAACCCGCTGAACAAGTGTGCGGCTTTCGTGAATGTGGCGTGCCCACGCTGCGCCAAGCCGGCGCGGCGCGAGACCGACACCATGGACACCTTTGTCGACAGCGCCTGGTACTACATGCGCTATTGCAGCCCCGACAGCGACCACGCCATGGTCGACGCGCGCAATGACTACTGGATGCCGATGGACCAGTACATCGGCGGTATCGAGCACGCGGTGCTGCACTTGTTGTACGCGCGTTTCTGGACCAAGGCGATGCGCGACATCCAGGTCACAGGCCCCGACGGCAAGCCGCGTGGTCTGGTCAATTTCAGCGAGCCGTTCAAGAACCTGTTCACGCAGGGCATGCTGCTCAACGAATCCTTCTACCGCGAAGAGGCGGGCGGCAACGGAAATGGCAAAAGACGCTGGTTCTACCCCAGCGAGGTCGAGGTGCAGACCGACGACAAGGGCCACCCCATCGGTGCCACGGCCAAGGCCGATGGCCTGCCGGTGCAACTGGGCGGCATCGAGAAGATGAGCAAGAGCAAGAACAACGTGGTCGAGCCGCGCGAGATCATTGCGCGCTTCGGCGCCGACACCGCGCGCTTGTTCACCATGTTTGCCGGCCCGCCCGACCAGAGCGCGGCCTGGTCCGACTCGGGCGCCGAAGGCAGCTTCCGCTTCCTGCGCAGGGTCTGGGCGGCCGGGCTGAAGTTTCAGCCGCGCCTGCAGGCCGCGGCAGCGGGCATGGACGGCGCCAGTGCAGCGGCGGCCGCGCTGCGGCGCGAGTTGCATCTGCTGCTGCGCCAGGTCAGTCACGACTACGACCGCATGCAATACAACACCGTGGTGTCGGGTGCGATGAAGATGCTCAACGCGCTGGACGACGCCAAGCTCGCAGACACGCCGGCAGACAACGCGGTGCTGCGTGAGGGTTACGGACTGCTCCTGCGCGCGTTGTATCCGGTGGCACCCCACATTTCGCACGGACTGTGGCGCGAAGCCGGTTTCGCGGCGGCGATGGGCGAGATCATCGATGCGCCGTGGCCGCAGGTTGACGAAGCCGCCCTGGAGCAGGACGAGATCGAACTGATGCTGCAGGTGAGCGGCAAGCTGCGCGGTTCCATTCGAGTTCCCGCCATGGCGGGTCGCCATGAGATCGAGGCGGCGGCGCTGGCCAGCCCCGAATTCCTGCGTTTTGCCGAAGGAAGACCGGCGAAGAAGGTGGTGGTGGTTCCAGGCCGTCTGGTCAATGTGGTGGTCTGAACGGCTGTCCTCTCAGGCTGTGATGCGTGACCGTCGCTCGTTCCTGGGCCTGGTGGCGCTGGGTGCGGTACCACTCGTGTCGGGCTGCGGGTTTCAGCTGCGCCAGCCGCCGCGCCTGGCCTTTGCCAGCATCGCCTTGAAGGGCTTCAGCGCGGGTTCAACGCTGGCGCAGCAGCTCCGCCGCGAACTGAGCATCCAGGTGCGGGTGCTCGAAGACGCGGCCCGGGCGGCGGTGGTGCTGCATGTGCTGGATGACCGACGTGACCGCACGGTGGTGGCTCAGACCTCTGCGGCGCAGGTGCGTGACTTGCAGCTGCGAGTGATGCTCAGTTTTCGCGTCACCACCCCGGCCGGGCGCGAACTGGTGCCGCGCGCCGAGCTGCTGGTCAAGCGCGAGCTCAGCTACAGCGAGTCGGCAGCCTTGGCCAAGGAGGCCGAAGAGGCCGAGCTGTACCGCGAGATGCAGGCCGACGTGGTGGCGCAGGTGATGCGGCGCCTGGCCACCTTGGTGGTCTGACCGGGCTTTCGATGCAGATCAAACCGGAGCAACTGCAGGCGCAACTGGCACGCGAGCTCAGGCCGCTGTACACGGTGCATGGTGACGAGACGCTGCTGGCGCAGGAGGCGGGCGACGCCATTCGCGCTGCAGCGCGCGCCAGCGGCTGCAGCGAACGCAAGGTTTTCACGGTCAGCGGTGCGCATTTCGACTGGAGTGCGGTACTGGGTGCGGCCCAGGCCATGAGCCTCTTTGCCGAGCGGCAGTTGATCGAGATACGCATCCCTTCCGGCAAGCCTGGCAAGGAAGGCAGCGAGGCGCTGCTGCGCTATTGCCAGGATCTGTCGCCCGACATCGTGACGCTGGTGCAGCTGCCGAAGCTGGATTTCCAGCAGACCAAGTCGGCCTGGTTTTCTGCGCTCGATACGACGGGTGTGGTGGTACGGGTGGAAACCATCGACCGCCCGGCGCTGCCGGCCTGGTTGGCGACGCGCCTGTCGCGGCAGGGCCAGCGCGTGTGCGCCGGCGAGGAGGGCCAGCGCACCCTGGCCTTCTTTGCCGATCGCATCGAGGGCAACCTGTTGGCGGCGCACCAGGAGATCCAGAAACTGGCGCTGCTGCACCCGGCGGGCGAATTGAGTTTCGATCAGGTCGAGTCAGCGGTGCTCAACGTAGCGCGATTCGACGAAAGCAAGCTTGTGCAGGCACTGTGGACGGGCGATGTGCAGCGCACGTTGCGCGTGCTGGCGGGCCTGCAGGCTGAAGGCGAGGCGGCGGCGCGGCTGCACTGGATGCTGGCCGAGGACATGCGTGGTCTGATGCGCGCCCGCGTGGCGCTGGACAACGGTCAGCCGATGCCGATGGCGTTGCGCGAGGCACGGGCCTGGGGCGGCAAGGAAAAACTGTTCGAGCGGCTGCTGCCTCAGCTTCGGGCGGCGCCCTTGGCCCAGTTGGTGCGTGCTGCCAGTGAATGTGACGGCGTGATCAAGGGCCTGCTGCATCCGGGCTGGCCGACGGATGCCTGGGAGGCGCTGCGCCAGTTGGCGCTGAAGGCGTTGGCGCTGCAGAAGCCGGCCTTGAAGGGTCTGGCGCTGCGGCCGGGATGAAGCTGACTGGTCTTCTTGTGCCGACGGTGTACAGGGCAAATGGCGCGTCAGCCAGGCGCACCTGTTTGTGGGCTGGGAATGCCGGCTTGCGATGGCGGCTGGCCGGATGAACCGCAACGGTCAATAGCCCCGGGCCCGGTCGACCAGGTGTTGCAACGGTTGTCCTGCCCACAGCGCGCGCAGGTTGCGAGCGACCACGGCCGCGGCGCTGCGCTCGTCGGTCATGGCTGCTGCGTGCGGCAGCACCGTCACCCGCGGATGCTGCCAGTAAGGGTGGTCGGCAGGCAGGGGTTCGGTGTTGAACACATCCAGAACCGCCCGTTGCAGGTGGCCGCTGTCGAGCGCAGCCAGCAGGTCCTGGTCCACCACATGGGCGCCGCGGGCCAGGTTCACCACGCAGGCCTGGGCCGGCAGCGCGTTGAAGAAATCGGCGTTCAACAAGCCACGGGTGGCCGCCGTCAGCGGCAGCAGGTTGATGACGATCGCTGCTTGCTGCAGCACACCCAGCAGCGGGGTGCCATTGCGCTGCCAGCCCTGCACCGGGTAGCCCTGCGCCGCGATGGCCGAGGCCGCAGCACGACCCAGCTCGCCTTGGCCGAGCACCAGCACGGGCACTTCGTCGGCGCGGCGCTGCGCGTGCGGGAGCCAACGGCCGGCGCGCTGGTGTTCGGCGTAGTCAAAGTATCCGCGGTGCAGCGACAGCACCGCCCAGAGTGCGGTCTGTGCCATGGCGGCTGTCATTGCAGGGTCGACCATGCGCGCGATGGCTACACCCTGAGGCAGCGTGCTGTCGCTCAGCAGCCGGTCCACGCCGGCCCACAGGCTTTGCACCAGCTTCAGCGCCGGCAGGCCCTGCAGGCTGCCCGGTGCCGGGTTGGCCACCACCGCGGCCGTCACAGTGGCGGCCTGTTGCCGCGCCTGCTGCAGATCGAGCCACTGCACTTCAGGCAACTCGGATTGCAGCGCGAACAGCCACTGGGCATGCTCGCCGGCGTCGAAACTGCCGCTGAGCAAGACGGGACAGCGAGTGACCGGCATGGACGGGTCAGTGCTCGCAGGCGTGCAACAAGCGCAGCAACGCGGCGTGCACGGTGGCAGCGCGCACCGCGTCGCGGTCGCCGGGCAGCTGCAGGCATTCGGCCTGCAGTGCCTGCGCGGTGCCCCAGGCCAGCCACACGGTGCCCACCGGTTTGCCGGGTACGGCGCCACCCGGCCCCGCGATGCCCGTGACGGCCATCGACAACTGCGCCTGCGAGCCGTGCAAGGCGCCTCTGGCCATGGCCAGCGCCACGGCTTCGCTGACGGCGCCGTGCTGCTCGATCAACGCCGCGGGCACGCCCAGCCAGCGCGACTTGGCATCGTTGCTGTAGGTCACCCAGCCGCCTTCCAGCCAGTCGCTGCTGCCTGCGACAGCCGTGCAGGCGGCGGCGATCAAGCCCCCCGTGCAGCTCTCGGCGGTGGCCAGGCGCCAGTTTCGGCTGCGCAGCGCGTGCGCCAGCGCCAGCACGGCGGTTTCGAAGCGGTTCAGTTCCACAACCGATGCCCGGCTGCCAGTGCGAGCAACGTGCAGCCGGCGGCCACCAGATCGTCGAACAGGATGCCCCAACCCTGGCGCCAGCCGATCGGCTGTCCGGGGCGCAGCTTGTACAGGCGGTCGGCCCAGCCCACCGGGCCCGGTTTGGCGGCATCGAAATAGCGGAAGAGCGCAAAGGCGAGCAATTGCAACCAGAAGCCACCATCCACCACCCAGAGCACGAGCCAGAAAGCCAGCACCTCGTCCCAGACGATGGCGCCCGGGTCTGCAATGCGCAGGTGCTGCGCCGTCAGCGTGCAGGCCCAAAGGCCGACCAGCAAGCCCAGCAGCAGCAGGGCTGCCCAGGCGGGGTCGGCCAGGTAGCGGTCCAGCAGCAAGAAGGTCAACCACGCCCACAGGGTTCCCACCGTGCCCGGGGCCTTGGGCGACAGCCCGCTGCCCAACCCCAGTGCAATCAGGTGCGCGGGATGGCGCAGCATGAACGACGCGCTGGGACGCACCGCAGCGCCGCCGGAGCTGGCCGCAGCGGGGCTGCTGAGCTCGGGCTGGACACTCATGCGCTGAAGTGATCGAAACCGCGCCAGGCAGCGGCGGGCAGTTCACGGCCCGCGCCGTCGACGATGCGCAGGCCGGCACCTGCTTCGATGCGTCCACAGCAGCTCACGGGTACGCCGGCGTTGCGAGCTGCGGCGCTGACGTCGTCGTGGTGGCGGGCAGGCGCGGTGAACAGCAGTTCATAGTCGTCACCGCCAGCCAACAGGCACAGTTGCTGCACCGTCTGGGGCTGTGCCGACAGCCACTCGCTGCGTGGCAGCCGGTCCAGTTCAATCACCGCACCCACACCCGAACGCTGCAGCACATGGCCCAGGTCGCCGATCAGGCCGTCGCTGATGTCGATGGCGCTGGTCGCCAGGCCTCGCAGCGCCAGCCCGAGCGACACACGGGGCTGGGGCAGCTCCATTGCGCGGCGCGTGGCTTCAAACGCCGCGCCCGACAGGTACAGCGTGCCGCGAAAGGCTTCGAGCGCCAGGCGAGCATCGCCGAGTTGTCCGCTGACCCAGAGTTCATCACCCGGCTGCGCACCACTGCGCAGCAAGGCGCGGCCGCTTGGCACCTCGCCCATCACCGTGATGCAGATGTTGAGCGGCCCGCAGGTGGTGTCGCCACCCACCAGCTCGATGCCGTGCAGCTGCGCCAGGGTCAGCAGACCGCGGGCAAAGGGCGCCACAAATGCCTCGTCGGCCCGCGGCAGTGCCAGTGCCAGTGTGAAGGCCAGTGGCAGCGCGCCGCACGCTGCCAGGTCGCTGAGATTGACGGCCAAGGCCTTGTGGCCCAGCCGATCGGGTGCCACCGTGCTGAGAAAGTGGCGCCCCTCCACCAGCATGTCGGTGCTGACGGCCAACTGCATGCCGGCGTGCGGCACCAGCAGCGCGCAATCGTCGCCCACGCCCAGCGCGGCGCGTGGTGCGGGCTGCGTGAAGTAGCGCTTGATGAGGTCAAATTCGCTGGGCATGGCGGGCAGTAGAGGGCCGTTTGATCATGGTCGTTCCAGGGTTCCCAGCAGGTTGGCCAGCTCGACTGCCGAGCGCACGTTCATCTTGTCGAAGACACGGGCCCGGTGCACTTCCACCGTGCGCACACTGATGCCCAATTCATCGGCTATCAGTTTGTTCGGTCGCCCGTCGGTGACGAGCTTCATCACCTCCAGCTCGCGCTCGGTCAGCTCGGCCAGCGCCTGCTGGTGTGCGCGCTGACCGCGGCGGCCCAGCAGGCCCTGCGCGCTGCTCTGCAATGCCAGCTCCACGCGGTCGACGAGCCCATTGTTGGAAAACGGCTTCTCCACGAAGTCGAAGGCGCCGCGTTTCACTGCAGCCACTGCGGTGGGCACGTCGCCATGACCCGTGAGAAAGATGACGGGCAACAGTGGCAGCAGCCCGCGCTCCGCAAGCCGCTCGAACAGCACGATGCCACTGGTGCCCGGCATGCGCACGTCCAGCACCAGGCACGACGGCGCGCGGGGCCATTCGGGCTTGCCGGGCAGCGAATGCTGTGCCAGCCAGCTTTCAAAGGCCTCGGCGCTGGCAAAACCTTCGGACAGCAGGCGTCGTGAGCGCAGCAGCCAGGCCAGCGCGTCGCGCACCACGTCTTCATCATCGACGAGATAGACCATGGGCAGGCCCAGGCGGGGGTCGGTGCTGAACACGTTGAGCGCTGCGTGGTTGGGGTGGTCGGTCGGCGGGCAGACTGCAGGCGTCTGACTTGGCTCAGGCCGCTTCTTGCAAGCGCGAAGTGTCGCTGTTTTCTTCGCCCTTGCGAGGCCGCGGCTTGGGCAGCGTGAAGCGGAATTCGGAGCCCACGCCACCCGGCCCAGGGCCGAAGTCGAGAGATCCACCGTGCTGCTCGATGACGGTGCGACACAGGCTCAATCCCAGTCCCATGCCTTCGGCGCGGGTGGTGAAAAAGGGCGTGAACAACTGTTGCGCCACTTCGGGCGCCACACCGGGGCCCGCATCCGTGACGGCGAATTGCACCCAGCGCGCATCAACCTCAGCCACGCGCAGATTCAGCACGCGTTGCGCAATGGGCGTGTGCTGCTCCATGGCCTGGATGCCATTGCGCGTCAGATTCAACAGCACCTGCTCGACCATCGTGCGGTCGCAGCGCACGATGGTGGCGGTGGCGGTGGCGGTGGCGGTGGCGGTGTCCGGTACCGGTGGCATTTCTACGTCGACCCTTGCACCACTCTTGCGCGCCTGCAAACGCACCAGCGGCAGCACCGCCTCCAGCAAGGTGGCAACGGCGACAGTTTCGTGTTGCTGCTCGCGCCTTCGGACGAAGTCGTGCACGCTCTTGATGACGCGGCCGGCGCGCTCGGCCTGTTCAGCGATGCGGGTCAGCGCCTGCTGCAGCAACGCGGGCGCGTCGGGATCGGCCTGGCCCAGCACGTTCAGCGAGCCGCTGGCATAGCTGGCAATGGCGGCCAAGGGCTGGTTCAGTTCGTGGCTGAGCAGCGAGGCCATTTCGCCCACCGTGGCCAGCCTGGCCGTGGCTTGCAGCCGCTCTTGCTGCTGCCGCGACAGGTCTTCGACGCGGCGCTGGGCGCTGAGCTCCAGCACCGCACTCATCCATCCGGTTTGCCGGCCCTGGCTGTCGACCAACGGCGCCTCATAGATCATCACTGGAAAGCGCTCGCCGTTCTTGCGCACGAACACGGTCTCGAAGCCTTCCCGGGCTGCCGTCGTGGCCTGACTGCCCGTGCTGGCCAGGCGCTGGTTCTGCCGCTGTCGGTATTCGTCCAAAGACTCGGCGGGCCAATAGGGCTGGGTCTCGCGTGCAGCGCCGAGCTCTTGCGTGCTGTACCCCACCATGGTGCAGAAGGCCGGATTGGCGTAGGTCACGACGCCCTTGAGGTCGCGTGCGCGCAGTCCGGTCGACAGCGAATCCTCCATCGCCTTGCGAAAGGCCAGTGCATCGGCCAGTTCGCGCTCGGCCTGGGCCCGGCGGCGCACGTCTCGCGCCAGCATCAGCACCACGGCAAACAGGGCCAGCGACAAGCCCAGCACCAGTGCGGTGGTCAGGTTGGGCACCAGGCTTGGCCGGCCACTGATGCTGTCGGTGCGCAGCTGCAGTGGCGTGCCGGGCAGGTCGACGACGCGCTCGGCGACGTACACGCTCGCACCGCGCACGTGGCCCGCGCGCGCCACCCGGGTGCCGTCGCCCTCGACGATGGAGAACTCGTGTCGCCGGGAGTCGGCGCCCTGGATCGCCACCTCCAGCAGCCGACCCAGTCGGATGGTGCCGACCAGGAAGCCAGCGTCACGGCCCGCTTCCTGCAGCGGCAGGCAGACGTCGATCACCTCGTTGCCCAGGCCGGCTGGCATGGGTGCGAAGTAGCTGCGTGAAAACATCGGCGCGTTGGCGCGTCGGGCCGAAGCGCAGGCCCATTCGGCCTCCATCTGCAGATCCGCGCGGGGCAGCACTGCAAACAGCGGCGGCGCTGCGGGCGCATCCAGTGACCACTGCACCGCCATGCCGATGCTGCGCAACTCGATGCGGCCCAGGCTGACGTGGTTGCGCAACATGGCCTTGGCGCCGGCCAGACCGCCATTGCCCGCGGCGCCTTCAACGGCCAGTGCCTGCAATTCATGCATCGTGCGCAGCATTTCCCGTCGCAGCTCCGCGGCCCCGTCTGCTGCAATGTTTTCAACCTCTTCCTGGGCGCGTCCTGATTCGTAGTTCAAGGTCAACGCCAGCAGCAGCCCTTGCGCCACCACCAAAAGCAGCAGCAGCGCGCCCCAAAGCAGCGCTCTGTGCAGGCGGCCGGGTCGGACAGGCAGGCTGGGCAGCTCTGCGGAGTGCGGCGCCGCAGCAAGTTCTGGCTCGTTATCGGGCGTCCGTGCGTGGGCAGTCATTGCGTCGATGTCGATTGAAACCACAGTATTGATGCGCTCCCGGTCTAGACTGCTAAGCAGTTTCGCGCATGGGCCAGGCCCCTTGCGTGGACGACACTGTGATCCCCTGGACGCCGCGTCGAGCCGGGACCGCGCAAGGGGTTCGTGGCCTGTGGCTGGAGCAAACACCTATGAATACGAACGACGAACAAGTACAAAACAAGGGCGCCGAGAAAGCGAACGACAAGGCCGCCGAACTGCGCCGCGCCGCTCTCGAGTATCACGAGTTCCCGACGCCCGGCAAGCTGGCGGTCACGGCCACCAAGCAGATGATCAACCAGCGCGATCTGGCGCTGGCCTACTCGCCCGGCGTGGCGGCTGCCTGCGAAGAGATCGTGGCCGACCCTGCCAATGCCTACCGTTACACCGCGCGTGGAAACCTGGTGGGCGTGGTCACCAACGGCACGGCCGTGCTGGGCCTGGGTGATATCGGGCCTTTGGCTGCCAAGCCGGTGATGGAAGGCAAGGCCGTGCTGTTCAAGAAGTTCGCCGGCATCGATGTCTTCGACATCGAGCTGAACGAAAAGAACCTGGACAAGCTGGTCGACATCATCGCTGCGATGGAGCCCACCTTCGGCGGCATCAATCTGGAAGACATCAAGGCGCCGGACTGTTTCTACGTCGAGCGCAAGTTGCGCGAACGCATGAAGATTCCGGTCTTCCATGATGACCAGCACGGTACAGCCATTGTGGTGGGCGCTGCCTTGCTCAATGGCCTGAAGGTGGTGGGCAAGCGCATCGGCGAGATCAAGCTCGTCACCAGCGGTGCGGGTGCTGCCGCGTTGGCCTGCCTGGGGCTGCTGATGAAGCTGGGGGTGCGGCGCGAAAACATCTGGGTCACCGATCTGGCCGGGGTCGTCTACGAAGGGCGCACCGAGTTGATGGACGCCGACAAGGCGGCCTTCGTGCAGAAGACCAGTGCGCGCTCGCTGGCCGAAGTGATAGCAGGCGCCGACGTGTTCCTGGGGCTGTCGGCCGGCGGTGTGCTCAAGCCCGAGATGGTGCAGAAGATGGCGCCCCATCCACTGATCTTCGCGCTGGCCAACCCCACGCCCGAGATCGGGCCCGACGAAGCCAAGGCCGTCAGGCCCGATGCCATCCTGGCCACCGGGCGCACCGACTACCCGAACCAGGTCAACAACGTCCTGTGTTTCCCGTACATCTTCCGTGGCGCGCTGGACTGTGGCGCCACCACCGTCACCGACGCCATGGAGATCGCGGCCGTGCATGCCATCGCAGAACTGGCGCAGGCCGAACAGAGCGACATCGTGGCTGCAGCCTATGCTGGCGCGAACCTGTCATTCGGTGCCGAGTACCTGATTCCCAAGCCCTTTGATCACCGGCTGATGATGATGATCGCGCCCGCCGTGGCGCAGGCAGCGGTCGACTCGGGCGTGGCCCAGCGCCCCATCGCCGACCTGCCGGCCTACCGCGAGCGGCTGAAGAACTTCGTCTACGCGTCGGGCACGACGATGAAGCCCATCTACGACCAGGCCAAGAAGGCACGCAACAAGCGCGTGGCCTATGCCGAGGGTGAAGAGGAGCGGGTGTTGCGCGCCGTGCAGGTGGTGGTTGACGAGGGCCTGGCGCGCCCCACGTTGATCGGCCGCCCGCTGGTGATCGCCCAGCGCGTCGACAAATTCGGGCTGCGGTTGAAAGAGGGCGTGGACTACGAAGTGGTCAATCCAGAGCACGACGAGCGCTATCGCGACTTCTGGATGACCTACCACCAGATGACCGAGCGCAAGGGGGTTTCGGTGCATCTGGCCAAGATCGAGATGCGGCGCCGCTTGACGCTGATCGGCTGCATGCTGCTGCACAAGGGGCAGGTCGACGGCATGCTTTGTGGCACCTGGGGCACCACGGCCAACCATCTGCAGTACATCGACCAGGTCATTGGCAAGCGACAGGGCGGCAGCCCCAGCACGCAGCAGGACGTTCAGGTCTACGCGTGCATGAACGGCCTGGTGCTGCCGGGCCGCCAGGTTTTTTTGGTGGACACGCACGTGAATGCCGATCCCAGTGCGGAAGAGCTGACCGAAATCACCGTCATGGCTGCCGAAGAAATGATGCGCTTCGGCCTGACCCCGCGTGCTGCGTTGCTGTCACATTCCAATTTCGGCACCAGCGATCACCCCAGCGCCGTGAAGATGCGACGTACGCTTCAAATGCTGCGCGAACAGGCGCCGTGGCTCGAAGTGGACGGTGAAATGCACGGTGACGTCGCCCTAGACGCGGCGGAGCGGCACAAGCTGATGCCGCGCAGCACCCTCACCGGCGAAGCAAACTTGCTGGTGTTGCCGAATATCGACGCCGCCAACATCGCCTACAACCTGCTCAAGACGGCTTCGGGCGGCGGCATTGCCATCGGCCCGGTGCTGCTTGGGGCCGACAAACCGGTGCATGTGCTTACGCCCTCGGCCACCGTGCGCCGCATCGTGAACATGACGGCGTTGACGGTCGCTGACGCGAATGCGGTTCGCTGATTTCGCAGAAATTGGGCGGTTGTCGGTTCGGATCGCACCGGCATGGTGCGTAAGGGTAGACCCTTGGCTTAAAAAATAAGGCGAAGCGCGAAAGCGAGCGCACACAAACTGGCCAACACAGGGGAATATGGCTTAGCCCCTAACTTGAACTTTTGTTGCGTACGCGGTACCATTTGGGTTTGAGAGTTCAGGGTTATCCCGTGTTAGCGCTCGCTACTGCTGCGTACAAGTTGGTCAATTCAACCAACACCGTTGGATCATCCCGCAAGTGGTGCATTGCCAGTGCCCTTGCTTTGGTCTCACTGGTCGGAGGCCCTGTGTGGGCCAAAGGGCCAGACAGCGGGGCTGCCACCGAAGTAGCTCTGGCGGCTCTCCCGCCGCAAGCCAAGGCCACGCACCAGCTCATTCTGGCTGGTGGGCCTTTTCCGCATGACAAGGACGGCAGCGTGTTTGGCAACCGCGAACGTCAACTTCCCGGCAAGGCCAGAGGTTACTACCGGGAATACACCGTCAACACTCCTGGCTCCCGCAACCGCGGGGCTCGCCGCATCGTTTGTGGAGGCAAGCCGCCTACTCAACCCGATGCTTGTTATTACACCGCCGATCACTACGCCAGTTTTCGGCGCATCGTGCAGTAACCCCGGCTCCGATATCCGCCGTGAATACCGCTTCAACGATTCCTGTTCCTTTGTTACCACCCTGGAGGACCGCGACCATGGAGTTGCAGACCACCCGTCCCAATCTCGTGCAGGCCATTCGGGCCTACCGGGTTGACGACCTGATGCAGGCCGCTGAAAAAGCAGGCCATCATTTCCTGTATGCCAACCTCGCTGAAGCGCAGTCCAAACAGGATGTGCTCGACGGGCTGGCTGCGGCCTTCCTGTTCCCGGCGCACTTCGGCAAGAATCTCGACGCGCTGTACGACTGCATGACAGACCTGGTGCACAAGTCAGGCCAGCAGCCCGGCTTTGTCGTGGTTCTGGAACAGCTGCCCGACAATCCCCGCTTTGACCGGGAAGCCCGCGAGCAGTTGCTCGAGGTGTTTCGCGATGCGGCTGAATATTGGGGAGAACGACGAATACCGTTCAGGTGTTTCTATTCTTTTCAGTAGCCCGCTCCCAAGAATCAGGGTCATGGGAGCGGGCTGCCGAGGTGGCCCAAAACGCAATCAGCAACGCCGCAGCGCCGGCGAAACCGCCTGCCAAGGCCGCGGTGCCCAAGAATGGAACGAACCCCAACTTCGGCATGAACATGCCGATGATGACCAGCGCCTTTGACACGGCGGCCTGGCTCAGCGCGGCCTGAAAACCGCGGCAGTTCGCATCGCTCTTGATCGACGAAGGGCCCCTCGGGGGCCCTTTCTCATTTCAGCCGGCCACAGGCGGACGGTCAGCCTGCTCGCCTGGGCAACAAGGCCGCTTCTTCGCCCAGGTCCCAGTACAGGCCCGCCATGATCTGCAGCGCCTGCCTGGCCACTGGGGCCAAGAGGTGTTCGTCCGGCGCGTGCTGCGAGCAACCAGGGTAGCTGTGAGGCACCCACACGGTGGGCAGACCCAGGATGTCGGCGAAGACGTCGTTGGGCAGAGACCCGCCCAGGTTGGGCAGCAGCGCGGGCGACAATCCTGTGCTGAGCTCGATCGACCGCAGCGCAAACCGAACCCAGGGATTGTCGGGATTCAAGCGCGTGGCCGCCATCACCTCGGGCTCGCTGACCCTGACGTCGGAAAACCCCTGCGCAGCCAGATGCGACATCACGTGTTCACGCAGGTGCTGGATGTCCGTGCCCACGACAAACCGCATGTGCAGGTTCGCCTTGGCCGAGGCAGGAATGGCATTCACCGGGTGCTGAGGGTTGCCGGTGGTGTAGGCCAGGACTTCCAGTGTGTTCCAGGCGATCACGCGTTCAGCGGGGCTCAGCCCGGGCTCGCCCCAGTGGGGGTCTATCGCCGGGTCTTCCGCGTCGCTGCCAAACTGCAGATCCGCAAGGGCGGCGCGCACGTTGGCCGGTATGGGTGGCGGTCGCAGGGCCGTCACCCGGATGCAGCCGCGGGCATCCACCAGGCTGGCAATGGCATGGGCCAGCACCGTGCCCGGATTGCGCAGCAAGCCGCCCCAATTGCCCGAGTGATGCGCTCCGTTGCGCAGCGTCAGTGCTAGATCGAAATTGGCCACGCCCCGCGAGCCCAGGAACACCGTCGGGCGGTCACGCGACAAGCGCGGGCCGTCACTGGCGATCAGCACGTCGGCAGCCAGCGCGCTGCGGTGCTGACGGCAGAAATCGGCCAAGCCGGGTGAGCCGGTTTCTTCGCCGGTTTCGACAAGCCATTTCAAATTGCAGCCCAGGCGGCCGCTGCGCAGCTTCAGCACGCAGGCCAGGGCATCGATGTTGATGCAATGCTGGCCCTTGTTGTCCGCGGTGCCGCGGCCATACAGGCGCTCATCCACCGCGGAAAGGGTCCAGGGGCCCTCACCCTTGCACCAAGCAGCGTCCTGTCCGCGGATGACATCACCATGGCCATACATCAGCACCGTGGGCAGCTCATCGGATTCGTGCCGCGACGCCACCAGGAAGGGCCCCGGAGCCGGTTGGCCCGGGGTCGTCGACGACACGGGGTTCTCGTGCACTTCGGTGGTGAACCCCAGTGCCAGCAGAGTGGGCCCGATATGGTCGTGCACATAGGCCCGCAGGGCAGTGCTTGCGGCCGGGTTCTGGCTTTCGCTGCGCACCGCCACCAGCCGGGCCAAGTGCTGGAAGAAGCCGCCGTTGTCGAAATGAGCAGCGGCCGCAGCCAATGCGGCGCCCCGCGCTGCGTTGTTCACACCTTGGCCACCAGAGAAAAGTGCTCAACCACCGGTGGCGCGGCAAAGAAGGGTCCCACGATGGCCCGCCACTGTGCAAACAGTGGGCCCTGACGAAAGCCCACCGTGTGGTCTTCCAGCGTTTCCCAGAAGATCTGCAGCACATAGCGATCCGGGCTCTCGATGCCGCGGTTCACCTTGGCACCCTTGAACCCCTGGGCCTTGCTGGCCACCGTCTTCAGACCGAGATCGATGGCGGCCTCAAAGGCGGCTTGTTGCCCCGCGGCGATGCGGATGTCGGCGATTTCAAGTATCAAAGGAATCCCCTCCTGGTGGTAGTGTCGCAGCGGTGCGCCGCACAAGTGTGCATATTGGCAGGCTCGTTGCATCCGGACAAGAGCCCGAGGCGCAGCCCGCAGCCCGCAGCCCGCAGCCCGCAGCCGGCAGCCCCCAGCCCGCAGCCCGCAGACGGCGCGCCTGTGCGTGAAGTCCGGCCCTGGAACCTGCCCGCGGCGTTAGGCACTCAAGTTACCGGCTGTAAGCCCGAAATCCCTGTTCATGGCGGTGCCCCATCCGGGCCGGCCGTGCCAAAAAGGGAGCCTCATGAACAACGCCAACGCCATTGCAGTCGAAGAACTGCGTGTCGGCATGTTTGTACAACTGGAAGGCGGGTGGCTGTCACACCCCTTTCCGCTGTCGGCATTCAAGCTGTCGACCTCGGAGCAGATCGACACGCTGCAGCGCCTGGGCCTGCGCGAGGTGCGCTGGGTACCCGAAAAAAGCGACCTGCAGCACCCGGCACCTTTCGAAACCGCCTCGGGGTCAGCATCCATGGGTGGTGCGGAGTCTGCGGTTGAAAGTCTGGAGCCGGCTGCTGAAACGCCAGCCGCCCTGAGCGCCCGCCTGCTGCATTTGCAACGAGAGGCCGCCCAGCGTTGCCAGCGACAGCACGATGAGGCAGAACACGTCTTGCGCCAATTGCTGCCCATTGCCGCGGCAAGGCCGCTGGAAGTAGGCAAGAGCTCGGCTGCGCTGGCTCAGGGCATGCTCGACAGGATGCTCGATGAAGAGGAAGTGGGCATCCGACTGGTGGCCATGGGCACCGACCGCGAGGTCTCGCACGCATTGAACGTCAGCGTCATCTCGTTGCTCATCGGGCGCCGCCTCGGCATGCCTGAAGCCGACCTGCTGGACGTGGGCGTGGGTGCGCTCTTGCACGACGCGGGCAAGCAGGAAATGGCCTTGCGCCACCGGCATGTGGCCGAAGGGCAAAGCGCGCAGGAAGCGCGGCCCTACCGCGACCATGTCAACCTGGGCGAGCGCCTGGCGCACCGCATGGCGCTGACGCCTGGCGCCCAAGCGGTGGTCGCCCAGCATCATGAATACGCCGACGGCAGCGGTTTTCCGAACCGACTGGCCGGCGAGCAGATCAGTCTGGCTGCCCGCGTGGTGTCGATCGTCAACCGCTATGACGGCTTGTGCAACCCACGCAGCGGAGGGCCGGGGCTGACGCCGCACGAAGCCGTTGCGATGCTGTTTGCCCAACACCGCCAGCGTTTTGACAGCACGGTGCTCAATGCCTTCATTCGCATGATGGGTGTCTACCCGGCGGGCTCCATCGTCCAACTCACCGACGATCGTTTTGCGTTGGTGGTGGGCGCCAATTCCAGCCGGCCGCTGAGACCGCGCGTGCTGGTGCATGACCCCAAGGTGTCGCCCATCAACGCGCTGCTGCTCGACCTTGAACTGCAGCGAGACCTGGGCATACGCCGAAGCCTGACGGCGCAGCGGCTGCCCGCCGACGCCCTGCACTACCTCAATCCACGCCCTCGTGTTTCGTACTATTTCGAGCCGCTTTGCCCCGAGAGCCGCACAGGAGCACCTGTCCGATGAGCGAGCAGAGCATCCGGTCGCGAATGACCAAGGCAAAGACCGCCGCGGCTGCCCTCGACGGTTCGCCGAACAGGACGAGCCCGCCCGCCGCCCCTGCCGCGCCGGCGGCCGCATCGCATTGGCAGCCGCTGCTCGATGCACTGCCGCATGCGGCGTGGGTCGCGGAACTGCGGACGCGTCGGCTGGTGGCCGTCAATGCTGCCGCGGGTCAGCTCTATGAACGGCCCGTGAACGCGTTGCTGCTGGAAGCCTCGGACGCGCTTGTCGCGTCACCCGAAGACCAGGCCTGGTGGCAGGAAGCCGCCGAAGGCGTTGTCGCGGGCGGACCCCCGCAGGCCCTCGAGCCGCTGCACAGTGACACCGTGATCGGCATTCCCGATGGCCGAGTGCTGCACGTCACGCGCAGCATCCGTGGGCTCGTGGGCGGGACCGTTGAAGACGGCGTTACACACGCACTGGTGATGTTGGTCGATGGCAGCGCCCAGCAGCGGGCACAACTGGAACGCGAAAAACTGTTGGCCGACCTGCAAGCCACCCTGGAGGCCACTGCCGACGGCATCTTGGTCACCGATCTGGGCGGACGCATCCGCGTCTTCAACCAGCGGTTTGCCACGCTGTGGTCGTTGCCGATGGAGATGCTGCAGCAACGCGATCACGAGGCCGTGCAGGACTGGATGCGCCGCCGCGTGGCGGGCGATGAACCGGGGCGCCAGGACTACCAACGACGCTGGCAGATGCTGAACGAGACGGTTGAGCTGACCGACTCCGCACGCATCGAGTTGCAAGGCGGCGGCGTGCTCGAACGCGTCACGCGGCCACTCTTCCAGGGGGGCAGCGTGCATGGCCGCGTGTGGTCGTTTCGCGACCTGACGGAGCAACTGGCGGCGCGGCAGCAAATCGACACCTTGTCGCGCCAGGACACGCTGACGGGCCTGCCCAACAGGCGGGTACTGGCCGAGCAGGTGGTCGATCTGCTGGCGCTGCGGGGTACGCGCGGCGGCTCTCAGGATGGCTTTGCGCTGTTGATGGTGGACCTGGACTGCTTCGCGCAGGTCAACGATGGCATGGGCCAGGCCGCCGGAGACCGTGTGCTGTGCGAAGTGGCGCAACGCGTCGCTGCCAGCCTGCGCCAGGACGACCTGCTCGCCCGCCTGGGGGGTGACCAGTTTGCCGTGCTGATTCGTGCGGCGCATGCCGAGGGTGCAGAGGCCGCCGCGCGCCGCATCCTGCGTGTGGTGGCGCAACCCTACACGCTGGACGGTGACACCTTCACCCTGACCTGCAGCGTGGGTGTGGCACTGGCGCCTTCGCATGGGCAATCGCTGGACGAACTGATACGCCACGCTGAAGCGGCGGTGCGCACCGCCAAACAGCAAGGGCGCGCCGTGTATCGCCTGTATCAAGCCCGCTCCGAAGTCAACCGCCATGCCCACATGGCGCTGGACCACGCGATGCGGCAGGCTCTGGTCAGCGGACGTTTCCGCCTCAACTACCAGCCCAAGGTCAGCCTGGTCGACGGGCGCGTGATGGGCGCCGAAGCCTTGTTGCGCTGGCGCGACCCCGAACTGGGCGAGATATCGCCAGGCCGTTTCATTCCGGTGGCCGAGGCCAGCGGCTTCATCGTCGCCATCGGAGACTGGGTGCTCTCGCAAGCGGTGCGGCAAGCGGTGCTGTGGCACCAACGGGGTTTCGAGATACCGGTTGCCATCAACGTTTCGGCATTGCAGTTCCAGCAGTCGCACTTCGTCGAGCGCGTGGCCAACGTGCTGGCGGTCAGCGGCCTGCCGCCCCACCTGCTGGAGCTGGAGCTGACGGAATCGATCCTGGTGCTGGACGCCGATGAAGCCCTGCGTCGCCTGGAGGCGCTTTCGCAACTGGGCCTGCGCTTGTCGATCGATGACTTCGGCACCGGCTACTCCAGCCTGGCCTACCTCAAACGGTTCCCGATCGACAAACTCAAGATCGACCGCAGCTTCGTCAGCGGCCTGCCCGCCGACGACAGTGATGCCGGTATCGTGCAGGCCATTTTGCAGATGGCGCGTGCTTTGCGGCTGAAGGTGGTGGCCGAAGGCGTGGAAACCGAAGAGCAGCGCCAGTTCCTGCGCGACCGCGGCTGTGACGAGTACCAGGGCTTCCTGTTTGCGCCTGCGCTGGACCCTGTGACCTTCGAGCAGCGGTTGCGCACGGAGTCGCCGCCGCTGATCGAGATGGTGGACCCCGGCGGCCGCATTCGTCTGGTTCAAGGTTGAGTTCCTGATGGCCGCGCTTGCCGCTGCGGTAGATGGCTGCCAGCAGCGGCACAATCAAGACATCATGATCTACAAGTTCACATCCAAAGCCAGCGGCGATGTCATCATGTTGGGCCCTCAGGGTGACGAGTTGATGCGCCTGCTCGGGCGCGACCCAGCGCCCAAAGGCATCATCGAAACCGCGGCCTTGCCCGCGGCGTTGCGGGCACTCGAAGCAGCGGTGGCCGCCGAGGCTGCAGCAACTGGCGGTGAAGCCGCAAGCCGCGACGACGACCCCGAGCGCGACAGGGCTGTGGGCCTGCGCCAGCGGCTGTGGCCGGTGATGGAGATGTTGCGCCGATGCCAGGCCGCGGGCCAGCCTGTGGTCTGGGGCGTGTAGCAGTGGCACCGTTTTCGGCCGCGAGATCGGGCACGTGAAACTCTGGAGTGACAGCTGGGCCAACGGGGACCCGATTCCGCAGCGTTTTGCAGCTGGCAGAACCGACGGGCGCGGGCGTGCGACCTTTGGTGACAACCTGAGCCCGCACCTGGCCTGGGGCGACCTGCCGGCTGGCACACGCTCGCTGGCCTTGATCTGCCACGATTTCGACGTCCCCAGCAAGGGCGACGATGTCAACCAGTCCGGTCGCGAAGTGCCTGCCGATCTGCCCCGCATCGACTTCTTTCACTGGGTGCTGGTGGACCTGCCCGCCGCGCCCGGCGAATTGGCCGAAGGTGAATACAGCCGCGGTTTTGTCGCCCGTGGCAAGCCGGGGCCGGCCACCCAGGGCGCAGCCCGACAGGGCCTCAACGACTACACCGACTGGTTTGCCAGCGACCCGGCGATGGCAGGCTCGTACTTCGGCTATGACGGGCCGTTTCCACCCTGGAACGACTCACTGGTGCATCACTATGTGTTCACCTTGTATGCGGTGGCAGTGCCGCAACTGCCCATTGCAGGCGCGTTCACTGGCGAGCAAGTGCGCCGGGCTCTGGCCGGGCGGGTGATGGGCGAAGCCACCTTGTCGGGCACCTACACCTTGAACCAGCGCTTGCTCGGCACCTGAATGGCCAAGCCTCCGACCGACCAGGCCGTTGCGGCGATGCAGGCGCGTTGATGCAGGACAGTTGCCGCGTGGTGGTCATCCGCCACGGCCAGACGTCCTGGAACGCCCAGCAGCGACTGCAGGGCCACACCGACATCTCGCTGGACGCCACCGGAGAGTGGCAGGCGCAGCAACTGGCGCACGCGTTGACCCACGAGGGCATCGACGCCATCTACAGCAGCGACCTGCAGCGTGCGCACCGCACAGCGCTGGTCTTGGCGGCCACCACGGGGGCGGCCGTGCAGAGCCATGGCGATCTGCGCGAGCGCTGTTTTGGTTTCCTGGAAGGCAGCACCTACGCCGAGGTTGACCAGCGCTGGCCCGAAGATGCCCGCTGGTGGCGGCAGCGCGATCTCGTGGCCCGCCCGGGTGGCGCCGAAAGCCTGCTGCAATTCTCGAACCGATGCGTGGGCACGGCGACGCAGCTTGTTGCCCGGCATGCTGGTGGTACTGTGGCCCTGGTGGCCCATGGCGGTGTACTCGACTGCCTGTACCGTGCCGCCACCAATGTGGCTCTGAATGCGCCGCGTTCCTGGCAGCTGGGCAATGCCACGATCAACCGCCTGTTGTGGACGCCGCAGGGCTTTTCACTGGTCGGCTGGAACGACGACGGACACCTGAAGTCGGCTGACCAGGCCCCTGGGCTGGACTGACACTCGCCCGGGGTCCATGACCGGCGTCAGACGTCGAGCAGCCCCTGGCCGTTTGAAACCGGTTGCACCAAGCCCAGGTGGCGCCACGCCGCCGCAGTGGCCACGCGCCCGCGCGGGGTGCGCTGCAGGAAACCCTGTTGAATGAGAAAGGGCTCGATCACGTCCTCGATCGTGCCGGCTTCTTCACCAATGGCCGCCGCCACGTTGTCCAGTCCAACAGGGCCCCCATCGAAGCGGAGGATCACGGCTTCAAGCAGTTTGCGGTCCATCACGTCGAAGCCCAGCGGGTCGACGTCCAGCATCTTCAGCGCCCGGTCGGCCAGTGCCACGTTGACGCTGCCGTCACCCTTGACCTGCGCATAGTCGCGCACACGGCGCAGCAGCCGGTTGGCAATGCGGGGTGTGCCCCGTGAGCGGCGGGCGATCTCCAGCGCACCCGGGGCATCGATGGGCACGTTTAGCAAGCCCGCCGAGCGCGTGACGATGCGTGTCAATTCCTCGGGCGTGTAGAACTCCAGCCGCGCCACGATGCCGAAACGGTCGCGCAGCGGATTGGTGAGCATGCCGGCGCGCGTGGTGGCGCCCACCAGCGTGAAGGGCTGCAGGTCGAGCTTGATGCTGCGCGCCGCCGGGCCCTCGCCAATCATGATGTCGATCTGGTAGTCCTCCAGCGCGGGGTAGAGGATCTCCTCCACCACCGGGCTCAGGCGGTGGATCTCGTCGATGAACAGCACATCGTTCTTTTCCAGATTCGTCAGCAGCGCTGCCAGGTCCTTCGGCTTTTCCAGCACCGGCCCACTGGTGGAACGCAGGTTGACGCCCAATTCGTTGGCAATGATGTGGCTGAGCGTGGTCTTGCCAAGGCCGGGCGGGCCGAACAGCAGCACGTGGTCCAGAGCTTCTGAGCGGTGCTTGGCCGCGCCGATGAAGATTTCCAGCTGCTCGCGCGCCTTGGCCTGGCCCACGTAGTCCCGCAGTCCCTTGGGCCGCAAGGCGCGCTCGATGGCTTCTTCGTTGGGCGACGCGGGCGCGGCGCTGACCATGCGCGGCAAGGGTGCACTGGCAAAGTCGTCGGTCTGGATGGCCATACAGTGGATTATTGCCCTGCTGCAGGCCCGCCCGGCGACTTCAGTAGCAACGGACGGCTCCAGATGCCGCCTGTCGGCTCGCCAGCAGGCCTCGTTTACGATGGCCGGCGCTTCCAGGAGAGAGCTGTGCATGAACGTTGCTTGAAGATTGGCGTGGCGATTGCCGTGGGTTGGGCTGCTGTATGCAGCCAGGCCGTGCGCGCCCAGACCATCGTCTCCGAGCCTTGGATACGCGGCACGGTGGCGCAGCAAAAGGTCACCGGCCTGTTCTTCCAGCTCACTTCGGCCAAGGGTGGAAAGCTGTTGTCTGCCAGTTCACCGGTGGCTGGCGTGGTCGAAATTCACGAGATGTCGATGGACGGCAGCACGATGAAGATGCGGGCCGTGCCCAACGGCGTCGACCTGCCGGCCGGCAAGGCAGTCAGCTTGAAACCCGGCGGCTACCACGTGATGCTGATGGATCTGAAGCAGCAACTGAAGGCCGGCGACACGGTGCCGGTGACGCTGGTGATCGAAGCCGCGGACAAGTCGCGCGAGACGCTGGAGATCAAGGCCTCGGTGCGGGCATTGGCCACGGCCAGCCCCGAAGCGCACAAGCACTGAAGCGGCACCGCTGCCGCCGTGGCTGCGGTGGCAGCGGGCAGCGCCAGTTCGGTGCCCTGGCTTCAGAACCCCACTCGCAGGCTCAGTCGCAGCGTGCGCGGCTCGGCCGGGTGCACGTGGCGATCGGCCACCGGGCCGGTGGCCTTTTCGGTGGGCAGCTGCGACTCGTAGAAGTACTGGATGTCGTCAACCTTGCGGGCGCCCAGGTTGAACACGTCCAGCGTCAGTTCAGCGGCCTGCCCCAGCTTGCGGCTGACGCGCAGGTTGGTGGTCAGCGACGACTTGGCGCGCACGCTGTTGTCTTCGATCAAGGCGCCGCTGCCCAGGTAGCGCCATTGCAGGCTGGCGCTCCAAAGCCCCAGTTCGCGCAGCGTGGCCGCCACCGACGCTACGCGGTCGACGGCGTTGGGAATGCGGTCGCCAGCGGCAAAGCGTGCGTGCGTCCACGCCAGGTCGGCGTCCAGCAGCAACCAGGGCGCCGGCACCCAGCGGTTGTTCCACTCCACGCCGCGGCGGCGGCTGGCGCCACTGGCGACGGTGACGCCGGCGTCACCGACGTAGACCAGTTCTGAATCGCTGTGCAACCGCCACAGCGCGACAGAAGACTGCAGGCCCTTCACGACCTCGGTGCGCGCGCCGAACTCGAGGCCCTTGGAGGCGACCAAGGGCGGCGCCGGGTCGATGGCTGCGGTGGTGCCACGTGCGTCGTTGCTGTGAAAGCCTCGGCCCGTGTTGAAGAAGAACTCGGTCTTCGCCCAGGGCCCGGCGACGACGCTGAGCTTTGGTGACAGCTGCGCAGCGTTGGCGCGGCCGGCCGGGCCCGCTGATGAAATTGAGCTGACTTGCGAGCGCACCTGGTCTGCTCGCAGGCCCAGCACCGCACGCAGCGCCGGCGTGAAGGGCAGCGCGCTCTGGACATACCCGCTCAGCATCGTTTCGTGCACGCGGTCTTCGCGCGTGGTATCTCTGATTTGCCGGGCGACGCTGTTGAACAGACCCACTTTGATGCGGTCCTGTCGCAACTGCACGCCCACTTCGCTGTTAACTTCCAGGTCGAACAGGCGGTGGGGCCGTGCGTGGCTCGCTTGGGCGCCGAACACGGTGCGCTGGTCGCGCTGTTTGAACTGGTCGCCGCCGTCGTCGGGGCGGTCCAGCGCGTAGGTGAAGTTGGAATTCAGGTCCAGCCGGTAGCGCAGGGCGTAGGCGCTGACCCTGCTGCGGCTGCCGTCATCGCGGCTGGTGTGCCACTCGCCCGACAGGCTGCTGCGCGCGGTGTCGCCGCCGCTGGTGGAGTCGAGTGAGTCGAACCGACTGAAGGGCCTGCCGTCGTAGGTGCCGGCGTCGATCAGGCGCTGCGGGATCTGGTCGGTGGCTGTCCAGCGCGCGCTGTAGCCCATGGCGCTGACGCTCCAGCCTTGCGCGGCGGTGCCGCTGCTCAGGGAGACGAGTCCATTGCGCTTGCGCAGCCGCTCGGGAACCGTCCAGGGACCATCGTTTTGCATTGCCTCGATGACACTCAGCAGGGTCAGGCCGGGAGCGATGTCGAATGAGCTGCCAGCGACTCCGCGCAGATAGCCGTTTTCGCCCAGCGTTACCTGGCCGACAGGGCCGTCCAGCCGCGTGCGGTAGCTGATATCGGCTGCGCCGGCTGAAGCGAAGTCGCCACTTTTGGCGTAGTAGGGACCTTTGCGGTACTCGATGCGCTGCACCAGTTCGG
The DNA here is from genome assembly GCA_031429255.1 of Rubrivivax sp. Classification (GTDB taxonomy): domain Bacteria; phylum Pseudomonadota; class Gammaproteobacteria; order Burkholderiales; family Burkholderiaceae_C; genus Rubrivivax. Next base: position 73,528 of record JANOZF010000003.1, read on the forward strand.
GCAGCAGGAAGTTGAGATCGGTGTAGCCCTGACCGTGGCCGTGCGTGGGCATGTTCACCGGCATGCCGCCCACACTGGTGGCGAAGTCGGTGCCGTGGTCGAGATTGAAACCGCGCAGGAAGTACTGGTTGGCTTTGCCGTCGCCCGAGTGCTGGGTGACGATGACACCCGGCACGAATTCCAGCACCTCACCGGGACGCAAGGCGGGCCGGCTCTTCAGCAGGGCGCTCTCGATCACGCCTTGAGAGGCGGCGTCAGAAGTGCCCACGGCGTTGTTGTAGTGGCCCCTGACGGTGATGCTCTGCGCGCCGTCGGGGGCGGCCGTTTTTTCTGCGTCTGCCGGGGCGGCGGTGGTTTGGGCGCGCGCATGCGCGCAGGCAAGCAGGGCGACGGCCAAGGCCGCGCCCCAGGTATGGGATTTCATGACATTCACTCCGTGCTCAGATAGGGACTGCCGCTGCAGCAGGGCAGCAGCGGCGGGCTGTGGCGTCTTGATGAGGACAGGCCTCAGCTCTGAACTGGCGGGCGGTAAAGCGGGAGTGTTGATGCCGTTTGCCAAGACCAGTTTGGCGGCGCGATCAGGATATGCGCGAGCGACAGAGAGGTAGTTTTCGGTGTCTGCACTGCCAGCAGCGCCAGCGCCGCACTCAGTGCCAGCCGCGCAGCATCGGCGGCCTCTTGCTCGGTGGCGTCAAGTCCTACCGACGCATCACCAACGGCGTGGTGGTGTCTTTGCCCGCTTGCATGGGCCTGTTCGTGGTGCGAGAACAGCACTGAAGCCACAGATGTGGGTGCCGCGCGATGTCGGTGCGCCGGCCCCGCGCCCAGCGCAAATGCAGCGGCCACCGATTGAAACAGCACGATGGCGACCAGATAGAGCGCTACTGCCTTGACCAGGCTGGTCGTGCGGGATGGCAAGCGCAGGGAATGATCCATTCAGGTTGCAGAATTCGGCGTCGTTGATATTCACCCCGCTCGATTACGTCCACTCGAACGAAATGGATGCGCCGGCCTAACGATTCAGCGCCTTCAATGCGGCCTTGATGCCTTCACTGACCCCCACGCCTGCGGGCAACGCCTTCACGGCGGCCTGCGCTTCGCGTTCGTTGTAACCCAGCGCCTGAAGGGCTTGTGCAATGTCGGACTGTGCGTCGTCCAGGCGCACGGCGGTGGGCGCCGCCAGGTCGGGTCCGAGCTTGCCTTTCAGTTCCAGCAGCAGGCGCTCGGCGGTCTTCTTGCCGATGCCAGGCACCTTGACCAGGCGCCCGCTGTCCTGCTGGCTGACGGCCGCAGCGAGTTCACCCACGCTCAGCCCCGACAGGATGGACAGTGCCGTGCGCGGACCCACGCCGCTGATCTTCACCAACTGGCGAAAGGTCATGCGCTCGGGCTCGGTCAAGAAGCCGAACAGCACCTGGGCGTCTTCGCGCACCACGAAGTGCGTCAGCAGCGTCACCGACTCGCCCAGCGCCGGCAGGTTGAAGAAGGTGCTCATCGGCACGTCGACCTCATAGCCGACGCCGCGCACGTCCACCAGCAGTTGGGGCGGAGACTTCTGGGCCAGTGTGCCTGTCAGACGGCCAATCATGTGTTGTCCTGAGCCCGGTTCAGGCCTGCGCCAGCAGCCGATTGATCAGCGCGTGCAATTGCCTGAAGTCGGGCTCGCCTTCGATGCGTGTGGCGATGCGGCCCTGGCGATCGATGACATAGGTGGTGGGCGTGCCGCGCACGCTGCCAAAGCCGTCTGCAATCGCGCCCGTGTTGTCGATCACCACGCCGAAGGGCAGCCCGCGGCTCTGTGCAAAGTCGGCCACCAGTGCCGGTGGGTCATGCCGTACGGCCACGGCCAGCGTCTGCAGGCCCTGCTGCCGAAACTTCAGATGGGTGGCCACCAACTGCGGCATTTCCTTGACGCACACCGCGCAGGTCGTGGCCCAGAAGTTCACCAGCACCACCTGCCCGCGCAGGTTCGAGCTGTGGGCGCCTGTGCCGTCCAGCAAGGTATAGCTGAAGGAGGGCGCCGGCTTCAGTGTCGGGGTTTGCCGCTCGCAACCCGTGACAGCCCAGGCCGCGATGACAGGGCACACCAGCATAGCCAGCAGTCCCCGGCGGGGTACATCATCGGGTTTGGCAGTGGACGGGGGGGTTGGATTCATGGAACGTCGCGAGTTTACGAGAGGCTTGGTCCTGGGCATCGGCCCCGTCGCATGGCTGGCGTTGATGGCCCAGGCCAGGGCCGCCGGCCTGAACGAGACCGACGCTGCGGCTGGCGTGCGTGCGGCGCTGGAGCGGGGCGCGATGGCGGCCGTGGCGCTGCTGGGCAAGACCGATGGCTTTCTGGGCAACGCGCTGGTGCGCATACCCTTGCCTGGCTACCTGAACGACGCCGCCAAGCTGCTGCGCGCCGCCGGTCAGGGCAAGAAGCTGGATGAACTGGTCACCGCAATGAACCGCGCCGCCGAGGCGGCGGTGCCGGCGGCCAAGCCCTTGCTGGTGCAGGCCGTCAAGTCGGCCAGCGTCGAAGATGCGCTGAAGGTGGTGCGTGGCGGGGCCACGTCGGTCACCGATTTCTTTGCGGCCAAGACGCGCGAGCCCCTGGGTGCCAGTTTCCTGCCCATCGTCACGCAGGCCACGCCGAAGGTCTCGCTGGCCGAGCGTTACAACACCGTGGCAGCCAAGGCCTCGGGCCTGGGCTTGCTAAAGGGCGACGACACCACCATCGAGCGTTACGTCACCGGCCGCGCCCTCAATGGTCTGTACGTGATGATTGGCGAGGAGGAAAAGAAGATCCGGGCCGACCCCATCAAGACGGGCAGCACCATCTTGAAGAAGGTCTTTGCACGCAACCCGTAGCCGGGCGCTTCGGCTGGCCGCCGCCTGGGCGGCCGCTGGGGGGGCCAAGCTCAGGGCTGGCGTGACAACTCGAAGAGCAGCGCCGCAGGCAGCGATTCAAGGATTGCGCTGCGGCCCACGCTGGCGAGCCGGCGTCCGTCCTGGTTCAGCACCTCGAACGCCTTGCCTTCGTCCGCGACAGTGATGAAGGCCATGTGAGGAGATTCCTTGAGCAGACCCTGCCGCAACAGCTCGAATTCGTCACCCGCGGTGACCTGTTCATAGACCAGCGCGTGAGGCAGCGTTGCGCCGCAGGCCTGCAAGGCTTCATCGATGCTGGCCACGATTTCCACCAGCAAACCCGTTGGCCGCAACGCTTCACGCACCGCGTTTCGCACCTCAGCCCGCAGCGCCAACACGAGCACGCGGCGGCCTGCCAGGGGTTGCCCTTGTTGTGCCTGCAGCCTCGCCTCTTCGGTCTCCAGGCCCTGCAAGTCTTCAGCGGGCTGCGGGCGTGGTGATGGCGTGTCCGGGAACTCGATCACCAACTGTGTGCGCACCGCGCCGTCGAAGCGCCGCACGGCCAGGCCCAGCAATTGCGCCGTCCGTTGCAACAATTGCCAGGACATCGTGTTCAGGCGCGTCGCCTCCTTGTCCTGGCGGGCGCCGTGCAGCGGTGGCTCCTCATCCTCAGTCAGGTAGAAGTAGGCGCATGACAGACGGGCGTGCGATGGCCAACTCTGGATGTCCAGGCGCAGGTCGATGCGCGACACCGCGTGCTGAAGACTCCAGTCCAGCAGCGTTTGCAACAGGGAAAGCAGCAGCGTTGGATCGCTGACCACCTCGGCCTCTTCAAACTGCTGCCGCACCTCGGCGCCGCGGGCCTGTGTTTCAGCCGCGCGTTGCGCCAGAAGTTCACGCAACAGCCGCGTCAAGTCCAGGCTTTTCTGCTGCACTTCCAGTTCGCCTTGGGCCAGCCGTATCCATTGCTGGCCTGCAATGCCAGCCTGGCGGGCCAGGCCAATCTCATCGCGCAGGGCGCGCAGGCCACCGCGGTCGATGCGGCCCGTGGCCGTCAGATCGAGCACACGGTCCAGCGCCGACGACAGCAGGGTGGCCACTTCACGGCCCAACTGGGCTACCAAATCCTGAGAATCCAAAGTTCAAGGGTGGACGTTGCTCGCGCCAGGTGCCGTGGCACATGCGAGTTATGTCTCTGCCGGTTTGTCGAAGGCCTTTGCACAAACCTGAGCCTGTGGCCCGTTGCTTGTGTGCAGATGCCGACCACGGGTTGCGGGGGGTGCTGACGGCCACCAGGGCCAACCGGAGAGGTTGCTACCGCAAGGCTGCCGCTGCCACCCCTTGTTCCAGGGGACAGGTTTAGCGAGCCTCTCAGGACTTTGGTGGCCGACGACAGCCAGCCCGCGTCAACCGGTGCCGGTGACGCCGCTGGCGCGCAAGGCCTGCTGGCGCAGAACACTGACGCCAAATTCTCCCAGCACCTCGTCGGTGTGCTGCCCCAGCAAAGGCGGCGCTCGCCGCGTCTGCACCGGTGTGGCCGACAGCTTGATGGGGCTGGCCACCAGGGGCAGCTCAGCGTGATGCGGGTGAGGCACGGTGTTCACCATGCCCCGCGCGAGCACCTGGGGGTCGGCAAAAACCTCGGCCAGGTTGTTGATCGGGCCGCACGGCACCTTGGCGGCGTCCAGCGACTCAAGCCAGTCGGCGCGCGCGCGGGTGCACATCTTGGCAGCCAGCAGCGGCACCAGGTCCTCGCGGTTTTTCACGCGCAATGAATTGGTGACAAAACGTTGATCGCGGGCCAGTTCGGGGCAGCCGGCGACAGCACAGAACCGCGTGAACTGTGCGTCGTTGCCCACCGCCAGGATGACGTGACCGTCGGCCACTTCGAACACCTGGTAAGGCACGATGTTCTGATGCGCGTTCCCTGCCCTGCGCGGAGCCACACCGGTGGCCAGATAGTTTGCGCCCAAGTTGGCCAGCATTGCCACCTGGGTGTCCAGCAGCGCCATGTCGATGGCCTGGCCCTCACCGGTCAGGTCGCGATGGCGCAGTGCCGCGAGGATGGCCACCGTGGCGTACATGCCCGTGAACAGGTCGGCGACGGCGACACCCACCTTTTGCGGACCGGCCCCGGGCTGGCCATCGCGCTCGCCGGTCACACTCATCAAGCCGCCCAGGCCCTGCACCGCGTAGTCGTAGCCTGCACGGTCCGCATAGGGGCCGGTCTGGCCGTAGCCGGTGATCGAGCAATACACCAGGCGCGGCAGACGCAGACGCAGGCTGTGCGCGTCCAGTCCGTAGCGGGCCATGTCGCCAACCTTGAAGTTCTCGACCAGCACGTCGCACTGCGCGGCCAGCTCGCGCACCAGTTCCTGCCCGGCGGGCTGCGCAATATCGATCAGCACGGAGCGCTTGTTGCGGTTGGCGCCCAGAAAGTAGGCTGCTTCTGCGGTGTCCTGCCCCTGGGCGTCTTTCAGGAAGGGCGGGCCCCAGCCTCGGGTGTCATCGCCCCCTGCATGGCCGGCCGTGGGCGGACGCTCGACCTTGATCACGTCGGCACCCAGGTCGGCCAGGGTCTGCGTGCACCAAGGCCCCGCCAAGATGCGCGAGAGGTCCAGTACACGGACCCCCTCCAGGGCGCGCGCTGACACGCCTTGTTGTGAGCTGCTGGTGTTTTCGGTGGTCTGGGGCGAGCTTGTGTTCATTGGCTTGAAAGCATGAGGAGCGGGTGGGGCGGGACCGTCTGGCAGCCGGACCGTGGCGGCACGTGTTCCGGTTGCATGATTGTCACGGTCCGCACTCGATAATGACCTGATGAAGTTGCTGCACACCATGTCCGGCCCGCCACCAGGGCGCAGGGGACTGCGCTGGTGCCGGGCCCCCGTGGCTCGGCGCACGGGACATTCTCTGGTCTTGTGGCTTGCTGTGCTGGCGGCCTGTTCACCCACGCTGGATTGGCGCGAAGTGCGGCCGGCAGGCAGCAGCGTTCAGCTGCTGATGCCCTGCAAACCCGACAGCCACGAGCGGCGTCTGTTGCTGGCGGGCCAACCCGCGCGCCTGGCCTTGCATGTGTGTTCGGCGGGTGACCAGACCTGGAGCCTGGCCTTCGCCGACGTGGGCGATCCGGCGCGTCTGGGCGACGTGATGCAGCAGCTGCTGCAGGCGGCCCGCGCCAATGTCTCCGCTTCCGGAGGCACCCAGGCCGCGGCGTTGCGGGTGCCGGGAGCCACGCCGCACGACGCCAGCCAGTCGCAGGCGTTTCGCGGGCGCTTGGCGGATGGCAAGGCTGTTCAGATGCAGGTCGCTGTCTTTGCCCATGGCACGCAGGTTTTCCAGGCCACGGCGCTGGGCCGCGAACTGCCCGCTGACGGCGTGCTCACCTTCATGGACTCGATCCGTTTTGCGCGCTGAATCGGTCGACGCCGTTGCGCCCGCCGGGCCAAGCGAAGGCGCGCCATCGTCTGCGCTGCGGGCCGTCTCCACAGGGTCCGCGCCGCACCCGGCGCTGTTGTTCCTTGCGTTTGCGTTCGCCTATTTCTTCTCTGCGCTGCTGCGCGCCGTCACGGCGACCTTGGCGCCGGTGTTCAGCGCCGAGTTGATGCTGGGGGCGGCCGACCTCGGGTTGCTGGCGGGTGCGTTCTTCTTTGGCTTTGCGGCGATGCAATTGCCGTTGGGGTGGGCTCTGGACCGACATGGCCCGCGCAGCACCTTGTTGACACTGCTCTCGGTTGCCGTGTGCGGCTGCGTGGCATTTGCCCTGGCGCGCAACCTGGCGGCTCTGGTGGCCGCCCGCGCCCTGATTGGTGCCGGCCTGGGCGGTTGCCTGATGGCTGCGTTGACCAGCTATCGCCGCTGGTATTCGCCGGTGGCACAGTTGCGCGCCAATTCCTGGATGCTGATGACCGGCTCACTGGGCATGGTGGCCTCCACCTTGCCCGTGCAGGGTCTGTTGCCGCTGCTGGGCTGGCGCGGGCTGTTCTGGGTTCTGGGTGGCCTGCTGCTGGTGTCGATGGGCCTGGTGCGGTGGCTGGTGCCGGTCGATCAGCCCGCTGCGGGCAGCGAGCCGGGCGTCCGTGAGGCCTTGGAAGTCAGCCGGGGCGGGTCCGTGCCCAGGCAGGGCTACGGGGCCATCGCGCGCCACCCGGTGCTGGTCAGCATGGCGCCACTCGGGTTCTTCGCCTATGGCGGGCTCATCGCCATCCAGTCCCTGTGGGCAGGCCCTTGGCTCACGCGGGTCGCCGGCTGGACCGCGGGCGAGGCGGCGCAGGGCTTGTTCGTCATCAATCTGTCGATGTTGTTTGCATTCATGACCTGGGGTGCCCTGATGCCCAGCTTGAGCCGACGTGGATGGACAGCCACGCGACTGATGGCCTGGGGTCTGCCTGTATCGTTGGCGTTGTTGGTGGCCATCGTTGCTCTTGGCGCCGGAGCCACCGCCCTGCACTGGGCGCTTTGGTGCGTGGCCAGTACCTTCGTGTCGGTCAGCCAGCCTGCAGTGGGTGCGGCGTTCACGCCCGCCCAGGCAGGGCGGGGTCTTTCGGCCTTCAACCTGGTCATCTTCAGCGGTGTCTTCGTGGTGCAGTGGGGGCTGGGACTGGTCATCGACGCACTCCAGTCCGCCGGGCTGCACGAACCGGCAGCCTTCCGCGTGGCTGTTGCGCTGTACGGTCTGGCGTGCGCGCTTTCATACCTGTGGTTCCTGTGGAAGCGCGTCAGGTCTGCCGATAATGCGGGCACCGCTTACGCCCCATCATGAATCGATGACACAGATCCTTCTGGTTGCGCATGCACCGCTGGCTTCAGCCTTGCTGGCTGTGGCGCAGCATGTATTCCCCGAGCAAGGCCCCAGCATGCGCGCTGTGGATGTGGCGCCGCAGGACGATGCGCATCAAGTCGAGATCACCATCCGAAACGCATTGCGTGCCCTGCTCGATCAGGCCGGCAGCAAGTCAGCGGTGGCGCCTGAGGTGCTGGTGCTGGTGGACGTCTTCGGTGCCACCCCCAGCAATGCGGCGCTGGCCGCCGCCGAAGGGCTGGCGGTGCGCGTGGTGACCGGCGTCAGTGTTCCCATGCTGTGGCGGGTGCTGGGCTATGCCGACAAGTCCATGGACGAACTGGTTGGCAGCGCCGTGGCCGGGGCTGCGCAAGGCGCCTTCCACGCTGCCGTCTCGAGACGCCAGAACCAGAACACCCTGCCAACAGCACATGATCACGAGCACCATCACCATCAGCAATAAGCTGGGCCTGCATGCCCGCGCGTCTGCCAAGCTCACCAAACTGGCGGGTGGGTTCAAGAGTGACATCCACCTCAGTCGCAACAACCGGCGCGTCAATGCCAAGAGCATCATGGGCGTGATGATGCTGGCCGCCGGCCTGGGCAGCGAGATCGGCATCGAAATCGATGGCGAGGATGAGCAGCCCGCCATGGCGGCGCTGCGCGCGTTGATAGACGACCGCTTTGGTGAAGGCGGCTGAGCGAGCCTGCTGCAAGCGCCGCCGCGGGGCGCGGCCACTTCCGTCACGACAAGAGGACAAGGTATGAGCCTGCAAGTGTTCGGAATACCGGTGTCGCGAGGGGTGGCTATCGGACGGGCGGTGCTGGTTGCATCGAGCCGGGTCGACGTGGCGCACTACTTTGTTTCTGCCGAACAGATTCCGGCGGAGGTGCAGCGATTGCGTGACGCCCGTGATGCGGTGGCGCATGAACTGGAGTCGCTGAAGAAGGAGCTTCCCGTTGAGGCCCCAGCCGAACTGGCGGCACTGCTGGACGTGCACCTGATGCTGCTGCACGACGAATCGCTGGCGACGGCCACCAAGGTGTGGATCGAAGAGCGTCACTACAACGCCGAATGGGCGATGTCGGCTCAGCTGGAGGTGTTGGCGCGCCAGTTCGACGACATGGAAGACGAGTACCTGCGTGAACGCAAGGCCGACGTCGAACAGGTGGTCGAACGTGTGCTGCACGCACTCATGGGCAGCAGCGCACTGCCCAGCGTCACCGCTGCGCAGCGCGCGCGCGACTTCGCGGGCGAAGATCCGCTCGTGCTGGTGGCCAGCGATGTCGCTCCTGCCGATATGCTGCAGTTCAAGCGCAGTGTCTTCACCGGATTTGTCACCGACGTGGGGGGCCGCACCTCGCACACCGCCATTGTTGCGCGCAGCCTGGACATACCGGCGGTGGTTGGCGCACGAGAGGCCAGCCGACTGATCCGGCAGGACGACTGGGTCGTCATCGACGGAGACGCAGGTGTCGTGATTGCCAATCCGTCCCCGATCATCCTGGAGGAGTACCGCTTCAGGCAGCGTCAGAGCGAGCTCGAGCGCGCACGCCTGAACCGCCTGCGCCACACACCCGCCGTCACCGTCGACGGCCAGCCGGTGCAACTGCTGGCCAACATCGAGTCGGCTGAAGATGGCCGGGCTGCCATCGAGGCCGGTGCCGTGGGCGTGGGGCTTTTCCGAAGTGAGTTCCTCTTTATGAACCGCGGCGGCGATCTCCCCGGCGAGGACGAGCAATTTGAAGCTTATCGGGCAGCAGTCCAGATGCTGCATGGCCTGCCCGTGACGATCCGCACGGTGGATGTCGGGGCTGACAAGCCGCTGGAGCGCATGACGGCCAATGAGCTGCGGCACGAATACGGCCTGAATCCGGCGCTGGGCCTGCGGGCCATCCGGTGGAGCCTCTCCGAGCCGGGCATGTTTCGCCAACAGCTGCGCGCCATGTTGCGCGCCGCTGCGTTTGGCAAGGTGCGCATTTTGGTGCCCATGGTGGCGCAGCTCAGTGAGGTGCGCTTGACGAACGAGGCCCTGGCGCGTGCGCGCCGGCAGCTGGAAGACGCAGGACGTCCCTATGGCCCCGTGGAGCTGGGCGTGATGGTGGAGGTGCCTGCGGCCGCGCTGATGATCGACCGCCTCCTGCGCGAGGTGGACTTCGTTTCCATAGGCACGAACGACCTGATCCAGTACACCCTGGCCATCGACCGTGCCGACCAGGCCGTGTCGCACTTGTACGACCCTTGGCATCCAGCGGTGCTGCACCTCCTGCACCACGTCATCGCGCGCAGCAACGCCGCCGGGCGCGACGTGAGCGTATGTGGAGAGATGGCGGGCGACCCCGCATTCACAGACTTGTTGCTGGGCATGGGCTTGCGCAGCTTCTCCATGCATCCGGCGCGCATAGCGGCCATCAAGCAGCGCGTGCTGCGCGCCGACACGCGGTTGCTTGGGCCGCAGGTTGCGGCCGTCCTGCAAGCTGACTCACCCGAGCAGACGCTGCGTCAGATGCAAGCGGGTCGAGCGGCGCACTGAACGGGCCTTTACCGATTGCTGCGCTGGCGACGTAGATGCGTCGCCAGCGGTGACGGCGTTGAACGTCACTGTTCGCAGTGCGCAACTACCGGGGCCGCGCCAAAGAAACATCGACACGGCGCTTGCGCGCCTCGAAAAAACCGTGCTACAGTCGATGGCTCTGCTGCAGACACAGCAACGCAGTTCAAGTCAAAGAAATTTGAGATGAGCGGCATCAGAAAAGCGCGAAAACCGCGCCGCTCCGAAAACCGGGTCTGCAAACGAAAAAAGACTTGAGACTTGACGGTGGTTTAGAAAACATGTCATAATTTCGGTCTGAGCTGATCGCAGGTCAGAAGCGCAAAAAGCAAATTTGCAGAAAGCGCTTGACGGTGATAAAAAAAGCATGTTAGAATAGAAGGCTTCGCTGATCACTGGTCAGCAACGCGAAGCAGGCAGAAATGCCGCAAGCGTCAAGTAGGTTCTTTAACAATCAACAGCCGATAAGCGTGGGCGTTTGAAGGCGAGTGCCAGATCACTGTGGCGACACAGAGATCGGGTCTCTTGGACCTTAAACGCTCACTGAATTGAATTTTTCATGCAAGTGAAGTTCACTTCAATTCTTTGAGTAATTTATCAAGATCGAACTGAAGAGTTTGATCCTGGCTCAGATTGAACGCTGGCGGCATGCCTTACACATGCAAGTCGAACGGTAACGCGGGGTAACCTGGCGACGAGTGGCGAACGGGTGAGTAATACATCGGAACGTGCCCAGTAGTGGGGGATAGCCCGGCGAAAGCCGGATTAATACCGCATACGACCTAAGGGTGAAAGCAGGGGATCGCAAGACCTTGCGCTATTGGAGCGGCCGATGTCAGATTAGGTTGTTGGTGGGGTAAAAGCTCACCAAGCCGACGATCTGTAGCTGGTCTGAGAGGACGACCAGCCACACTGGGACTGAGACACGGCCCAGACTCCTACGGGAGGCAGCAGTGGGGAATTTTGGACAATGGGCGCAAGCCTGATCCAGCCATGCCGCGTGCGGGAAGAAGGCCTTCGGGTTGTAAACCGCTTTTGTC
>JANOZF010000004.1:0-13203 GCA_031429255.1 Rubrivivax sp.
AGCGCGTTGCGCACCACGTGCTTGGTGATCACGGTGCGTTCCGACAGCCCCTTGCTGCGCGCTGTGGTGACGTAGTCCAGCCGAATCACGTCGAGCACAGCCGAGCGCACGTAACGCATCATGCTGGCGGCCTGGAACAGGCCCAGCACGGTGATGGGCATGATGGACTGCTTGAACTGCTGCCACCACCATTCCAGCCCCGTGGCCGACAGGTCGCTGCGGTAGACGATGGGAAACCAGCCCAGGTAGACGCTGAAGAACAGGATGAAGATGACGCCAGTGAAAAACGTGGGCAGCGAAAAACCGATGAAGGCCAGCGTGCTGGCGATGCGGTCGAACCACGAATAGGGCCTGGCGGCGGCCAGGATGCCCACCGGCAGCGCCACCGTGATGGCCAGCAGTTGCGACAGGCCGATCACCGCCAGCGTCACCGGGATGCGCTGCACGATGAGCTGATCGACATTGATGCGGCTGACAAAGCTGAAGCCCCAGTTGCCCTGGAACATGTTGCTCAGCCAGCTGAAGTAACGCTGCCAGATGGGGTCGTCCAGCCCGAACTGCGCGCGCAGCGCCATGCGCACCTCGGGCGGCACCGACGGGTTGTTGGCCAGGTCTTCAAAAGGGTCGCCCGGTGCCAGCGCCAGCACCGTGAACAGCACGACGCTGATGCCCAGCAGGCTGGGCAGCGCAATCAGCAGGCGACGGAGGATGTAGTTGAACAAGGGCGCTCGACTTCGGTCTTCACTCCCTCTCCCATCAAGGGAGAGGGTTGGGGTGAGGGTTCAGTGGTGCGTTGCCAGGATGGGTTGAGGAAGCGGCCACTCGACCCTCACCCCGGCCCTCTCCCTGCCAGGGAGAGGGAGCAAGAAGCAGCGCTCAAGCCTCTTTGTACCAGTAGCCGATGGCCCAGGTCAGGCTGTCCCAGGCCGAGCTCTGGATGATCACCTTGTTGACCACGCCCACCGGCCGCGGGCGCGCAAACAGCGGGATCACGTAGCCGTCGTTGACCACCAGGTCGTTGCACTTGATGAACATCGCGGCGCGCTTCACGGCGTCGAGCTCCACCTGTGCCGCGGCAAAGGTGTCGTCGTACTCCTTGTTGCTCCAGCGCAGCAGGTTGCGGCTGGCCCATTTGTTGGCCTTCTGCGAGTGCTGGCTGCTGGTGAACTGCTCCATGAAGAACTGCGGGTCCGGCTGCGTCATCGTGGTGGTGAACATCTGCACGTCGGTCCAGAACTTCTGGTAGGTGTCGGGGTTGGCGAAGTCGCCACCAAAGAACACCGCTGCCACCACGCTCTTCAGCTCCAGGTCGATGCCGGCCTTGGTGCAGGCGTCCTTGATGATGGACTGGCACTTCTGGCGCGGGCCGCTGACGGACGTTTGATAGACAAACTTCAGCTTCACATTGCCCTTGGCACGGATGCCGTCGGCGCCCTTCTTCCAGCCCGCGCCTTCCAGCAGCGCAATGGCCTTGTCGATGTTGAATTCGAACTTGGTGTTGGGGCTGCGGAAACGCGGCGGGTTGTTCAGGAAGTTGCTGGTGGCGACGGCACCGCGGCCGTAGATGACTTCCTGGATGCCCTTGCGGTCGATCAGCAGGCTCATCGCGTCGCGCACCACCTTGTCGCTGAACGCGGGGTGCTTGCTCTTGTTGCTGCCCCGCTCGCCGTCGACCTCGTTCCAGGGGTCGGTGACGTTCAGCGACACGAACTCGATGTCGCTGCCGGCCTTGAATTCCATCTTGCCCTTGCCGGCGGCTTCCAGGCGTTTCAGGATCTCGTCTTCCACCGCCAGGTTCCAGCCCACGTCGTATTCGGTGGTCTGCAGCACGGCGCGCGCCGCGCTGGTGGCGTCGCCGCCACCCTTGACTTCGATGGCGTCGAAGAACGGTTGGTTGGGGATGTGGTAGCCGGCGTAGGCTTCGGCGCGCAGCGTGTCACCGGGCTTGAAGTCGACGATCTTGTACGGACCGGTGCCCACGGGCTTGGTGTTGGCCGGGTTCTCGCGCGACTTGGCGCCCATGTAGGGCTCGAACACATGCTTGGGCAGGATGGGCCCGATGCTGCCCACCAACGGCTCGGCCCAGAAGGGTGTGGGCTTCGGGAAGTCCACACGCACGGTGTGCGAATCGATCTTCGTGACCTTGATGTCCTTGTAGGTGGCGATGGTGATCATCGACGCCGCGGGGTCGCCGGCATAGGCGGCGGTGAACACCACGTCGTCTGCCGTGAAGGGCTTGCCGTCGTGCCAGGTGACGCCCTTCTTGAGCTTCCAGGTCACGCTCTTGCCGTCGGCGGTGAGGCCGCCGTTGGCGCGCGTCGGGATCTCGGCGGCCAGGCAAGGGATGAGGTTGCCTTCGCTGTCCCAGCCGGCCAGCGGCTCGTAGAAGATGCGGCTGGCGTCCTGGTCTTTCGTGCCACCGGCATAGTGCGGGTTCAGGTGCACCGCAGCCTGCCAATAGATCACGCGCAGCGTGCCGCCACCACCGCGCTTGGTGGGCTTGTAGGGGATGGTCTGGGCGTTGGCGATGCCCGAGTGCATCAGCATCATCGAAGCCATCGGCGCTGTCAGCCCCAGGCCCACCATGTGCTGGATGAAATTGCGCCGCGGCAGCGTGCCCTCGCGGACTTCTTCGATCAGGTTGCGCAGTTCGGTTTCTTGCATGACGGGGCCTCTTGGCGAAATGACGGTAAATGGCAAGACGGGAACCCCTGGTGCGCGGCGGCGCGTTGCGCACCAGATTGGGTTGTGGGCGGGATGCTATCGGCAAAGCGCAGGTCGGCTATCGGGGTAGCCCCGATGCCCGGGACCGGCATACTCCCACCGATGAACCCACCCGCGCCTGCCCACGTGCTGTTGATCCATGGCCCTGCTTCGCCGCAGTGCACCGTGGTGCTGGATTCCCCGCATTCTGGCTTTGCGATGCCGCCAGATTTTGGATCTGTGCGCAGTGACGCCGAGTTGCGGGATGGAGAAGACTGTTTCATCGATGAGCTCTACCGGCCTGCTGCAGCAAGTGGCGTGCCACTGTTGGCGGCACAGTTCCCGCGCACCTACCTCGACCCCAACCGGCACGAAGGTGACATCGACCTGGCGATGCTCGATGAACCCTGGCCGCACCACCACCAGCCCAGCGGCAAGGCGCGCATCGGCAAGGCGCTGCTGTGGCGCACGCTGGACGACGGCCGGCCCCTCTATGCGCGCCAGCTCGCGGTGGCCGAGGTGCAGCACCGCATCGATCACTACCACCGCCCCTACCACCAGGCGCTGCAGGGCCTGCTGGATGCCACGCACCGGCGCTTTGGCGTCGTGCACCACATCAACTGCCACTCGATGAACGCGGTCAGCGGCAGCATGGGCGAGGGCGGCGCCGGCGTGCCGCGGGCCGACTTCGTGTTGGGCGACCGTGACGGCACCACCTGCGCTCCCGACATCACCGCCTTCGTGCGCGACCATCTGGCTGGGCTGGGCTACGAGGTGAAGGTCAACGACCCGTTCAAGGGCGTGGAACTGGTGCGTGCCTATGCCAACCCGGCGGCCGGGCGCCACAGCCTGCAGCTGGAGATCAACAAGCGCCTCTACATGGACAGCCGCACGCTGCAGAAGCACGACGGCTTTGCACGCCTGCAGGCCCAGTTGATGGAGCTGCTGCACCGTATGCAGCAGCACTTTCCCGCCCCGCTTTGAACAAGGCCGATCCCATGCTTCCGCGCAACCCTGCCGTCGAACTGCAAGCCCCCGACATCAGCCCCTGGCGCGTCGGCAACACCGGCGTGCCCTGGGTGCACCGTCATGAAGCGACCACCGATGTCGATACCGGCCCGCAGGTGATGGTGCAGGCGCTGACGCATGGCAATGAAATCTGTGGTGCCATCGCGCTGAACTGGCTGCTGGGCGAAATGGCCGCCGGCCGCTGGCAGCCCCGCACAGGCCGGTTGACGCTGGCCTATGCCAACGTGGCGGCCTATGCACGCTTCAACCCGGCCGACCCTTTTCCGTCGCGCCTGGTCGACGAAGACCTGAACCGCGTCTGGGGCGACGACCAGCTGCTGGGCACGCGCGATTCGGTTGAACTGCGGCGCGCGCGCGAGCTGCGGCCGTTCGTCGACGCGGCTGACTACCTGCTGGACATCCACAGCATGAGCGAACCCTGTGCGCCGCTGATGGTGTGCGGCACGGTGGACAAGAACGCGCACTTTGCCAAAGCGCTGGGCGTGCCGCCGTTTCTGCTCATCGACACCGGGCACCCGGCAGGCTTGCGCATGGTGGAGCGTGGCGGCTATGGCGACCCGCACAGCGCCAAGCGCGCCTTGCTGATTGAATGCGGCCAACACTGGGAGCACGCTGCAGCCGAAGTCGCCATCGACACGCTGGTGCGTTTCCTGGGGCTGGTGGGCATGGCCGACCCGGCCTGGGTGGCTCGCCATGCCCGGCTGCCGCTGCCCGCGCAGCAGCGTTTGGTACGCGTGACCGAAGCGGTGGTGGCGCGCAGCGCCGACTTCCGTTTTCTCCTGCCCACCGCGGGGCTGGACGTGATTGCGAAGGCGGGCACGCCGCTGGCGCAGGACGGCGACCACGTGTGGGTGACGCCCTACGACGACACGGTGCTGGTGATGCCGGGCGTGCATAACCTGAAACCCGGCGGCACGGCGGTGCGGCTGGGGCGCTTCGAGGCGATCTGAGCCTGCTGCGCTGACCCTGGGCGGCCGGCATGGGCGGCGCTGCAGCCGGCGCAGCGTCGGTTCTCTTCGCGTGGCTAAAGTGCGGCCAGCGCAGCCAGTTGCTGCAACACCGCGGCGGCGGTCTCTGCCGGTTTTTCCATCGGGAACAGGTGTGACCCTTCGATCCACGTCATCCGCCCGTGGCTGATGGCGCGGGTGGCGGCCAGCCCCACCTGCCGGTTCTCCACCGACTGCGTGCCGCCCACGAAGGCCACCGGTGCCTTGACAGGGTGCCGCTCAAACACGGCGCCCATGTGGTGCGGCAGGCTGTTGTAGAAGCGCGTTTCGATTTCGCGCCTGAAAGCCAGCCGCACCGGGTGTGGTGCCTCGGCGCTGGGCGCGGTGTCGGGGTCGGGCTCGGTGCCGCAGGCGATGTAGTCGTGCAGCACCTCGGGCTGCCAGCGTGCAAAGACGCGTTTGCTGGCGAAGTGCTGGTGGGCGGCTTCCGCGCTCGGCCATTGCCAGCGGCGGCGTTGCGAGACATGGCCCGGTGACACGCGCTTGATCAGCCCCGTGGCCTTGAACATGCGCACGCTGTGCGCGCGCCAGCCGCAGAGCACGGGCGAGTCGATCAGCACCACAGAGGCCACCACCTGAGGCCGCCGGCTGGCGGCCAGCAGGCTGAGGTAGCCGCCCAGTGAATGGCCCACCAGGTGCACCCGCTGCCCCGCTGCCTGCTGGTCAATGAAGGCCAGCAGTTCGTCGCGCACATGGGGCCAGTTGCTGGTCACCGGGTGCGCCGGATCGTGGCCCAGGCGCGGCACGGCCAGCACCCGCCAACCCGCGGCCTGCCAGGTCTGGAACAGCCGCCGGTAGGTGCCGGCCGGAAAGCCGTTGGCGTGGCTGAAGACGATGGTGCCTGGCGATGGGTACCGCGCGGCCGCAGAGGCTGCCGCGCCAGGCACTGCGCTGAACAGTGATGGCGCCCCTGCGCCAACCACCGCAGCGGGGCGTTTGTCCGCTGCCCTGGGCATCAGACGATGCGTTCGCCCGGGTGCGTGATCTTGCGCATGCGCTCGTAGCGCTCGCTCTGCGTCATCAGCGGGTGCACCGCGGCGCCACCGTCCCAGCGTGGGTCGTCGATGCCCTCGAAAACCTCGCGCAGCCGCTGGCCCCAGGTGTTGCGGATCATGCGGAAATACGGGTTGTGCTCGTCGACGCAGACATGCTCTTCAGAAGCAAAGCTGCCCTCGCGGTAGACCACCAGGTCCAGGGGCAGGCCCACGCTGAGGTTGCTCTTCAGCGTGCTGTCCATCGACACCAGCGCGCACTTCGCGGCTTCGTCGAGTTGGGTGTCCGGGGTCAGCACGCGGTCGAGGATGGGCTTGCCGTACTTGCTTTCACCGACCTGGAAAAAGCAGGTCTCGCGCGTGGCTTCGATGAAGTTGCCGGCCGAGTAGACCAGGAACAGACGCATCGCCTCGCCCTTGATCTGGCCGCCGAAGATCATGCTGGCGTTGAAGTCCACCCCCGCGGCCTTCAGCGCAGCGCCGTCGGTGGCATAGACGCGCCGCACCGCGGCCCCGAGCACGCGGGTGGCATCGAACATGCTGGTGGCGTTCCAGATCGTCAGTGGCTCGCCATGGCCGTTGTCGACTTTTTCGACCTGCAGCACCTCGCGCACGGCCTGGCTGATGGACAGGTTGCCCGCCGACAGCATGACCATGAAGCGGTCGCCCGGCTTCTCGTAGATCATCATCTTGCGAAAGGTGCTGATGGCGTCCAGTCCGGCGTTGGTGCGCGAGTCGGACAGGAACACGAGGCCGGCGTTGAGCCGGATGCCGACGCAGTAGGTCATGCTTGAGAAACGCCTTTGAACATATCGATAGGCTATCAGGTCACCAGGGGCCCAGAACCGTCACCGACCACCGTCTTGAACTCAAGCGTGATCAAGTCGGCCACGGTGTGTTGGGTGATGACTGCGCCAGGGGTCTGAAAGTTAGGGGGGCTGGGCCGCAACACGCAGCGACACCCTTGCATTCGTTGCGCGAGTGTTCATAGTTCAGATGGGCACGCTGCACGGCAGCGGATGGCCCGCCGCCATCATCACCGCAGCAGGAGCAGCCCATGGACGAAATTGAAGTTATCCTTTCCGTCAAAGACCTGTCAAAGGCACGCGTCGAGATCCAGCGCAAGGGTGGCTCTATCCGCCACATATTGACAGAGCAACTCATCGTGGCCGCATTGCCGCCGAAGGTGGCAGCAGCGGGACTGCGGCATGCACCGCAAGTGGACCCGGCGCATGTCGGCCCACTCGAAAAGAGGCTGTTGGCTGCGCTGGAATCAAAGCGCAAACCGCGTGCTCGCGCCGCGCGCCGGCCTGGGCTTGCAGCCGTGCGCTCGTGGGACACGCCGGGTTTTGAGTCGCCCGGCAAGGCCGATGACGAAGAAAAGCCACTTCGAACGCGTTCAACCAACACACCGACGAGCGTTGAACTCAAGGGATCGGTGGCGGTCGGCATCGTGATGGTGTCCGGGCCGTCGACACCCTGGGTTCCCGTCAGCGGCGCGCTGAAGCAGGTGTCTGCAGCGGCCGACGGCACGGTGTGGGGCGTCAACGCCAGCGACAACATCTTCCTCCGTGCCGGCGACAAGTGGGAGCCGGTGGCGGGCGCACTGAAGCAGGTCTCGGTTGGCAGCGCCAGCATCGTCTGGGGCGTCAACAGCGAAGACAAGGTGTTTCGGCGCGGCGCCAACGCCTGGGAACAGATGCCGGGGCGGCTCAAGCAGGTGTCGGCCGCGGCCGATGGCAGCGTCTGGGGCGTCAACGCCAGCGACGAGATCTACCGTTGGAACGGTGCGTCATGGACGCAGGTGTCCGGTGCCTTGAAGCAGATCTCGGTGGGCGCCTCCGGACTGGTCTGGGGCGTCAACGCGGCGAACAAGATCTTTCGCTGGAGCGGCTCGGCGTGGAACTCGATCAGTGGTGCGCTGATGCACGTTGCAGTAGGCGCTGACGGCGCCGTCTGGGGTGTGAATGCCAGCCACGACATCTTCCGCTGGACGGGGTCGCAGTGGCAGCAGGTTGCGGGCCAGCTCAAGCAGTTGTCGGTGGGCTCGGCGAGCGCTGTCTGGGGCGTCAACGCCGCCGACGTCATCTACAACCGCGGGTTGTCGGGCTTCAACCTCAGCGCGGCCCAGCGCTCCACCATCATGGCCGAGGTGATGGAGGGCCTGGCCTTCCTGGCGTCGGCCGACCCCGACGCCAAGATCACCTTCAGCTACGACTGGCGCGAGGTCGAGGTCGATGTGACCGCAGGCACCGGCTCGAGCTATGAAGCCAAGGAAAGCCCGTGGCGCGATGCTGCGCTGAAGAAGATGGGGTTCGCGGGGTCGCGCCAGGGGTCGCGCGACTATGTCAACGCCCTGCGCACGGCGCGCCAGACGAATTGGGCCTACGTGGCCTACTTCACCCGTTACCCGCTGCACCACTTTGGCTACGCAGGCGACGAACGCCTGGTGATGCACTACGACAACGACGGTTGGGGTCCGAATGCCATCAACCAGGTGTTTGCGCACGAGACCTGCCACATCTTCGGCGCGGCCGACGAATACAAGGACAGCGGTTGCAGTTGCGGGGGCAGCGGCCACAGCGACACGCCCAACCTCAACTGCTTCTTCTGCACCACCACGCAGGCACCGTGCCTGATGAACGCCAATACCTTGACCTTGTGCCCGTGGTCGCGCGGACAGTTGGGTTGGTCGGCGTGGCAGAACATCAGCGGTGCGCTTGTTCACGTGGCGGCTTCGGCCGACGGCCAGGTATGGGGCTGCAACGCAGCGCAGCAGATCTTTCGGCGCGACGCTTCGGCGTGGACGAAGGTCAGCGGCGCACTGAAGCAGATCAGCGTGGGTCGCTCCGGCGTGATGTGGGGCGTCAACGCCAGCGACAAGATCTATCGCTGGAACGGCACGGGCTGGACCCAGGTGGCGGGCAGTCTGCGTCACGTCAGTGTGGCCAGCGACGGCACCGTCTGGGGCGTGAATGCAGAGCAGAAGATCTTTCGGTGGAACGGCAGCGCCTGGACGCAGGTTGCCGGTGCGCTGAAGCAGGTTGCAGTCGGCTCGGCCTCGTTGGTGTGGGGGGTCAACAGCGGCGACGACGTCTACCGCTGGACAGGCAGCGCCTGGCAACAACAGCCTGGCAAGCTGCGGCAGGTCTCGGTGGCCGCCGACGGCTCGGTGTGGGGTGTCAACAGCGCTGGCAACATCTACCGCTGGGCCGGCAGCGCATGGACCCAGGTGCCCGGAGCGCTGGCGCAAGTGTCGACAGCGAGCGCTAGCGCCGTATGGGGTGTGAACGTGGGCCAGAGTATTTATCGACTGAGATAAGGCCTGGCCGATCGCGTGTTCGACGTTGCCCGGCATGGGGCGCCGCAACGGCCCCACGTTGCTAGAGCTGCGCTTTGAGCTTGTAAAGCCAGGCCAGTGCCTCACGCGGTGTCAGCGTGTCGGGGTCGATGGCCGCCAGAGCCTTCAGCGCAGCCGGCGTTTCGGGCTCCGCTGCGGCCGGTGGTGGCGCAAACAGGTCCACCTGCGCCTGCCCCTGCTGCGCCTTCTGTTCCAGCGCCTCCAGCGTGGCGCGCGCCTGGCGTATCAGTGCCGCCGGCATGCCCGCCAGCCGCGCCACCTGCACGCCATAGCTGCGGCTGGCGGGGCCGGGCTGCAGCTGGTGCAGGAAGACGATGTCGTGCCCGCTTTCCACCGCGCCCACATGCAGGTTCTGCGCCTGTGCATGCTGCGCCGGAAACTCGGTGAGTTCGAAGTAGTGGGTGGCAAACAGCGTGAAGCTGCGGTTCTTGTCGTGCAGCTGGCTGGCGATGGCGCCGGCCAGCGCCAGGCCGTCGAAGGTGCTGGTGCCGCGGCCCACCTCGTCCATCAGCACCAGGCTGCTGTCGGTGGCGCCGTGCACGATGGCCGCGGCCTCGGTCATTTCCAGCATGAACGTGCTCTGCGCGTTGGCCAGGTCGTCGGCAGCGCCGATGCGGGTGTGGATGGCGTCCAGCGGCCCCAGCCGACAGGCCGTGGCCGGCACATAGGAGCCCATCGCGGCCAGCAGGCAGATCAGCGCCACCTGGCGCATGAAGGTGCTCTTGCCGCCCATGTTGGGCCCGGTGATGATGAGCAGGCGCGTCTTCGCGTCCAGCCGGCAGTGGTTGGCGATGAAGTTGCCCACGCCTGCTTCGCCACCGCGTTCGGCCAGCCGCGCTTCCACCACCGGGTGGCGGCCGGCTTCGATGTCGATGCAGGGGTAGGGCACGAATTCGGGCCGGCACCAGTTCAGCGTCTGCGCACGTTCGGCCAGCGCCGCCAGCGCGTCCAGGCTGGACAGCGCATGGGCCAGCGCCTGCAACGGCGCCAGGTGCTGCTGCAGGGCGTCCAGCAGTTGCTCGAACAGCCATTTCTCGCGTGCCAGCGCACGCTCCTGCGCCGACAACGCCTTGTCTTCGAAGGCCTTCAGCTCGGGTGTGATGTAGCGCTCGGCGTTCTTCAGCGTCTGCCGGCGCTGGTAGTCGGCAGGCACCTTGTCCAGGTGCGAACCGGTGACCTCGATGTAGAAGCCATGCACCTTGTTGAACTGCACGCGCAGGTTGGGGATGTTGGTGCGCGTGCGTTCACGCGCTTCCATGGCCAGCAGGTAGGCGTCGCAGTTCTGGCTGATGCCGCGCAACTCATCGAGGTCGGCATCCACCCCTGTTGCGATGACGCCGCCGTCGCGCAGCAGCACCGCGGGTTCTTCGGCGATGGCTTGCAGCAGCTGGCCGAGCTGGGCGTCGGGCGTCAGCGCCAGGTGCAGGGTGTCCAGCAGCAAGGTGCCGCCGGGTGCCTTCGTGCGCAAGTCGGGCAGAGCGGCCAGCGTGCTGCGCAGGCCCGCCAGCTCGCGCGGGCGCACCTGGCGCAGCGCCAGGCGCGAAGCGATGCGCTCCACGTCGCTGATGCCGCGCAGCGCTTCGCTCAGCGGCTCGAAGCCCTGGGTCAGCAGCTGCGCGATGGCCTCGTGGCGCTGGCGCGCCATGCCGCGCTCGCGGCTGGGGTGCGTCAGCCAGTGGCGCAGGCGGCGGCTGCCCATGCCGGTGCGGCAGCTGTCCAGCAGGCTCAGCAGCGTGGGGCTGTCTTCGCCGCGCAAGGTCTGCACCAGTTCCAGGTTGCGGTGCGTGGCCGGGGGCAGGTCCAGCAGGTCGCCGGCGCGTTCCACGCGCAGGCTTCGCACATGGGCCAGTGCACGGCCCTGCGTGTGTTCGGCATAACTCAGCAGCGCGGCGGCGGCGGCGTGGGCCACGGGCAGGTCTTGTGCGTTGAAGCCGGCCAGGCTGGCCACCTGCAACTGCTCTCGCAGCTTGCGTTCACCCAGTGCGCTGTCCCACTGCCAGCCAGGGCGTCCCGTGCGCGCGGCGCGCGACTGCAGCACCGCGCTGGGCAACTGGTGCGGCGCCAGGCTGTTGTCCACCAGCAGCTCGGCCGGGTCCAGCCGCGCCAGCCAGCCGGGCAGTTCGGCTTCGCTGCACTCGGTCAGGCCCAGCTGGCCGCTGGCCAGCCCCAGCCAGGCCAGGCCGTGCTTGAAGCGGCGGCTGTGCACGGCCAGCAACAGCGTGTCGGCGCGCTCGGCCATCAGTTCGCTGTCGGTCACGGTGCCGGGCGTGACCACACGCACGACCTTTCGTTCCACCGGCCCCTTCGCCGTGGCCACGTCGCCCACCTGCTCAGCCACTGCGACGGCTTCGCCGAGCTTGATCAAACGGGCCAGGTAGGCCTCGACGCTGTGCACCGGCACACCGGCCATCACCACCGGTTCGCCCGCGCTCTGGCCGCGCTGCGTGAGCGTGATGTCGAGCAGCCGGTTGGCCTTGCGCGCGTCGTCGAAGAACAGCTCGTAGAAATCACCCATGCGGAAGAACACCAGCACGTCCGGATACTCGGCTTTGATGCGCAGGTACTGGGCCATAACGGGTGTGTGGGCCGGCGCGCTGGAGCGCAGTGCGTTGCCTGGCATTGTCTTGTCGTTCATCAAGCGGACGGGCTCGTTGGATCGAAGCCGGACTGCTCGGCCCAGGCCGTAAAAAGGTCTCGCAACTCGGGCGGCAGCTCAAGCACAAAGTCGAGGTCCATCGGATAGCTGTCCCTCAAGAAGTACCGCGCTGCGTCCAGCAGTACGTTGCCCTGCCGCGCATCTTTCCCCTTCTTGGCTGGATTGCGTTCCGGCTTGAGGCTGAGCCAGAGTTTGTGTACGGCCATCCAGCGCGGATCGGGCGCGTACAGCGGGCAAGTACCCGGCTTGTTTGTCGTCACCACGCACTGCACCGGCGTGCCACGGAGCAGCCATTCCTGCTCATCCAGCGTCGCCATGGGCTCGAAGGGTTCGTTGCTCGGCAACGGGTGGGTGCTGGGTGCGGCCAATAGTTCCACTTCGTAGCCTGCGTCATTGACGGCTTGGTTGGGCTTGCGCTTGTTGATGGCATACGAACTGTCGATGCGCTTGAGCACGGACATGAGGGATGCCCTGCTGCCCGCTGCCTGGTGCGGTGCGGGCGGCGCAATGGCTGCGAGCGAGACCTTGGTGTCCCGGCACCATGCCAAGTCGAAATCTTCAGTGGCTTCGTTACCCACCGGGAAGCGCGCGCCACAGACCATTTCGTAGGCGGCGAATGCGTTGGTGCCCACGACCAGCACGTCATAGCCCAGCAGGCCATGGCGATCCAACTCGCGCAACAGGCGCCCTTGCTGCTCTGCCATTTGGGGCAAACGCAGAGCTCGACATAGTTTCACGCGGTCTTGAACCAAGCTGCTCAGCGATGCCCTGCGCGCTTGCAAGCGCTCGCGTTCGGCCAGGTAGTCGGCGAGTTGTCGTTCGGTTTCGGGTGATCGCAGGCCCCGTGTGGTGCCGGAGTCGGCCGTGGACTTCTTGATAGCCAGGTATTCTGTGCCGTTCTTGTTCTGCCAGAACATGCTGGAGGGCATCGCTTCAAGCTCGCGCTCGATGTCCGCCAACTGCCCGTAAGCCGCTTCAAGATTGGCAATCGATCGCTGAGCATCGGCAGAAAACGGGACGAAGTCGGTTTTCTTGTACGTCATAGGTCATTGATTCTAAAGAAGTTCCACCTGAATTGCGGAAGTCTCGACCTGATAGGTGGAAGTCCGTCCAGGGCTTGCCGGAGAGTTGCCGTCATCGTTGATGTCCTCCGCTACCACTCGATACCCCATCGCGCGATAGCCCCGCTGGCGTTTGTCCCACATCCGCAGCAATGCCGGGTGGCCGGCGTCGACGAAGTCGATGATGCGCACATCGGTCTTGTTGGCGTGTTCTCTGTGCAGGCGGCCCGCGTACTGCTGCAGCGTGCCTTTCCAGGAAACCGGCATCGCCAGTACCAAGGTGTCCAGCGCTGGATGATCGAAACCTTCGCCGACGAGTTTCCCAGTGGCCAGCAGGATGCGGGGTGCCTGCGGCGCCAGCGCGTCGAGTTCCCCAATGAGCGCAGCCCGCTGC
>JANOZF010000005.1:0-19183 GCA_031429255.1 Rubrivivax sp.
CCGCACGCGCGGCGGCGCCCCCCCCCCCCCCCCCGGGGCAACATCCGGTCGGGGCGTGCCCTGAGGTGAAGCGCCAACGGGGGTGGGGGATCAGGCCGGCAGGGCACTCTGTGGAGCGAAGTAAAGGAGGAATTCGACGGCCGCAGGCCGGCGAAGGAGGACATGAGCGGAACAGAGTGCCCTGTCGGCCTGATCCTGTGCGGCTGCAAGCGCGCAACACCGCAGGCACATCGGTCTGGTTGAAGTACAACGGTGCGCATCAAAACACCCCCCGCGCCTTCATCTGCGCCACCACATCCGCACCAAACCCCAGCTCACCCAACACCTCTTCGGTATGTTCACCACGAAGCGGAGCGGCCCGCGCCAAGTTGCTGGGCGTGCGCTCCAGCACCACCGGTTGCCCCACATGCCGCTGCGGCCCCAGCCGCGCCGACACCACGTCCTGCACCAGCCCCAGGTGCTGCACTTGCGGCTCGGCAAACACGCCGCTCATGTCGTTGATGTGCCCGCAGGCCACGCCGTCCTTGTTGAAGCGTTCGATCCAGTAATCGCGGTCTTGGTGTGCCAGCCGCTCGTTGATGGCGGCATTCAGCACGTCGCGGTTTATGCCGCGGCCCAGCTTGTCCTTGAAGCGAGCGTCGGTGACCCATTCCGGCGCGCCCAGCGTGGCACAGAAGCGTTCCCAGATCTTGCTGCCGAAGACAGCGATGTTCATGTAGCCGTCGCGCGCCTTGTACACGCCCGTCGGGATGCTGGTGGGGTGGAAGTTGCCGGCCTGGCCCGCCACCTCGCCGTCCACCAGCCAGCGCGCGGTCTGGAAGTCCATCATGCTGACCATCGCCTGCAGCAGCGAGGTGTGCACCCATTGGCCCTTGCCCGATGTCTCGCGCTCCAGCAGCGCCACCAGGATGCCCTGCGCGGCAAAGATGCCGGCACACAGGTCGGCAATCGGTATGCCCACCCGCACGGGCCCCTGGCCCTGCAGACCAGTGACCGACATCAGCCCGCCCATGCCCTGGGCGATCTGGTCGAAGCCCGGACGGTCGGCCAGCGGGCCGGTCTGACCAAAGCCGCTGATGCTGGCGTAGACCAGCCCCGGGTGGTGCTGGGCCAGCGTTTCGTAGTCGATGCCCAGGCGGAACTTCACATCGGGGCGAAAATTTTCCACCACCACGTCGGCGGTGTGGATCAGTTTCTTCAGCGCCTCGATGCCATCGGGTTCCTTCAGGTTCAGCGTCACGCTGCGCTTGTTGCGGTGCGTGTACTGGTAGTCGCTGCCATCCTGTCCGCCCAGCGTGTCGTCGCCGCGCATGTGCTCGGGCATCTGCACTTGGATCACGTCGGCACCCCAGTCGGCCAGTTGCCGGCACGCCGTGGGGCCTGCACGCACCTGCGTCAGGTCGATGACGCGAAAGCGCGCCAGGGCGCTGGAAGCGGGCAGGTGGGGCATGGTGTCGTGGGGGTGGCGGGGCTGGCGAGCGGTCGCTTCGAATGGCGACACGGGATGAATCGAGTGTCTGAGCGCAACCCTCAAAGTGTCAACACTTTGCACACTATCGCAAACACTGAGAGCCGATGTTGTCGGAGCCCAGCTAGCATTCGTGGCGCATGAACGCCCGTCCCGCCCTCAAGCCCGCAGCACCCGTGGTGGTCGACCAGACCGCTGCTCCCCGGGCTGCCCGCCCGCAGCAGGGCCTGTCGCATGGCATCGCCGAAGAACTGCAGCAGCTCATTTACGGCGGCGAGATCGCGCCTGGCGAACGCCTGAACGAAGCGGCGCTGGCGCTGCGCATGGGCACCAGCCGCGGGCCCATCCGCGAGGCCATCCGTGTGCTCGCCGGCATTGGCCTGGTGCTGGCTGTGCCCAATCGCGGGGTGTTCGTGCGCGAGATCTCGGTGCGCGAGATGGCCGAGATCTACGAACTGCGCGCGCTGCTGTTCGGTTTTGCCGCGCAGCAGGCCTGCGACAACCTGGACGACGCGCAACGCCTGGAAGGCGAGCTGCTGCTCGACGGCATGGACCGTGCCTGCGACACCGGCGATGGCCAGGGTTACTACGTGCAGAACCTGCGCTTTCACGCGCTGCTGCTGGAGCTGACGCACAACCAACGCGCGCAGCAGGCCTACGAAGACCACGCCAAGGAATTGCACCTGTTCCGGCGCCGCTACTTCAATGCGCCCACCAACATGCGGCGATCGAATGCCGAGCACCGGCGCATCTTCGAAGCCATCGTGGCGGGTGCAAAGGACAAGGCCAACAAGCTGGCACAGGCCCATGTGCTGCAGGGCCGCCAGCGGCTGCTGACCACGCTGGACGTGCCCGCGGGGGGCGGTGCCGCACCCCCCTCATCCATCAAGCACCGGAGACCAAGAGCATGAAACGACGCACCTTGCTGCAATCAGCGCCAGCCTTCCTGGGCCTGGCGCCCTGGGCGACCCAGGCCCAATCAAACTTTCCGAACAAGCCCATCCGCTACATCGTGCCCGTGGCCGCTGGTGGCGGCAGCGACATGGTGGGCCGCACCGTCACCGAGCGCTGGGGCCAGGTGCTGAAGCAGACCTTCGTGGTCGACAACCAGAGCGGCGGTGGCGGCACCATCGCCTGCCAGGCCACGGCGCGCGCCGCACCCGATGGCTACACGCTGATGCAGGGCTACGTGGCCACACACGGCACCAGCCCGGCCACGCGCAAGCTGCCCTACGACGCCATCAAGGACTTCACGCCCGTGGGCATGATCGGTGGCACGCCCAACGTGCTGGTGGTCAACGCCGCGCTGCCCGTGAACAGCCTGAAGGAGTTCGTCGAGTACCTGCGCAAGAACCCCGGCAAGGTCAGCTACGGCTCGGCCGGGCCGGGCTCTTTGACGCACCTGACGATGGAGCTGTTCAAGCAGCAGGTGAACTCGTTCATGGTGCACATCCCCTACCGCGGCATTGCGCCGGCCTTCACCGACCTCATCGGCGGCCAGACGCAGGCCATGTTCCCGGGCCTGGCGGCTGCCGTGCCGCACATCCGCTCGGGCCGCGTGCGGCCACTGGCCGTGACGGGGCTGGCGCGCCACCCGCAGTTCAAGGACCTGCCGACGCTGGACGAGTCGGGCTACAAGGGTTTCGACGCCCAGCAGTGGTACGGCGTGATGGGCCCTGCCGGGCTGCCGGCGCCGGTGGTCAAGCAACTCAACGACACGCTGGCCACCACGCTGGCGCTGCCTGAGCTGCGCGAAAAACTGTCCATCGAGGCGCTGGAGCCACGTGCGATGAGCCCTGAGCAGTTTGGCGCTTTTGTGCGCGCCGACATTGCGCGCTGGACGGCGCTGGCCAAGGCCCGGAACATCACGCTCGACGCTTGAGCGGGTGCATCAGCAGGCTGCTGCGGCGCGACTGCCAGGCGCGGCGGCCTCTTCACACCTGCTGGTGACCTTCACCCCACCCCCAACTCCCCTACAACCGAAAGCCCCCATGGCCCGCAACACCCAGGTCGCCGCCGACCACAACGCCCCGCCCGTCACGCAGACGCTGGCGCAGTTTGTCGCCACCCACCCCAGCCGTGGCTGGAGCGACGCCGTCGACCACGAGGCGCACCGCACGCTGATGAACTGGGTGGGCTGCGCCGTGGGCGCGGCAACGCATGAAACGGCGCAGGCCGCGCTGGCAGCGGTGCAGGTGCTGCAACCCGCATCACAGGCCAGCGTGCTGGGACGCAGCGAGCGCGTGGACGTGGCCAGCGCCGCGCTGATCAACGGCATCAGCTCGCACACCTTCGACTTCGACGATACGCACCTCAAGACCATCATCCACCCCGCCGGCCCTGTGGCCAGCGCCGCGCTGGCGCTGGCCGAACACACCGGCGCCAGCGGCCGCGAACTGATCGACGCGCTGGTGCTGGGCATCGACGTCAGCTGCCGCGTCGGCAACGCCATGTATCCCGACCACTACGACCGCGGCTGGCACATCACCGGCAGCACCGGTACCGTGGGCGCGGCCGCGGCCTGTGCACGGCTGCTGAAGCTGGACGTGCACAAGACCGCGATGGCACTGGGCATCGCGGCGTCGCAGCCCATCGGCATGCGCGAACAGTTCGGCACCATGACCAAGCCTTTCCACCCCGGCGGTGCGGCACGCGCCGGCCTGATGTCGGCGCTGATGGCGCAACAGGGCTACACCGCCAGTCCGAAGGCGCTGGAAGCGCCGCGCGGCATGATGCAGACCATCAGCACCAAGAACGACTGGCGCGAGATCACCGATGAACTGGGCCAGCGTTTCGAGATCAGCTTCAACACCTACAAGCCCTTTGCCTGCGGCATCGTCATCCACCCCAGCATCGATGCCTGTGCGCAGCTGCGTGAACAGGGTGTGCGGCCCGAACAGGTGGAGCGCATCGAGCTGAAGGTGCACACGCTCGTGCTCGAACTCACCGGCAAGAAAGAGCCGGTGGACGGCCTGCAGGCGAAGTTCAGCGTCTACCACGGCTGCGCCGCGGGCCTGAGCTTCGGCCGCGCGGCCGAAGAGGAATTCGCCGATGACATCGTCAACCGTCCCGACATGGTGGCGCTGCGCCGCAAGGTGGTGGCCACGGTGGACAACGCCATCGACGAAGCCAGTGCCGACGTGACGGCCGTGCTCACCGACGGCCGCCGCGTGCATGTGTTCGTCGAACACGCCATCGGCTCGCTGCAAAGGCCTATGACGACGGCACAGCTGGAAGCCAAGTTCCATGGCATGGCCGACGCCGTGATCGGCAACGCGCGCTGCAGTGCGCTCATTGCAGCCTGCTGGAGCGTGGGCGAACTGGCTGACGTGCGTCAGTTGGCTGCGGCTGCCCGGCCCTGAGCGGCTGCTGGCCGGATGTGGCCAGGGTGCCATCGGCGGTGCCCTGACAGCGCAATGTGACCATTCGGTTCATGGAATGACCTTACGGTATTTAATGAATACCGATCAGTCACATACTGCGCTGGCGCTGCGATGCATTGATTTGCTGCGGCCCAACCAAGCCTATTCCGGCATCTTCATCCTTCAGGACATCGACCATGAAAAGGCTTCTCATCGCCTCTGCAATGGCGTTCGCCGCACTGACCGTTCAGGCCAAGGACATCGTTGAAACCGCGGTTGCCGCTGGCAGTTTCAAGACCCTGGCCACCGCGCTGCAAGCCGCCGGACTGGTCGACACCTTGAAGGGCAAGGGTCCCTTCACGGTGTTTGCGCCCACGGACGAGGCTTTTGCCAAGATTCCCAAGGCTGATCTGGACGCGCTGTTGAAGGACAAGGCCAAGCTGACCGCGGTGCTGACCTATCACGTGGTGCCTGGCAAGGTGATGGCCAAGGACGTCAAGGCCGGCAATGCGAAGACCGTGCAAGGCGGTGACATCACCCTGGCCACCGCTGGTGGCGTGACGGTGAACAACGCCAAGGTGGTGTCCGCCGACGTGGTCGCCAGCAATGGCGTCATTCACGTCATCGACACGGTCCTGCTGCCCAAGTAAAGGTGTGTGCGGCCGGCCGTGGCCGGCCCTGTCTTCAGCGCTGCCTCTGCACGCGGCGAAGGCCGCGTGCAATCAAGCGCTGCGAGACCGGTCCAGCGCGCTGGCCGCGCCTTCGAACTGCCCCAGTGCCTGCGCCAGCCACGGCATCACGGGCTGCAGTTGTTCAAACAAGGTGTGCGGCGGGTTGGCCACGAAGATGCTGCTGCCCATCATGCCGAAGCCCCGGGCGTCGGCTTGCGCCACGGTCAGCCGGGCATGCAACCAGCCTTTTTTGCCACCGCTGTCCACGGCCGCCTTCAGCCGCTGGGGCAGCTGCGCCGCCTGTACCAGTTGCACCTGTGGAAGCCAGACGATCACCACCGCATCGGCAAAACGTTCCAGCGTTTCGCGCAGCGCTGCCAGCGTGCGCGTGTAGTCGGTCTTGATCTCGTAGCTGGGGTCGATCAGCACCACGCCGCGGCGCGTGGGTGGCGGCACGTGGGTCTTCAGCGCGGCAAAGCCGTCCACCATCTTCACCTCCACGCCGTGCATGTCGCCCAGGTAGGAGGCCAGGATCTTGTGGTCGGTGGGGTGCAGCTCGCTCAGGCGCAGCTGGTCTTGCCCGCGCATCAGCATCTGCGCCATGGCGGGCGAGCCGGGGTACTGCTTGATGGCCTTGTGGCCGTTGGCGTCCTGGTCGTTGAAGGCGCGCACCAGCGCCACCAACTCGGCCACCGGCGCCGGCAGGTCGCTTCGGTCCAGCAGCTTCAAGATGCCGTCCTGCGCCTCACCTTTCTTCTTTGCGTAGTCGCCTTCAAGTGAGTAACCGCCGGCGCCGGCATGCGTGTCCACATAGCGCCAGCCCTTGTCTTTGGCGTTCATGTGCTGCAGCACCAGCATCAGCACCAGGTGTTTCAGGACATCGGCGTGGTTGCCGGCATGGAAGGCGTGTCGGTAGGCGAGCATGGGCTGGACTGTGCCACGGGCGACAGACAGTGTCTGCGGTGCCCGCTACCCTCTCGGCAAGCGCCGCACCCTTTCAACCCGCTTGACTTTGGCCCCCCGTACCCATGACGACCCTGTTTGACCCCATCCGCATCGGCGACCTGTCGCTGTCCAACCGCCTGGTGATGGCTCCATTGACCCGCAACCGTGCCAGCCCCGGCCAGGTGCCCAACGAGTTGATGCGCACCTACTACGCCCAGCGCGCCAGTCCCGCCACCGGAGCCGGGCTCGTCATCACCGAGGCCACGCAGATCAGCCCCATGGGCCAGGGTTACCTGGACACACCGGGCATCCACAGCGCCGAGCAGACCGCTGGCTGGCGCCGCATCACCGAGGCCGTGCATGCGCTGGGCGGTCGCATCGTTGTGCAGTTGTGGCACGTCGGGCGCATCTCGCATGTGTCGCTGCTGCCAGGGGGCCAGGCGCCGGTCAGCAGCACCGCCCGGGTGGCCAACGGCAAGACCTACATCGCGGGTGGTTTTGCGCCCTGTTCACCGCCCCGCGCACTGGCCACAGAAGAGCTGGCCGGCGTGGTGGCCGACTACGCGCAAGCCGCGCGCAACGCCATCGCCGCCGGTTTCGACGGCGTGGAAATCCACGCCGCCAACGGCTACCTGATCGACCAGTTCCTGCGCGACAGCATCAACGACCGCGGCGACGCCTACGGCGGCAGCATCGCCAACCGCTGCCGGCTTTTGCTGGAAGTGGCGCAGGCGGTGGCGGGCGCCATCGGGGGCGGCCGCACCGGCATGCGCCTGTCGCCAGTAACGCCCAGCAACGACGCCGGCCCCGACAGCGACCCGCAGGCGCTGATGACGCACGCCGTGCAGGGCCTGGCGGCGCTGAACCTGGCCTACCTGCACCTGATCGAGGGGCAGACCGGCGGCAAGCGCGACATCGCGCCTTTCGACTTCGCCGCGCTGCGCCGGCACTTCAAAGGTGGCTGGATGGTCAACAACGGCTACACCGGTGCCATGGCCGAAGACGCCGTGGCCTCGGGCCAGGCCGACCTGGTGGCCTTTGGCAGGCCGTTCATTGCCAACCCCGACCTGGGGCGGCGGCTGCGTGAGCATGCGCCTTTGAATGCACTGGACACCAGCACGCTGTATGGCGGTGGCGCGCCCGGCTACACCGACTACCCGGCACTGGCTGCGGCCTGAAAGCGAGCGCGTGCGGTGCTGGCCCGCACAGCCCGCCGTCGGCGTGTTTGCTTCGCTGAACGCGCCGGCCGGCGCGTTCAGCTCTTGAGCCCGCGTGCGCGGACGCGAAACAGCTCGGTGATGCTGACCTCGCGCGGCCCGGGCTGCAACTCAAGGGTGTCACCGGCCTGCACGAAGCCGCCCTGCAGCACCGCCAGATAGCTGCCGCAATAGCCCGATTGCGCCATCATCTTGACCGCCTGCGGGAAACCCATCGCAGCGGCGAACTTGAAACAGGGCAGGCGCGGCTCGCTGACCACCAGCGTGCACCGCGGCAACACCAGCCGGTCTCCCACCCACAGGTCCTTTTCCAGCACGCCCTGCAACAGCAGGTTTTCGCCCAGCACGCCTTGCGGCACCTCCTCGTCCCACAGCGAGGCCCGGGCCTGCGCGCGCACCGTCTGCCAGAACGCCAGATGCTCACTGGGGTAGGCATACACGGCCTTGGAAAGGCCGCCGTGCAGGCTCAGTTCGGCCTGCTCGTCACCCTGCAGGCCCAGCGGGCCCACCGCGACCGGGCCCGACACCGGCGTCTTGTAGATCGCCGTCATGACCCGCTTGCCATCGATCTGGGTGGCACGGGCCAGGCCGGTGCACACCTGGAGCACTTGCATCGTCATGCCTCGATTGTGGGCCGCGCGGGCTTCCCAGGCGCTCGGTCGCTTGTGTCTGCCCCGGCGATGCGGGCACACTCCGGCCCTGTTCACGCCGTTCGTCTTGCCAGGAGTCCCCATGCAGCTCACCCGTTGGCCGCGCCTGATGGCCGCCACCACCGCCTTGTTGATGTTGGCCGCCTGCGGCAGCCAGGTCGTCAACCCTGTCACCGGCAAGACCGAGCGCTCGGCCATGGACGAGCAGGCCGAACTGGCCGAAGGTGCCAAGGCCCACCAGGGCGTGTTGCAGGAATACGGCGTGGTGGCCGACCCCAAGCTGCAGGCCTATGTCAACGACGTTGGACAGCGGTTGGCCAGGCAGTCGCACCGCAACCAGCTGAAGTGGACCTTCACGGTGCTGGACAGCCCGCAGGTGAATGCTTTTGCGCTGCCCGGCGGCTACGTCTACATCACGCGCGGCATCATGGCCTACCTGGACAGCGAGGCCGAACTGGCCGGCGTCATCGGCCACGAGATCGGCCACGTCACCGCGCGCCATGGCGCGCAGCGCGCCACCAAGCAGCAGGACGCCGGACTGGGCGTGCTGGCGGCCACCATCCTGGGGGCGGTGCTGGAAAGCCGCGGCGTGGGTGGCGCCACTCAGATGGCCAGCCAGGCCTCACAAAACATTGCGGCGGGCAGCGTGGCGCGCTACAGCCGCGAGCAGGAAAGCCAGGCCGACCAGCTCGGCGCCGAGTACCTGGCCCGCAACGGCTACAACCCGCGCAACATGATCGACGTCATTGCCGTGCTCAAGCGGCAGGAGCAGTACGCCATCGATCAGGCGCGGGCGCAAGGCAAGCAGGCGGGCGGCGGCAACAGCTGGTTGGCCTCGCACCCCAGCAACGACCAGCGCCTGGCCGACATCGAACGCATCGCCGCTGGCTATACGGGCACCTACAGCGACGATGCCCAGGCGCGCTACTACAAGGCCATTGAAGGCATGTCTTACGGCGACAGCCGCGAGCAGGGTGTGGTGCGGGGCCGCAATTTCTATCACGAGGACCTGGGCATCGCGCTCACCGCACCGCAGGGCTGGGAGGTGAACAACACGCCCGAAGCCATCATGCTTGTCAACGGCGCTGGTGATGCGGGCCTGATCGTGCGCCTGGTGCCGCCCGCGGCGGGCAGCACGCATGAAGAGATCATCCGCAACGTTGCCAAGCCCACTGAAGGCCGGGCCGAGCGGCGGCAGGTCAACGGCTTGCCTTTGACCCACTTCACCGGGTCGCGGCGCGACGCCAACGGCCAGGTGCAGGGCCTGCGCCTGTCGGTGGTCACGGGGCCGGGCAACCGCAACTTCCTGTTGCAGCACGCAGCCAAGGATGCCGCTGCCGCGCAGCGCGCCAGCGCGGGCATGGCCGATGCCGAAGCGTCGATGCGTGCGTTGAGCGCCGCCGACAAGGCCGCTGCGCGCCCCTACATGCTGCGCGTGACCAGCATGCCGCGTGGCGGTTTCGCCGAACTGGTGCGCCTGTCGGGTGGCACGCAGACCGAGGCGCAGTTGCGGCTGCTCAACGGTGTTTACGGTGGCGCTCAGGAGCCGGCGCCGGGCAAGCCGGTGAAGGTCGTCAACTGATGCGGCCCCGCTCGGCGGCCAGACCCGCCGGGGTTCCCATCGCCGGACGCTGAAACCCGCGGACACACTTCGGCAGCTTGCCGCTGCGCCGCCCGTGCTGTGTGCGGTTGCGCTATTTGCGCTTGGCATCAGGTCATGCGCCATTTGCATAACCCACCTGCAGGCGGGTGGTTACCACGTGATTACATTGAAAGCACAATGGTCCTCCCCCGGTTAAAAAAGGGGGGTATTTGGCAAGCACCCGGTGGCACTGTGCCCAGTTGGTTTTTGATGTGCGGTCGGTCTGAGGTTCTGCGGTTTTCGGTGCTCGCCAAATCCCGTTTCTTATTTACCTTGATTGGAGTCCCCATGAACCGCCCCGCTATGGAAGGCACACCCCTGAACGTGCCCGCCCATGTCCAACACACGCGCCTGATCGAATGGGTGGCCAAGATCGCCGCCCTGACCGAAGCGAATGACGTGTACTGGTGTGACGGCAGCCAGGCCGAGTACGACCGTTTCATCGAGCAGCTCATCGCCGCCGGTACCCTGATGAAACTGAACCCGGCATTGCGCCCGCGGAGCTATCTGGCGCGCAGCGACGCCAACGATGTGGCACGGGTCGAGGACCGCACCTACATCTGCAGCGCCCGCAAAGAGGACGCAGGCCCCACGAATAACTGGGTGGCCCCGGCCGAGATGCGCGCCACGCTGGAAACCGGTCGTCCTGATGGCACCCCGGCCCTGTTCAAGGGCGCGATGAAGGGCCGCACCCTGTACGTGGTGCCGTTCTCGATGGGCCCGCTGGGCAGCCACATTGCCCATATCGGCGTCGAGTTGACCGACAGCCCTTATGTCGCCATCAGCATGCGCGTGATGACGCGCATGGGCCGCGGCGCACTGGACGTGCTGGGCGCCGACGGCGCCTTCGTGCCCTGCGTGCACACCGTGGGTGTGCCGCTGCAGGCCGGCCAGAAGGATGTCTCCTGGCCCTGCAACAAGACCAAGTACATCGTGCACTACCCCGAAACGCGTGAGATCTGGTCTTATGGCTCGGGCTACGGCGGCAACGCCTTGCTGGGCAAGAAGTGCTTTGCGCTTCGCATTGCGTCCAACATGGGCCGTGAGCAAGGCTGGCTGGCCGAGCACATGCTGATCCTGGGCGTCACCAACCCCGAGGGCAAGAAGTTTCACGTCGCGGCCGCATTCCCCAGCGCCTGTGGCAAGACCAACTTCAGCATGCTGGTGCCGCCGGCCGGCTACACGGGCTGGAAGGTCACCACCATCGGTGACGACATCGCCTGGATCAAACCCAGCGCCGACGGCCGCATGCGAGCCATCAATCCCGAAGCCGGCTACTTTGGCGTGGCCCCAGGCACCAACTACCACACCAACCCCAACTGCATGGAGTCGATGAAGAGCGACACCATCTTCACCAACGTGGCGCTCACCGACGATGGCGACGTGTGGTGGGAAGGCATGACCGACACCCCGCCAGCACACCTGATCGACTGGCAAGGCCGTGACTGGACACCTGAATTGGCCAAGGCCAACCCTGAAAACGGCAAGCCGCGCGCAGCCGCCCAGGCCAATTCGCGCTTCACCGTGTCGGCCACGATGAACCCGGTGCTCGACCCCGAATGGGACAACCCGGCCGGCGTGCCGATCGACGCCTTCATCTTCGGCGGCCGCCGCAGCACCACGGTGCCGCTGGTCAGCGAAGCGCGTGACTGGACCGAAGGTGTCTACATGGCCGCCACCATGGGCAGCGAGACCACCGCTGCCATGGCCGGTGGCAACGGCGCCGTGCGCCGCGACCCTTTCGCGATGCTGCCCTTCGTTGGCTACAACATGGCCGACTACTTCCAGCACTGGCTCAACCTGGGCATCCAGGTGTCCACGGCCAGCGTGGCCACGGGCGCCGAACTGCCGCGCATCTTCTGCGTCAACTGGTTCCGCAAGGGCACCGACGGCAAATTCGTGTGGCCGGGCTACGGCGAGAACATGCGCGTGCTGGAATGGGTGATCGGCCGCGTGGCAGGCAAGGCGCAAGGCGTGGCCAATGCCTTCGGCGTCAGCCCCGGTTACGAAGACGTCCGCTGGGACGGCCTCGAATTCGGCCGCGAGCAATTTGCCAGTGTGATCAGCATCGACAAGGGAGCCTGGACGGAAGAGCTCAAGCTGCACGCCGAGTTGTTCAAGCAGTTGGAATACCACCTGCCGCCGGAAATGCTGGCCACCAAGGCACGCATCGAGGCGCGCCTGGGCCAGTGACGGCCACCTGAAACGGCCTGCCGTGGCTCTGCTGCCGCAGGTGCCGCTGTCGGCGCCGACCTCGGCCAGCGCCGAGGCGGTGCTTCAGGCCTTTGATCAGCAGCTGTCGTGGTGTCTTCAGGCGGCGCCCTTCAGTGCACGCGTACTGCAGCGCAGCCGGGGTTGGTTGAAAGATCAGACGGCAGCGTTGTCTGCATTGCGCCGTCTTTCGCCAGACCCGTTGGCGGCTGCCGTGCCGTTGCGCTGGCTGGCCGCACTGCACCTGCTGGCGTTGCAAGGCCAGAGCCCCTATGCACAACTGTGGCCGGACGTGGGCGCAGTGGCCCGCGCTGCTGCTCCGGTGCGGGACGACAGGGTGCGGGACGCTGGAACCGGCGCTGCGCCCCGCGCGGCTACCCAGCTGGCAACCGATCCGGCACTCGATTCCGCCCTCGACGCGGCCATCGACGGCGCCTGGCACCACCATCAGTCGCTGATGGAGCTGGTGCTGTGTCTGCCGCCGCAAACCAACGAGGTGCAGCGCAGTGCGGCGCTGCTTCCCGGCCTGCTGTATGCAGCCGAGCAGACCCGGCTGCCCCTGGTGCTGCTGGAGATTGGCGCTTCGGCAGGCCTGAACCTCTGGTGTGACCACTACCAGCACGACCACGGCACCTGGTCGTGGACCAACGCCGGGCCGGGCCTGGTGTTGCGCTGCGAGTGGCTGGGGCCACCGCCGCCGCTGCAGGGCGGCCTGCACATCGTGCGCCGCGCAGGCTGCGACGCCAGCCCGGTCGACCTGGACGATGAGCAGCAAGTGCTGCGCCTGGCTTCCTACGTCTGGCCCGACCAGCCCGAGCGGATGCGCCGACTGCAGCAGGCGCAGGCGGTGGCCAGCGCCTGCATGGCGCGCAGTGGCGTGCGCGTCCAGGCCGCTGGCGCCGCCGACTTCCTGCGCCTGCAACTGCGCCAGCGCCGGCCCGGCCAGGCCATGGTGCTCATGCATTCGGTGGTTTGGCAATACATCGACCGCGCCGAACAGGCCGACATCGAAGCTCAGCTGCAGGCCGCGGGCAGCCAGGCCGATGCAAAGTCGCCACTGGCCTGGCTGCGCTTCGAGCCTGCCCTGCCCGATGCGGCCGTTGAATTGCGCTGCCGCCTGTGGCCGAACGGCGACGATCGCCTGCTGGCCCGCTGCCACCCGCACGCCGCACGCATCCAGTGGCTGGGCTGAAGGTGGCGGCATGATCGCGGCATGAAACTGCAACTGCTGTCCGACCTGCACCTGGAGACCGAGAACCACGAACCGCAACCCGCAGCCCAGGCGGAGTTGCTGGTGCTGGCCGGTGACATTGACAGCACCTGGGCCGGCTACGAGCGCTTCGCCGGTTGGCCGGTTCCGGTGCTGGTGGTGCCGGGCAACCACGAGGCCGACGGCCGCGACGTCGACCAGGCGCAGCGGGGCCTGCGAGCGCTGTGCGACCGCCTCGGCTTTGTCTGGCTGGAAAAGGAACGCTGGCTGCACACCGACGCGCAAGGCCAGCGCACGCGCTTCATAGGCACGACGCGGTGGAGCGACTTCGACACCTTTGGCGTCGATCAAAGAGAAAGAGCACAGCGAGCGGCCACTTACTTTTTGCGTTTGATGAACAGCACGCGCGGCGGGCAGGCTCTCGACGCTGCCGCGGTGCGCGAACTGGGCCTGGCCGACCGCGCCTGGTTGGAGTCTGAACTCGAACGGTCACCCGCAGGCCGCTGGGACAAGACGGTTGTGGTCACTCACTTTGCGCCCAGCCTTCGCAGCGCCGACAAACGCTACGGCCACCAGCCGGGCACGGCGAGCTTCTGCAACGCCGATGACGACCTGCTGCCGCGCGCCGACCTGTGGCTCCACGGCCACCTGCACTGCCGGCACGACTACCGGGTGGCGCGCCCCGGGCAGCGGGCCACGCGCGTGGTGTGCAATGCGCGCGGGCTGGAGAGGAAGGGTGAACATTTGGGGGTCGCGCCCGACGCCGCAACAGGCGAGCAACCGCAGGACAGCCAGCAGCGCGCTCACGACCCGCTGTGCGTGGTGGCGTTGTGATCGCCGTCAAGTCGCTCCCGCCCGGGGTGGTGCGACACTCGTGCTGTCAGTCGCCTTCCCTGGTACACCCGTCTGAGCAACCGGAGACACCCCATGAAAATACTCGCAGCCGTCGATGGCAGCATCTACACCAAGCGCATGCTGGCCTATCTGACGGCGCATGACGAGTGGCTGGGCGCGGCGCACAGCTACACCATGATCCACGCCGTGCCGGCCGTGCCGCCAAGGGCCGCAGCGGCCATGAACAAGACGGACCTGCAGGCTTACTACGACGAAACGGCCGAGAAGGTGTTCAAGCCCATCCGCAGCTTTCTGAGCAAGAACAAGGTCAACGCCGACTATGTGGCGAAGGTCGGCCCGGCGGCTGAGCTCATCGTGCAGGCCGCCAAGAAGGGCGGGCATGATTTGATCATCCTCGGCTCGCATGGCCATAGCAGCTTCACGAGCCTGGTGATGGGCTCGGTGGTCAGCAAGGTGCTGTCGCAGTGCGCCACGCCGGTGTTGCTGATTCGCTGACGCGCAGGCCGTGATGCGGTAGGCCGTTCACGGCGACCCGGTCGCTTTCAGGCTGCGGCTTCAGCGGCGGCGCAGCCCGTTCATGCAGCAGCTCAGCACCCACTGCACGATCTGCTCGTCGCTGTGTTTGCCGCCGGCTTTCAAGAACGCCGGTACTGGATCGCAGGCGCGGGCGAACACGGTGTACATCACCACCTCGGGCGGCAGCTCGGCGTCGATGTCGCCGTCGCTCTGCGCCTGCACGATCCAGCCGCCGAGCGTTTCGCTCACACGCAGCAAGCCGTCCAGGTAGTCCTTGTTCGCCATCAGTTCGGCGCGCAGGCTCGAATTCTGCGATGGCAGCACCGGCATCTCGCCGGCCAGTTGCACTTCCAAAGCCCAGCGCGTAAGCAGTTGCACGCGATCAAAAGCGCTGAGTTCGCTGCGCGCGCCCAGCTGGGCGGTCTGCGCCATCGTGCGTTGCATCAGCCGCACCATGGCCGCAGCGGCCAGCGCCTCTTTGGACGCAAAGTGCTTGTACAGGCTGGCCTTGGCAATACCC
This sequence comes from Rubrivivax sp., assembly GCA_031429255.1. GTDB lineage: Bacteria > Pseudomonadota > Gammaproteobacteria > Burkholderiales > Burkholderiaceae_C > Rubrivivax. Next base: position 15,268 of record JANOZF010000005.1, read on the forward strand.
ACCTCGCCGGCCACCTCGTCCACCGTCATCAGGTCAAAACCCTTGTCGGCCAGCAGCCGGTTGACGGCGACGATGATGGCGTCTTCGCGCACGCGAAGCACCTGTTCACGGAATGAAAGCTTGCCCATCGGCGGATTCTAGACGCCACGGAAGGAATGTGAACGAATCAGTAACTTCGCGACTGATCGGTAAGGGGCGGCGACCGCAAATCAAGACCAGGCAGGCGGGTACCAGCGAACCTGTCGGCAATGCTCAGAGCGCCGTCTTGCGTCGCAGGGCCAGCCGCGCCACCCAGTTCGCCGGCCGCGCGGTGGGTGCCGGCGGCGTTTCGGGGTGCAGGACGTTCAGGCTCAGGTCGAGGCCGAAGGCGGTGCCCATGTCAGCAGGGTCGTCTTCCTGCGGGCGCGGCGTGGAACGCCAGGCTGAGAACCAGCGATTCGTTTGATCGGCTTTGTTCATGTTCTGCACCCCGCCCTGCCCTGAAGTTCAAGGTCCACAGTCTCGCGCTTCAAGCTCTGGCGCGCCGCCGGAAAAGACGGCTCGCCGTGCCTGACTTCACACGATAGCGAAGCTGCCAGAGTCCGTGTTGTTGTGGCGCTAGAATCGCGCCCCCGTTTTCATGGGGGTGTGGGCTGAAAAACCACACGCCTTTTGTCGTGTCTTTCGTCCAGCGCCGCTGGCAAGACCAGCTCACTGACCCGGAAAGACCACGCCTTGAATCCCCACGCTGCCGGCGATCACATGGCCGTCGACTTCGGCACTTCCAATTCAGCCGTCGCTTTGTGGCGCCCGGTTGCAGCCGGCGGTGCTTCTGAAGCCACCGCCGTCACGCTCGTCGAACTCGAGGCGGGCCACCCCACGATGCCCACCGCGGTGTTCTACCGGGCTGAAACGCCGGCTCACCACCTCGAGGCCGACCGACTGTACGGCCGAGCCGCGCTGGCCGCCTACGTCGACGGCCAGGACGGACGCCTGATGCGTTCGATGAAAAGCATCCTCGGCTCCAGCCTGTTGGACCAGCGCACCGACATCGGGGCTGGCCGCGCGGTGCGCTACCGCGACGTGGTCACCGCGTACCTGCAACACCTGAAGGCGCGGGCCGAAACCAGCGCCGGGCGCGAGTTCACGCGTGTGGTGCTGGGCCGGCCGGTGTTTTTCGTCGATGACGAGCCCGAGCGGGACGCCCAGGCGCAGGATGCGCTGATGACCGCCGCCCGGCAGCTGGGCTTTGCCGACGTGGTGTTCCAGTACGAGCCCATAGCCGCCGCGCTGGACTATGAGATGCGCATGCCCGAGGGCGCTGCCGAGCAGATCGTGCTGGTGTCTGACATTGGCGGCGGCACATCCGACTTTTCGGTCGTGCGCGTGGGCCCGCTGCGGCGCAGCCGGGCCGAGCGGCGCGACGACGTGCTGGCCAATCACGGGCTGCACGTGGCCGGCACCGACTTCGACCGCCACATCGAACTCGAGGCCATCCTGCCCTTGCTGGGCTACCGCAGCCTGCGCCCGGCCCGGCCCGGCGAAACACCGCGCGAAGTGCCCAGCGGCGTGTACTTCGATCTGGCCACCTGGCACCTGATCAACACCGTCTACGCGCCGGCCCGGCTGGCTGACTTGCGTGGCATGAAGAGCTGGTACGCGCGCCCCGAGCACCACGCCCGTTTGATGGCCACGGTGCAGCAGCGGCTCGGCCACTCGCTGGCGGCGGCGGCCGAGCAGGCAAAGATCGACGTCGCGATGCAGGGCCGGGCCACGATCGACCTGCATGCGCTGGAGTGGGGCCTGGGCAGCAGCCTGCAGGCCGCGCAGGCGGCGCGGGCGCTGGAAGCCGACCTGGCGCGCATCGTCGCAGCCGCGCACGAGACCGTGCACCGCGCCGGTGTGCAGCCCGAGGCGGTGGACGTGTTGTTCTTCACCGGGGGCTCCACTGGCCTGCAGCCGCTGGTGGACCGCATTGCCGCGGGCTTTCCGCGCGCTCAGCAGGTGCGCGGCGACCGCTTCGCGAGCGTTGCGCAGGGGCTGGGCCTGCATGCCCAACGCGTGTTCGGCGCGCGCAAGCAGCGGGGTTGAGCCGGGGGGGGGGTTAGGTCATGCGCGTGAAATCGCGCCTTCGCCTTCGGCTGGCGTTCAAGTCCTTCCGGACTTGCACGTCCCGCCTCAGCCTGTACCCGGAATACCCAGGTCGTCGACGAGCACTTGCAAGGCCGCAGGGCCTTGCTTCGGTCTCAACTTCAGTTCTTGCCGCCGACCTTGTGGCGGGCTACGGCCTGTTTCAGGTCGTCCAGCGGCTCGCATGGCGTGCTGCACAGCTTTGATAGCGTGGCCAAGTGCTTCTCGGCCGTGGCCAGGTCGCCCTTCATCAATGCCAGCTCGCCGGCGTATTCAAGCGCGCCCTGGTGTTGCGGGTTGATGCGCAGCGAGTTGTCGTAGTAGCGCTGCGCGGCCACCAGGTCGGGCGGTGTCTGCTTGCGCTGGGCATAGCCCATCAGGTTGTTCCAGTCGGCATTGGCCGGCAGGTCGGCGCGCCGAAGTTCCGAGATGGCGGCGCCCCAGTTCTTGGCCTTGATATGCGCCTGGGCGGCGGCCAGCGGGTTGCTGGCCGTGCGTGGTGCCGGGGCTTCCAGGGGCGTGGTGTCTGCGGCCCCAGCGGCACCGGCCAGACAGGACAGCGCCACCAGCACAGCCGCGCAAAGGGTTGCCGACGCGGTGCAGCGCAGGCCGCCACGCGGGCGGCGGGGAAGGGTGAAGGGAGACTCAGTCATCGGGGCTTCCTCGTCGTGCGGGTGGGCGACGTGGGCTTGGCGGGGCCCGGCCGTACCGCCCGGTTCGGCCGGCCGGGCCGGCGGGCGACGGGCCGCAGTTGGGCCAGGCGCCGGGGCCGGGTCACATCGGCGATCAGCATCAGCGCGCGCACGACATCTTGCACCGCTTCGGACAGGTCCGCTGGCGGCTCCAGGGTTTCGATCATCGCCAGCAGGGCGTCGGCATCTTCCAGGTCATCGGGGTCGAAGTGCATGAAGAGCAGCGCCATCGGCTCCACCAGTTCGCCATCGTCCATCGCCATCAGCTGTGGAAAGTGTTCCATCGCGGCGGCAAAGCCGGCCACCCAGGGCAGCACGGCTTGCGCCGCCAGGCCGGGATCGGGCTCGTCATCGTCGCCGTCAGCCGCCGCAGGCGCGTCTGCTTCTCCATCGTCGTCGCCAGCAAAGATCCAGGGGTCGAACCACTGCCGCTCGCCGATGGCGTGGTCCAGCTCGGCGTGGCGACGCAGCACCAGCTGCTGCAGTTCACGCGTGGCCGGGCTGTCGGGCGCGGCGCGGCTGTCCACGTCCAGCACCGTGGGCCACCACTGGGCCACGGTCACCGGGCGCGGCTGCAGCAGCACGCCACACAGGTAGCCGTCCAGCGCCGACATGTCCATCGGTTGCAGCGGGGCGGGCAGGCTGCCCAGCAGGTGTTCCAGGCGCGCCAGATCGGCGTCACCCAGTGGCGGGGGGGTGGAGGTCTCGGTGGTCACGATGGGGTCCGCGGCCCAGCGCGCGGGGGCCTGCCGGCAAAAGTTGTGGGGTGGCTGCATTCTTGCCGCAATGCTGCACCCGCGCTGCCGTCCGGGTGCAACGCCGCATTCGCAATAGACTGCCGGTCTGCCAGATTCGAGCCAACCGGAGACATCGCCATGGGCACCACATTGTCAGCAACCCCCGCTTTTACCCCGACCACCGACGTCGGCCACTGGATCGCCGGCGCTGCGCAGCGCGGCAGCGGCACCCGCAGTCAGACGGTGTGGAACCCCACCACCGGCGCTGTCGCGCGCCAGGTGCTGCTGGCCAGCACCGAGGACGTGAACGCCGCCGTGGCCAGCGCCGCAGCAGCACAGCCCGCCTGGGGCGACATGCCGGCCATCCGCCGCGCCCGC
>JANOZF010000006.1:0-12745 GCA_031429255.1 Rubrivivax sp.
GTGCAGGTTGACCTCGGTGGTGGCGCCAAACAGGGCTCCCATGGGGCTGAGCAGGTCGGGTTCGTGGCCGGCCTTCAGCGAGCGCACGGCCTCGTTGAGCATGTCGTTGTAGAGCTGGAAACCCACTTCCATCATGTTGCCGCTCTGGTTCTCACCCAGCACTTCACCGGCGCCGCGGATCTCCAGGTCGTGCATCGCGAGGTAGAAACCTGAACCCAGTTCTTCCATGTCCTGGATGGCCTGCAGCCGCATGCCGGCGGGTTTGCTCAGGGCCTGCACATCGGGCACCAGCAGGTAGGCATAGGCCTGGTGGTGGCTGCGGCCCACACGGCCGCGCAACTGGTGCAACTGGGCCAGGCCGAACTTGTCGGCCCGGCTGATGACGATGGTGTTGGCGCTGGGCACGTCGATGCCGGTTTCGATGATGGTGCTGCACAGCAAGACGTTGTGGCGCTGGGCCACGAAGTCGCGCATCACCTGTTCCAGTTCGCGCTCGGGCATCTGGCCGTGCGCGATGGCGATGCGGGCTTCGGGCAGCAGGTCCACCAGCTTCTGGCGCCGGTTCTCGATGGTCTCGACTTCGTTGTGCAGGAAGTAGACCTGGCCACCGCGCTTGAGTTCACGCAGCACCGCCTCGCGGATGACGCTGGTGCCCTCGCTGCGCACAAACGTCTTGATCGCCAGTCTGCGCTGCGGCGCGGTGGCGATCACGCTCAGGTCGCGCAGGCCTTCGAGCGCCATGCCCAGCGTGCGCGGTATCGGCGTGGCGGTGAGCGTGAGCACGTCCACTTCGGCGCGCAGCGCTTTCATGGCCTCTTTGTGGCGTACACCGAAGCGGTGTTCTTCGTCGATCACCAGCAGCCCCAGGCGCTGGAACTTCACGTCGGCCGACAGCAGCTTGTGCGTGCCCACCACGATGTCGACACTGCCGTCGGCAAAGCCGTCCATCGCGGCCTTGATTTCCTTGGTCGAACGGAAACGCGACATCTCGGCAATCTTCACCGGCCACTTGCCGAAGCGGTCGCACAGCGTGTTGTAGTGCTGTTCTGCCAGCAGCGTGGTGGGCGCCAGGATGGCCACCTGCTTGCCACCGTGCACCGCCACGAAGGCGGCGCGCAGCGCCACTTCGGTCTTGCCGAATCCCACGTCGCCGCACACCAGGCGGTCCATCGGCCGTGGGCTCACCATGTCCTGGATCACGGCGTGGATGGCGGCGCGCTGGTCGGCGGTTTCTTCAAAGCCGAAGCTGGTGGCAAAGGCTTCGTAGTCGTGAGGCGAAAAACGGTGCGCAAAGCCTTCACGGGCAGCGCGGCGGGCGTACAGCGCCAGCAGTTCGGCAGCAGTGTCACGAACCTGCTCGGCGGCCTTGCGCTTCGCTTTGTCCCACTGCGGCGAGCCCAGCTTGTGCAGCGGCGCTTCTTCAGCGCTGACGCCGGTGTAGCGGCTGATCAGGTGCAGCTGCGCCACCGGCACGTACAGCGTGGCCTTGTCGGCGTATTCCAGGTGCAGGAACTCCGATGGCCCCCCCATGTCGCCACCGAGGTCGATGTTGATCAGCCCCTGATAGCGCCCGATGCCGTGGTTCAGGTGCACCACCGGGTCGCCCACCTTCAGCTCCGACAGGTCCTTGATCAGCGCCTCGACGCTGCTGGTCTGCTCCTGCTTGCGGCGCCGGCGTGCCTGTGGTGTGGTGGCGAAGAGCTCGGTCTCGGTGACCAGTTGCAGCGAGATACCCTGATCGGGCTCGAACCAGTGAAAGCCTTCGGCCAATGGGGCGGCCGTGATGGCCACTTTTTCGCTGCCGGACGTGAAGTCCTGCAGCGAGTCGGCCGTCGGCACATGAATGCCATGCTCGCGCAGCAGCTCGATCAGGCTTTCGCGCCGGCCGTCGCTTTCGGCCACCAGCAGCACGCGGTGCTGGGTGCTTTGCAGGTGTTTTTCCAGCAGCCCCAGCGGGTCGGTGGCGCCGCGGTCGATGCTCAGGTCGGGCAGTGGGCGTGCCCAGGCCACCGCCGGCGACAGCGCGGCCGCCTGCTCGGCACTGGCGCTGGCGGCCGCTGCCGTGCCCAGGGTTGACGTGGCGTCGGCCCCGGGTGCGCCCGCCGGCGCCGCCCCCGTGCGCAGCGACAAGGTGGCATGCGCCTGCGTGCGGGCAAAAAACTCTTCCACCGGCATGAACATCGCCGCCGGCGGCAGCAGCGGCCGCTCGGGGTCGTGCTGCAGGAAACGGTGGCGCTCGCGCGTGTCTTGCCAGAAACGGTCCAGCGCTTCGTCAACCTTGCCGTGCAGCACCAGTGCCGCCGGCTTGACGGTGGTAGCACCCGCGGCGGTGTCCTGCTGGCCCAGGTAGTCGAAAAACGTGCCAGGCTCGTCGAAAAACAGCGGCAGGTAATACTCGATGCCGCCGCTGGCCAGGCCGGCGCCAATGTCCTTGTAGACGCGGCTGCGCGTGGGGTCGCCTTCGATCTGCTCGCGCCAGCGCGCGCGAAAGGCGGTGCGCGCCCTGTCGTCCATCGGGAATTCGCGTCCCGGCAGCAGCCGCACCTCGGGCACCGGGTACAGGCTGCGCTGGGAATCGGGATCAAAGGTCCTGATGCTGTCGACCTCGTCGCCAAACAGGTCCACGCGGTAGGGCACCAGGCTGCCCATCGGAAAGAGGTCGATAAGGCCGCCGCGCACGGCGTACTCACCCGGGCTCACGACCTGGCTGACATGCTGGTAGCCGGCCAGCGTGAGCTGCGACTTGAGCCGAGTTTCGTCGAGCCGGGATTTCTGCTTGAAGTGGAACGTGGTGCCGGCCAGGAACGACGGCGGCGCGAGCCGGGTCAGCGCCGTGGTGGCGGGCAGCAGCACCACGTCGACATCACGGCTGTGGATGCGCCACAGCGTGGCCAGGCGTTCCGAGATCAGGTCCTGGTGCGGGCTGAAGGTGTCGTAGGGCAGCGTTTCCCAATCGGGGAACACGGCCACCCGCAGGCCGGCGTCGAAGATGGGCAGTTCGTCGGCCAGCCGCGTGCTGTCTGATGGCTCGGCGGTGAAGATCGTCAGCACCCGGCCTGCATCGGCATGCTGGCGGGCCAGTCTGGCCAGCAACAGGGCATCGGCCGAGCCCGTGGGCCGCGACAGCGTGTAGCGCTTGCCGGGCGCGATGGTGGGCAGTTGCATCAGCGTCGGCTAGGGCGTTGGGCTCGCCCGCAAGGGGTGCAGGGCGCGCAGGGGGCTCAGAAACAGGGAAGACAAGCATCGGATTCTAGAATCGACCGCGAATGGCTGCCCCCACTGACTTTTTGAACCCTGACGAGCGCATTGAGGCCGACAGGGCGCGCTGTTTCGCCCTGGTTCCCTGTGCCGGTGTCGGCCTGCGTGCCGGGGCTGGCGGGCCCAAGCAATACGCCCATCTGGCCGGCCAGGCGGTGGTGGCGCATACGCTGGCTGCGCTGATGGCCGTGCCGCGCCTGACTGCAACCCTGGTGGTGCTGGCACCGCAGGACGACGACCTCGAGCAGCACGCGCCGCGCTTTGCCGGCCCGTCGGCCTGGGTGGCGCGCTGTGGTGGCGACACCCGCGCCGCCAGCGTGGCCGCTGGCCTGCAGGCGCTGCGCGAGCGTGGCGCACAAGATGATGACTGGGTGCTGGTGCACGATGCTGCGCGCTGCCTGCTGCAACCGGCCTGGGTGAACCGGCTCATCGACGCCTGCCTGCCCGATGCCGTGGGTGGCCTGCTGGCGCTGCCTGTGGCCGACACCTTGAAAGCTGCCGACGCGCAGACCGGCCGGGTCAGCGCCACGCTGCCGCGCGCCGACAAACTGCTGGCACAGACGCCGCAGATGTTTCGCCTGGGCTTGCTGCAGCACGCGCTGGCCGCTGCCGCGGTTTCGGGCCGCGAAGTCACCGACGAAGCCAGCGCCATCGAAGGCCTGGGCCTGGCCCCGCTGGTGGTGCTGGGTGATGTCGAAAACTTCAAGCTCACCTGGCCGCCTGACTTTGCACTGGCCGCACGGCTGTTGGAGACCCGATGACCACACCCACCCGCGACTCAGCCGCCGCCGGCCCCGCCAGCGTCAGCCTCAACGCGCTGCCGCAGATGCGTGTAGGCGAGGGCTGGGACACGCACGCCCTGGTGCCGGGCCGACCGCTGGTGCTGGGTGGTGTGCTGATCCCGCACAGCCACGGCCTGCTGGGCCACTCTGACGCCGACGCGCTGTTGCATGCCATCACCGACGCCTTGCTGGGTGCGGCTGGGCTGGGTGACATCGGCCGCCACTTTCCGGACACCGACCCGGCCTTCAGGGGCGCCGACTCGGTGCGCCTGCTGCAGGTGGCCGCTGAACGGGTGCGCGCACTGGGCTGGCACATCGTCAACGTCGACAGCACCGTGGTCGCGCAGGCGCCGAAGCTGGCGCCGCACATCCCGGCCATGCGCGAGCGCATCGCGCAGGCGCTGGGTCTTGTCAGCGACGTGGTGAACGTCAAGGCCAAGACGGCCGAGAAGATGGGCCCGGTGGGCGAAGGGCGGGCCATCGAGACACGCGCCGTGTGCCTGCTGGCACGCTGACCTGCTGACGCAGCCCGGCACTTCATGTGAAGGTGTTTCATGATCCGGTGCGCTGCCCGGCGCCATGAAACTCAGCGCCGCGCGCTTTTAAGTTCTTCTGCCGTCGGCCGGCGCAAACGCAGGTGCGCCACCAGCCCGCCGTCGGTGGCGTTGGCCAGCTCCAGATTCCCGCCCATGCGTGTCATGGCCTTTTCGACGATGGCCAGACCCAGGCCGGCACCGGTGGCCGCGGTGCGCGCGGCGTCGCCGCGGAAGAACGGCGTCGTCAGCTGTGGCAGCTTGTCGGCGCTGACCCCGGGGCCATGGTCGCGCACACTGATGATGGCCCACGAGTCGACGATCTGCGAGCTCACCGTCAACTCGGCCATGCCGGTGTAGGTGCCACGGCCGTAGCGGCGCGCGTTTTCAAACAGGTTCAGGAAGATGCGCGACAGCTCGGTTTCGTCGGCCATCACCATCAGGTCCGACAGCACCCGGTTGGTGATGCGGATCTGCGCCGGGTCACGAAAAACGGCGGCTTCGCGGATGACGAGCTGCGACACCGCCACCGTTTGCAGTTTGGTCTCGCCCGGGCGCGCGTAATCCATGAACTTGTCGATGATGGCGTCGAGCTGGTCGATGTCCATCGCCATGTTGCGCTTGGCCTCGTCGTCCTCGACGCTCATCTCGGTTTCCAGCCGCAAACGCGCCAACGGCGTGCGCAGGTCGTGGCTGATGCCGGCCAACATCACGGCGCGGTCTTCTTCTACCCGCGCCAGTTCGCGCGCCATGCGGTTGAAACCGCGGTTGACTTCGCGTATCTCGCTGGTGAGCGTGTTTTCGTCCAGCCGCGAGTCCAGGTCGCCCTCGCGGATGCGGCTGGCCGCAAATGATAGTTCACGCAGAGGCTGGTTGATGAGGCTGGCCACCACCGCAGCGCCAGCCAGCGTCAGCAGCGCCGCCACGCCCAGCCACACGGTGGTGGTGAGCACCGTGCTGGCACCGTCGCCATTGGCGGGCATCGAAGACAGCGCGCGCAGCGTGAACACCCAGACCAGCACCGTGCCCGTGAGCAGGGCGGCCAGGTAGGCAAAGGTGCGCCAGAAAAGACTGAGGCCCAGAGCCCGACGGCTGAGGGCTGTTTGGGTACCGTCGCTGCTGCGCCTGTCAGGAAGCGCCATCGGGTACGAAGACATAGCCGACGCCCCACACCGTCTGGATGTAGCGCGGCTGCGCCGGGTCGGGCTCGATCATCTTGCGCAAGCGCGAGATCTGCACATCCAGGCTGCGGTCGAAGGGCTCGAATTCGCGCCCGCGGGCCAGCTGCGCCAGCTTGTCGCGCGACAGCGGCTGCCGCGGGTGGCGCACCAGCGCCTTGAGCATGGAAAACTCGCCCGTGGTGAGCGCGATCTGCTCGCCCGACTTCGACAGCCGGCGCAAGGAGAGGTCGAACTCGAAGGGACCGAAGCTGACCACCTGGGCTTCCTTGGAAGGGGCGCCCGGCGCCTCCACCGCAGGCCGGCGGCGCAGCACGGCGTTGATGCGGGCCAGCAGTTCGCGTGGGTTGAAGGGCTTGGGCAGGTAGTCGTCCGCGCCCACCTCCAGGCCCACGATGCGGTCCACGTCTTCAACCTTGGCCGTCAGCATGATGATCGGGGTCACGTCGTTGGCCGCGCGCAGTCGCCGGCAGATGGACAGGCCGTCTTCGCCCGGTAGCATCAGGTCAAGTACGATGAGGTCGATGGTCTCGCGCGACATCAGCCTGTTCAGCGCCTTGCCGTCTTCGGCCAGCAACACCTCGAAGCCTTCCTGGGCAAGATAGCGGCGCAACAGGTCGCGAATGCGCGCATCGTCGTCAACGACGACGATGCGGTCGGCGCGGGGTGCTGCAGGTGCGGTCATGATGGGCTCCAGCGAAAATGTAACAGTGCCATTGTGCGGCGTAAGAATGTCGACGGCAGTGAAAAAAGACCGACTAGCCGAGTCAGCGCGCGCCAGCACGGGCACTATTGCGCGTGTCCGCGTGTTGAAAGTGCGCCACAGCGGCATCGCTGCACGCTACGGCGGAGGCCGTTTTGGGGGCCCGCGCCGACACCATCTGACACCTTCCACTGCTACAAGGAACCTGCATGTCCCGACTGCCCTGCGCTCAAACACGACCCTCACTCCGGGCCCCGGGATTCGGTGCCTTGGTGCTGTGCTGCGCCAGTGCCTGGGCGCAGCCCATGCCTGCGATGCAACCGCCGCAGAACGTGGTCAGTCTGACGGCCAGCGCTTCGGTGGAGGTGCAGAAGGACTGGATCTCGCTGGTCTTTTCCACCACACGCGAAGGCCCTGACGCGGCCACCGTGCAGGCCCAGTTGCGCCAGGCGCTGGACGCCGCGCTCACCGAGGCGCGCAAGATCGCCAAGCCCGGGCAGGTAGAGCTGCAGACCGGGGCCTTCTCGCTGTATCCCCGTTACTCGAGCAAGCCCAATGCCGCCGCAGTCATCAGCGGCTGGCAGGGCAGTACCGAGCTGGTGGTGGAAGGGCGTGACGTGCAGGCGATATCGCAGCTGACCGGGCGGGTCAGCACGCTGAGCATCGCGCGGGTGTCCTTTTCGCTGTCGCGCGAAGCGCGCGAGAAGGTGGAGGGCGACGTCGCCGCCCAGGCCATTGCCCGTTTTCGCGCCCGCGCCGACGCGGTGAGCAAGCAGTTCGGCTTCACGGGTTACACCGTGCGAGAAGTGTCGGTGAACGCCGAGTCGCCGGGCTCGGTGGTGATGCCGATGGTGCGTGCGCAGGCCATGCGTGCGTCGGCCGAAGAGGCGTTGCCGGTGGAAGCGGGCAAGGCCACGGTGACGGCTCAGGTGGCGGGCAGTGTGCAGATGCGCTGATGCGCCGGCTTGGGGGCCGTAACCGGTGCGCCGGCGGCGCTGGCGCCCGGCGGGTGCGGCATCTTCCGCGCCTGGGTGATTGGGCATGGGGCTTGCGTTGATACGATGCCGGCACCTCACTGCAAGCCTGAACCCACCATGACCGAACCCCGCCTACACCACGTGCAATGCCTGGACAGCCGAGGCCTGCACCGCATGGCGTACTGGGAGTGGGGCGACGCTGCCAACCCGCGCGTCGTGGTCTGTGTGCACGGCCTGTCGCGGCAGGGACGCGACTTCGACACCCTGGCGCAGGACCTGTCTGGCGAGTACCGCGTGGTCTGCCCCGATGTGGTGGGTCGCGGGCAAAGCGACTGGCTCGTCGACCCCATGGGCTATTCCATCCCGGCCTATGTGGCCGACATGGTGACGCTGCTGGCGCGGCTGAATGCCAGCCAGCTGGACTGGGTCGGCACCTCGATGGGCGGCCTGATTGGCATGGGCTTGGCCAGCCTGCCCGGGTCGCCCGTGCGCCGCCTGGTGCTCAACGATGTCGGGCCGACGATTCAAGCGGTGGCGCTGCAACGCATCGGCACTTACCTGGGTCAACCGGCGCAATGGCCGACGGTGGACGCGGCGGCCGATGCGCTGTGGGCCATCTCGCAAGGTTTTGGCCCGCACACGCGCGAGCAATGGCTGGCGCTGACACGGCCACAACTGAAAGTCTCGGGCGATGGTTTCAAACCCCATTACGACCCCGCCATAGCCGTGCCCTTCAAGGCCATCACGCCCGCCATGGCCGCTGCTGGCGAAGCCGCGCTGTGGGCCAGCTACGACCGCCTGGGCTGCGAGACCCTGCTGCTGCGCGGCGCCGAATCCGACCTGCTGTCGCGCGAAACCGCAGCCGCCATGGCTCAGCGCGGCCCCAAGGCCCGTGTGCATGAATTTGCCGCTGTCGGCCACGCGCCGATGCTGGTGCAGCCCGATCAGCGCGAGGTGGTGCGGGACTTCCTGTTCGGTCCATGAAGACCGGTTCGGGCACCGTGCGCGACGGCACCGCGGCCATCGTGCACCTGGCCACCGTCGACGAGCCGCCGAGCTCGGCGGCGGTGGGGCAGGGCGTGCAGCCGCTGGCTGCTGCCGATGCGCTGCAGCGCGCGCGCGATTTCGCCACCACGCTGCTGGCCGACCACCGGCTGGACACCGGCGAGCCAGCCATGGGCCATGCTGATGGCACGGCCGAGGTGCTGCGCAGCATCGGCGCCGCGCCGACGCTGTGCGCGGCGGCCTATCTGGTGTACGCGGGTGACCATGTGCAGCACCCCGAAGACGTGGTGCGCAAGGCCTTTGGCGACTCCTATGCCAGCCTGGTGGCGCTGACACGGCGCCTGGTGCAGGTGCAGCGCGCCGCTCGCACAGCGCAGCTGGGCGCCGCGCGGCGCGGGCTGCAGATCGAACGGGTGCGCAAGATGCTGCTGGCGTTTTCGCGCGACCTGCGCGTGGTGCTGCTGCGCCTGGCGTCGCGCCTGCAGACGCTGCGTTGGTTTGCGCAGTCGCGCACACCGTGCCCGCCCGAGCTGGCCACCGAGACGCTGCAGGTCTTCGCGCCGCTGGCCAACCGGCTGGGCATCTGGCAGATCAAATGGGAACTGGAAGACCTGTCGTTTCGCTTCCTGCAGCCGCAGCAGTACCAGCAAGTGGCACGCTGGGTGGACGGCAAGCGCGAGGCGCGCGAAGTCAGCGTGCAACAGGCGCGGGCGCAACTGGCCAACTTGCTGGCCGACGCCGGCCTGGTGTGTGACGTGCAGGGACGCCCCAAACACCTGTACAGCATCTGGAAGAAGATGCAGCGCAAGCAGCTGGCGTTTGAGCAGGTGCTCGACACCCGGGCCTTGCGCGTCATCGTGCCCACCGTGGCCGACTGTTATGCGGCACTGGCACGTGTGCATGCCGCCTGGTTGCCCATCGACGGCGAATTCGACGACTACATCGCACGCCCCAAGCCCAACGGCTACCAGAGTCTGCACACGGTGGTGCGGAGCGACGACGGTGCGCCGCTGGAGGTGCAGATCCGCACCCACGCCATGCACGAACACGCCGAGCACGGCGTGGCCGCGCACTGGATGTACAAGGAGGCTGGTGCACGCGGATACGCCGGCGTCAGCGCCAGCGGCGAGTTCGAAGACCGCGTGGCCGAAGCGCGCAAGGCCGTGCTGCGCGAACTGCTGGCCTGGGAGCGCGATCTGCAAAGCCCGCAGCCCGGCGAGCCGGTGGCCGAAGCAGCGGCCTTCGACGACCGCATCTACGTCTTCACGCCGGAAGCCACCATCATCGACCTGCCCGTGGGCGGCACCGCGGTGGACTTTGCCTACGCGCTGCACACCGAGCTTGGCCACCGCTGCCGTGGTGCTCGGGTGGACGGCGTGATGGTTCAGCTCAACACGCCGCTGCGGTCGGGCCAGACGGTGCAGGTCACCAGCGTCAAGGACGGCGGCCCGTCGCTGGACTGGCTGAACCCCGACTTGGGGTACCTCGCCAGCCCGCGGGCGCGTTCCAAGGTGCGCGCCTGGTTCAACGCGCAGGCTCAGGCGCAGACCATCGCACGGGGGCGTGAACAGGTCGAACGCCTGCTGCAGCGCGAAGGCCGCACCGGGATGGAGCGCCAGGCGCTGGCTGAACAGCTCGGCTTCAAGCAGGCCGATGACCTGTTCGAGGTGGTGGGCAAGGACGAGCTGTCGCTGCGCACCATCGAAAACCTGCTGCGGCCGGCGCCGCCGCCGGCCAGCGACGACGACATCACGCTGCACCGCCCCCGCAGCGAAGCCGGCGGCGGGCGCGGCGGCGTGTTGGTGGTGGGCATGGACTCGCTGCTGACCACGCTGGCGCGCTGCTGCCGGCCCGCGCCGCCTGACGCCATCTCGGGCTTCGTGACCAGGGGGCGCGGCGTGGCGGTGCACCGCCGGGGGTGTTCCAACCTGCGGCAGATGGCGCAGCAGTTGCCCGACCGCGTCATCGAGGTTGCGTGGGGCAGCCCGGGCCGCGACAAGGCGCCCGTCTACCCAATGGACGTGGTGGTCGATGCCGCCGACCGGCCCGGCCTGTTGCGCGACGTGTCGGAGGTCTTTGCGAAGGCGCAGATGAACGTCACTGGCGTGAACACGCAGAGCGCGCGCGACCGCAGCAGTGCGTGGATGACGTTCACGGTGGAGGTGGCTGATGCCGTGCGGCTGCAGCATGTGTTGGCGCAGATTGCGGCCGTGCGGGGCGTACGTCACGCACGGCGGCGCTGAAGGCTGAAAAGCTCCTATATACTCATGGGCTCATTAGGCGCTTAGCTCAGCTGGTTAGAGCACCACCTTGACATGGTGGGGGTCGGTGGTTCGAGTCCACTAGCGCCTACCAGAATTATTGAAGTTCGGTAGATCTGTAGAAGGCACCCGGCGGCGACGCCCGGTGCCTTTTTGCTGGCATCGCCGCGCCCACTGCGCGGCAGCGCGGAGACCGGGCCACCGGGTGCACCATGACCACTCCCGTCTTGAGCGGACGCGACCGCAACGCGGTCCTGATCGCGGGTTCAGCCAACCTGGACTTCGTGGTGCAGGCGCCGCACATCCCGGCACCCGGCGAGACCGTGCTCGGCCACGGCTTTCAGACGTTCCCGGGTGGCAAGGGCGCCAACCAGGCCGTGGCCTGTGCTCGCGCGGGCGGCGCCCGCACCGCCATGCTGCTGTGCCTGGGCGACGACGCCTTTGCGGCACCGCTGAAGGCCTCGCTGGCAGGCGCCGGCGTGGAACGGTTGCTGGCCCCGGCTGAAGGCCAAGCCACCGGGCTGGCCTTCATTTGCGTGGACGCGCAGGGCGAGAACGCCATCACGGTGGCGCCGGGGGCCAATGGCATGCTGCGGGCGGAACACCTGCCACCTTTGCAGCACTACAGCCACCTGCTGCTGCAACTGGAGATTCCCATCGACACCGTGGCGGCGTATGCGCAGGCAGGCCGTGCACAGGGCGTGGCCGTGGTGCTGAATGCGGCGCCGGCGCAGGCACTGCCGCCGTCGCTGTTGGCGCTGCTGGACGTGCTGGTCGTCAACGAAGGTGAACTGCGCGCGATTGCCGGTTCGGCCGACCCCACTGCCGACGCCATGCGCGGGCTCGGCGTGGCCACCGTCATCGTCACGCAGGGTGCGCAGGGCAGCCTGACGCTGCACCAGGGCCAGCTGATCGAGACACCGTCGCTGCAGGTGCCGGTGGTGGACACCACGGGTGCTGGCGACACCTTCTGCGGCGTGCTGGTGGCCGCGCTGGCGCAAGGCCTTGCGCTGCCCGCAGCACTGCGGCGGGCCCATGCTGCGGCGGCGCTGGCCTGTTCGCGCCGGGGTGCGCAGACCAGCATCCCCACGGCTGCTGATGTCGACCGGATGCTGGCCCGTGTGCAAGGCGATGCCTGACGGCGGCCCAGGTCTGGCAGGGCGGTGCGGGTGAGTGCGCTCGGTGTCGACGCAGCGACTGACCCCGTCGCGGCCCGCGGCGACGCCACCGAACCGCCCGCTTCGGGCTACACCGTGTCGGTGCGCAGCCTGTGCGAGTTCACGGCCAAGCATGGCGACCTCGACCGCCGCTTCACACCTTCAGCCACGGCGCTCGAGGGCCTGCTGGGGCAGGCGGCGGTGCAGGCCCGCCGCGGCGCCGCGTATGAATGCGAAGTGGCGCTGGAGGGCCACTTCGGCCTGCTGCGGGTGCGCGGGCGGGCCGATGGTTACGACCCGCCTGCCAACCGTCTGGAAGAGATCAAGACCATCCGCGGCCAACCCGAAGCCATGCCCGAAAACCGGCGCCATCTGCATTGGGCGCAACTGCAAACCTACGGTGCGCTGCTGTGCACGGCGCGCGGCCTGAGCGAGGTGCAGCTCGCCCTGGTCTACGTGGACGCCGGCACGCAGCATGAAACGGTGTTGCATCAGCTGTGTTCGGCGCAAGAGCTGCAAGACGCGCTGACCCGTCGCTGCGGGCTGTTTCTGGCCTGGGCGCGGCAAGAGTCGATACACCGCGCGGCCAGAGACCAGGCGCTGACCCGGCTGCCGTTTCCGCCTGGCGTGTTTCGCCCGGGCCAGCGTGAACTGGCCGAGGCCGTCTACCGCACCGCAGTCAAAGGCCGTTGCCTGCTGGCGCAGGCGCCCACCGGCATTGGCAAGACCATCGGCGCGCTGTTTCCGATGCTGCGCGCGATGCCGGGCCAGCGGCTGGACAAGATCGCTTACCTCACCTGCAAGGGCACGGGCCGCATCACGGCGCTGGAGGCGCTGCAGCAGGTGCGTGAGCAGGCGCCTGCGGGTGCCGTGCGTGTGCTGGCCCTCGTG
>JANOZF010000007.1:0-3094 GCA_031429255.1 Rubrivivax sp.
GGTGGCGAAGCCAGCGAAGAAACCAATGAGCGCCGCCGTGGTGATCGTCTTCGGCTCGAAGGCATAGAAGGCGACCATGGCGATGAAAGGGGACGAAAGCAATTGCATGATCTGGAAGATCACGAACTCGCGCGCTTCAAGCAGCGTCACAATCGGCTCGGTCGCGGTGCCGGCAAAGTGGCAAGAGGAGCGCTTCTGATACTCCGGGACGCGCCGAGTCAGGTTGACGACACCGCCGACAAAAGCAAACACGACCACATAGAACGGCACGATGAAGCCACCCTGCACGCGATACATCGGCGGTCCCTTTTTGTCGTCTGTCCAACCCGGACACGGGTTCCCCTTCAGCCCGCACTCCAGCCCGACCACGCCGCCGACCGCTACCAGCCACGGGTAGTAAATTGTTTCTTGTGCCGGCGGCGGCGTCTCGGGGCAGCGCTCAAGCGGCGCAGCAGTCGCTGGCGACGAGGCCCCTAACGCCGATGCCGGAGGCGCGACGACCACGCAGGCGCGGATCAGACGGATCGGACCCGCGTCAGGGGGCGACTCTGCACTGCGGAGCATTGCCGTGAATGGCAGCACCAGTAGCGCGAATGAGAACGCCGAAAACAGATAGGCGAAGCGAAACATGGAAGCGCGCTGCCCGGCTTCACACACGGCGTCTGCCTCCGGGCGATCAGCCTGGGTGAAGGCATGCAAAAACCAGCCTCCCAGTGCCAAGAAGCCGAGAGCGAGCAGTATCTTCGCGACTGTATGCGCCACGTCTCTGCCACCTTCGCCGATTCCCGCCGCGGCCACGCCGACCGCAATAGAGAGCGAAAACAGTGTCCCTGTCAGCAATGGAAAGAAGTACGGCCGTTCGAACCAGTCCTTCATGGTCGCTCCCCTCAAGATGACCAAGGGTAACCAGACGGGACACTCCGTGAATCCCTAGGTCGAACGAGGAAGGCATCCTCAGCGTTGCCCTGGGGCATGTTGGTGGCGGCGCCAAGCTACTCAAGCACGTTGCAGATCGGTCGGCCAGCGTGGCCGGCTATCCACATCCCGCTTGCGGATAGGACACCTAGCCCGGATATTTCACCAACCCACGCCAAATCGGCCTGCGGTGGCCTGCGACGGACTTTTTTCGACAGAACTGCGCTGCCACGGCGCCCAGCTGGCCCTGCATTGCCCATTTGCGTGCCTTCGCGCACGGCTACCCCTTCCCCGGCTTGGGCTGCGGGCCTGTTTTTGTCATCGCGCCGGCCAGGCGCTGGGTTTGACTTATGGACCCAGCGCGCTCAGCCGTGCGGCTGCTGAGGCAAACAATTCGCGCAGCGGGTGGTGGCTGGCCAGCATCACTTTGACCCGCCGCGTGTTGCGCACGATGGCCGCGCCAATCTTGAGCAGTCGCACCCGGATGGTGGCTGCACTGGCCCGCTCCAATTCGCTGCCTTGCAGCGCCAGTGCGCGCAGCCGCTGCATCAGCGTGTAAGCCAGCGCCGCCAGCATCAACCGGAACTGGTTGGCGATGAAGCGCGAGCAACTGGCACGTGTCCCGAACAGATCAAGCTGTGCTTCCTTGATTCGGTTCTCTGCCTCGCCGCGTTGGCAGTACACCTTGTCGTACAGGTGCGTTGCGTCGCCCGCCAGGTTGGTCACCACGAAGCGCGGGTTGGTGCCTTGTTGCCCATACTCCAGCCGCGTGATGACGCGCCGCTCCTGGCTCCAGCTCTTGGCTGCATAGACGAATTCGCCGATCAGCCGCTGCTTCACGCCCGTTTGCTTGAAGGCATCAGCCAGGCTGGCCTCGGCCATCTCCACCTGCGCGTGCAGCCGGGCGTTGCGCGCCAAACCGATGATGTAGCTCACGCCTGAGCGTTCGCACCACTGGATCAGACGGCGCCTGCAAAAGCCGGAGTCGCCACGCACGATGAAGTGGGTCTGCGGCCAAGCCTTGCGCAGTCGCGCTATCAGCAATTTGATGACCGCAGCGGCGTGCTTGGCGCCATCAATCTTGCTGGGCCGCAGCACACAAGCCAGCAGTGCCTGGCCGCAGAACACGTACAGCGGCAGGTAGCAGTGATGGTCGTAGTAGGCGTGGAACTGCGAGAGTTCCTGCTCACCGTGCAGCGGTACGTCAGACGCGTCGATGTCCAGCACCAGCTCCGCAGGCGGCTTCTTGTGGCTCTTGATGAACTGCGCCGCCAGCACCTCATGCAGCGCCCAGATCTGAGAGCGAGTGGCGCGGTTCTCAAGCCTGCTGAAGGTGGGTGCCGAGGCCAGATCGTCGTCGCGTCCGATGGCCGTTTGCATCAGCACATCTCGGCGAAGCACCTGATGATCGTTGAGGTCTTCATAGCCGCAGCACAGACCGAACAGCCGCTGAGCCAGAAGATCACGCACGCTGTGGCGGATCCGCTCGGGGTCGCGGGGATCGGGTATGGCCAAGGCCGCAGCGCGGCTCAAACCCAGGTGGGCATCGACCTGACGCAAGAGCATCAAGCCGCCATCGCTGCTGAGTTCACCGCCGCTGAAGTCGGCCTCAAGAACGCGCCGGCCCATGCGTCCGAAATCGATCTTCTTGTCCGTACACTTTGGCATCGGCAGTCCTCGGTTTTCATTGGCGTCAGATACCTATGAAAACGCGCTTCGGCACGAGGCTGCCGACCTGATGATGGTGAAATTTCCGGGCTAGCGGCCCGCCAGTTTCCGGCGACAGCCACAGATCTTCGCGAATCTCCGCGGCGTGGCCAAGCGCTTCGGACCGGGACGGCGTATTCGCCTGAACTGCTCCGCGTCGGACGCGCAGAGGCAATGTCCGCTATGCCCGTGCTCAGGCGACCCCTTTGGGTCGATTGCCGGCCCACACGACCGACCGCTGACCGGTACTGGACCTTGTGGCTCTGCTTCTCCGAGACGGCCCCGAGGTGACCGGCCAGTTTCCGCCGCATTGCTGACGCCCACGCTGTTTCGGTCACCGTCAGCTGATGGCCGCCAGTGTGAGTACGAGATGGCGCCAGGAAGCTGACCCTCGCCGCGATGGCCCGGCCGACCAAAGTCAGCTTGCGGCGACCCCCAAGGAAACCCGGTCCCGGCCACAACCGGCCCTTGG
>JANOZF010000008.1:0-16408 GCA_031429255.1 Rubrivivax sp.
GTGGCCCAGCCCCGGTTGATGGCCGGCACCATCGGCAGCGATGCGCGGGCCCTGGGCGGCGCGCTGTTGCCGCTGTACGCCAACTTCGCACCCGACCGGGAACTGTTCCTGAAGGTGGCGGGTTAGGCGGCTGCGGCGGGCAAATTCCTCCTTTACTTCGCTGCGCAGCACCCCCACCGGCTTGCTCCTGCGGAAAGCAGGGGTTGATGCAGCGAAAACAGCGGCTGTTTGCCGCCGTTGGCGATCGCCACTGGACCGAGCACGCGCCGGCCCCGACACTGCGCATCGCGATCCCACCAAAAGCACCCGGTCGAAGCCTGCCCCAGGGGAACGCAACCCGACGCGTCAGTTAAATTGCCGACACACCCTTTCACTTCTGCAGCCTGCGGCCCGTCTCCTTCATGAACACCACTGAACTGTTCCTCGTGGCGATGCTCATCGTCTTCACGTTGCCCTATCTGGTGTGGCGGCTGGCGCGCACCGACTACTGGGCGCCGCTGGTGGTGGTGCAGATCCTGGCTGGCATCGCGCTGGGGCCGGGGGTGCTGGGTGCGCTCTTTCCCGGCTACTACGGCTTCGTCTTTACGCCCGCCGTGATCCAGAGTCTGAACGGCGTGGCCTGGTGGGCGGTGATGCTGTTTGTCTTCATCGCCGGCATAGAACTGGACCTGCGCCAGGCCTGGCAGCACCGGCGCGAAAGCAGCATCACCGCGGGCTTGGCGCTGGGCATGCCGCTGCTGCTGGGTTGCGGTGCCGCGCTGGTGATGCTGTGGGCTTCACCGGGCTGGATGGGCACGCAGGGGCGGCCGTGGCAATTTGTGGCGGGCGTGGGCATGGCCTGTGCGGTGACGGCACTGCCGATCCTCATCTTGCTGATGGAAAAGCTGGCCATCCTGCGCGAGCCCATCGGCCAGCGCATCCTGCGTTACGCCAGCCTGGACGACATCGCCATCTGGGGTGTGCTGGCGCTCATCCTCACCGACTGGGAACGCGTGGGCAAGCAACTGTTCTTCCTGGCGGCCTTTGCGCTGTTGACGGTGGCGTTGCGTGCGCTGATGCAGCGCCTGCCCGCACGCGACCGCTGGTACGCCGCGCTGGTGTGGCTGCTGTTGTCTGCCCTGGGTGCCGACTGGTGCGGCCTGCATTACATGGTGGGCGCCTTCCTGGCCGGCGCGGTGATCGACAGCCACTGGTTCGACCAGGAGCAGATGGACACCCTGCGCCACCACGTGCTGCTGGTGCTGATGCCGGTGTTCTTCTTGAGCACGGGGCTGCGCACGCAGTGGGACGTGGGCGGCGTGGCCGTGTTCGTGGCCGCAGCCGGGCTGCTGGCGGCCAGTGTCAGCGGCAAGTTGCTGGGCGTGCAGCTGGCCGGGCGGGTGCTGAAGTGGCAGCCGGGCGAGGCAGGCCTGATCGGCTGGCTGCTGCAGACCAAGGCGCTGATCATGATCATCTTCGCCAACGTGCTGCTGGACAAGCTGATCATCACCAACACCACGTTCACTGCGCTGCTGCTGATGGCCGTGGCCAGCACCATGCTGACCGTGCCGGTGGTGACGCCGATGCTCAGGCGCCTGGCTGGGTTGCGGACACGCAGCGCCTGAGGGTTGCGGCCGCCAAAGAGCCGATTCAGCCCAGATCCGGCAGTTGTCGCCCGCCAAAACGGCGGTTCTCAGCGCCAGTGCCGGTTCTGCGCAGCATCGGCGGGCGTCAACTGCCGGATCTGGAGTGATTGATCAGCGACCGCAGCGCCGTTTGTGAGCAGCGTGCTCCGGTCGATGCCTGGCGCCAGTCTGCAGGGTGCCGCTGGCCCCCGTGGCAGTCTGCACCAGCGCACTCGGTTGCAGTTGCCCGGTGCTGGGTTCCCCTCGCGTCCGGCGCGCCGCTGCGCGCCCGGCGCCTTCAGCGTGGGGCGGGCCGGAAGTGGGTCATGCGCGCATTCACCTCGACCGACTCCACTTCGGGGTCAGCGGCCAGGCGCGCCACCAGCGCATCGAGTTGCGCGCTGGCCGGCGCCACGGCCACCAGCGCGCTGCCCACGCCCAGCGTCTGCACGTGATGCAGGCTTGCCCCGTGCCGCTGGCCCAGCGCCTGCAGCGCATGCTCAACGGCCTGTCGTGCGGGCGCGCCCTGCGCGGCATTGCGCAGCGCCGCCTTCAGTTCGGGCCGCTTGAACTGAAGGATGATCTCGTCAGCGGTCATGGCTGCCGGGCTGCGCGGGGGTGCTGCGGCTGGGGCCTGCGCGAGCAGCGTGTGGGCTGCCGGCTGCCGGGGTTGCGCGCTGGTTGGGGCGGCGGCCGCTGCGGTGCAAAGCCCCAACCCCAACCCCAAGCCCAAGCCCAAGCCCAAGCCCAAGCCCAAGCCCAAGCCCGGCAACAGGTCCCGCGGCAGGCCCCTCAACAGACGCGCCACATCACTGCGGTGAATACCGCCCCACCAGGGTCACGTTCGAATACGCGCTGGAGGCGCGCACGTTGATGTGGTAGGTGCCGGCTCGGATGTTGGTGATGGTGCAGGTCTCGGTGTTGCCGATGCGGAAGGGGCGGCAGTCGTAGGCGGTCAGCGTAGGGGCGGTGCCGAAACGAACGTACAGGTTGGCGACACCCGTGCCCCCGCTGATCGAGAAGCTCAGACCCGTGCGCCCTGCGGGCACCACCATCGTGAAGCGGTTGTCGGTTCCAGTTGCAGCGGAGAGCACCCGCGTCACGTTGTTCTGCAGCACGGTGCCGGCAGGCGCTGGCGGGGGCGGCGGGAGCGGCGGGCCGCCAATGGCGGTGATGGCGGCGTTGGCGTCGGCAATGCCCGTGCCGCAGCCGGTGCAGGCGATGGGGAACACCCGCGCCGAATTGCGCAGTGCCGCCTCGATCTCGTTGGGCGTGGCGGTGGGCTTGGCCTGGAACAGCAGCGCGGCAATGCCCGCCACGTGCGGCGTGGCCATGCTGGTGCCGCTGTAGAAGGCATAGCTTTCGGCGGCCGGCACGGTGGTGCCGGAGTTCAGGGTGGACAGGATGCCGGCGCCCGGAGCGGCCACGTCGACCACGGCGCCGAAATTGGAGAAGCTGGCCTTGGCGCCCGTGCGGGTGGTGGCGGCCACCGTGATGACGCCGCTGCAGTTGGCCGGCCGCGCATTGGCGGCGTCGCTGTTGCTGTTGCCCGCCGCCACCACGACCACTGCGCCCAGCGAGCGCGCGGTGTTGATGGCCGACTGGTAGGTGGTGCCGCAGGCGCCGCTGCCGCCCAGGCTCATGTTGATGACCTTGGCGGGGTTGGGATTGGCGGGTATGCCGGGGACGGTGCCGCCCGCCGACCAGATGATGGCGTCGGCAATGTCAGCCAAGGTGCCGCCGCACTTGGCCAGTGCGCGCACCGGCAGGATCTTCGCCCGGAAAGCCACACCGGCCACGCCGAGTGCGTTGTTGGTGACGGCGGCGATGGTGCCCGCCACATGGGTGCCATGCCAGGAACTGTTGGAAGCCGTGCTGCTGCCGCACTCGCCGGCGGCGTACCAGTCACCTTCGTCGCGCGGGTTGCTGTCACGGCCGTTGCCGTCGCGCGCAGAGGTGGCGTCGCTCACAAAGTCGTAGCCCGCCAGCACGTTGGCGTTGAGGTCACTGTGCGGCACGATGCCGGTGTCGATCACGGCCACCACCACCCCGGTGCCGGTGGCGCGGTCCCAGGCGGGCACCGCGTTGATGCTGCCGGTGGTCTCGTTGTAATTCCACTGCTCGGGGTAGCGGGTGTCGCTGGGTGTCAGCAGGGGCATCATCATCGCGTTGGGCTCGACCGACAGCACCGAGGGGTCGTTGCGCAGGGTCTCGGCAATGGCTGCAAGGTTATCGCTGCCGTCCACCGCGTCGACCAGATGCGCGCCCGTGGCCACGGCACGCACATGCTTCAGGCGCAAGCCGCTGCGGGTGGACAGCGAGTCCAGCCGCTGCAGCACCCGCTCGCGCGCGGACACCGAGGCGGTGGCCGACGACAGGTCGGACGCGGCCGTGCTGTCGCGGTACTTGATGATCAAGCCCTTGGCGCGCATCTCGGTGGCTTCGCGCATGGGCTGAAAGTCCGCCTGGCCTGCGTGCGCGCCCATGGCGTTGGCGCACAGCGCCGTGACGAGCGACGCGAGCACGCGCCGTCGGTGTCTTCGATGTTGGTTCATTGGTGTTTCTGCCCTGCATGGAGTTGAACATTGGTTGGTGGGCCGCCGGGCCTGCAGGCCCGGCCTTCGCTCTGGTCCATTTTACCGACGCTGCAACTTCTGGTAACGGCGCCTGCTCCCGTGCTCTGGAAGGGGCGTGTCACCCCGTGTCAGGGTATAGCCTGAGTGGGGTGTCTTTCCCCCTTTTGGTGGGTGTCCATGCTCCTGCGCTTGCGGCCTGTGCGCTCAGCCTCGGTGCCCGCCGGGAGATACAACCGCACGGGCAGCCGGCAGCCGCGTTCCGTTTCCAACCGGCCCGGGTCCGCCGTCTCGACAGCCACCTGGCCCGCGCCCGCCGGCCGGGCCTTGGTCGCCGCCGCTTATGCTGCGCCCATGCAAGACGCCCACGACGAACCGCCGTACGCCTGGGTGGTGGTGTGGGCCTGCTTTGCCAGCCTGGCGGTCATCTTCGGCGTCTCGTATTCATTCGCGGCACTGTTTCCTTCGTTCACCGCGGAGTTCAAGGCGCAGCGGGCCGACGTGTCGCTGGTCTTCGGCCTGTCGGGCCTGATCTACTTTGTGCTGGGCGCCGGTGCCGGCATGCTGGCCGACCGCTACGGCCCGCGCCTGGTCACCGGCGCCGGCATGGTGATGATTGCCGCCGGGCTGGCCGGCAGCAGCTGGGCCGGCACGCTGACCGGTGTGGTGCTGGCCTTTGGCGTGGGTGTGGGGGTGGGCATCGGCCTGGTCTACGTGCCGGCCATCAGCTGCGTGCAGCCCTGGTTCAAGCGCCGCCGCGGCCTGGCCGCGGGACTGGCCAGTGCCGGCATTGGCGCCGGCACACTGGTGGTGCCGCTGCTGCTGACGGAGGCCATCGACAGCCTGGGGTGGCGCGCAGCGCTGCGTGTGCTGGCGCTGGCCGTGCTGCTGCTGGGGCTGGGGGCCACGCAACTGTTGCGCCGCGCGCCTGCCGCCACGGCGGAAGGCGCACAGGCGGTGCCCGGCCACACGCTGCAGCAAGCGTTGCGCACGCCGGCTTTCGGGTGGCTGTATGCGATGGCGGTGCTGGCCGCACCCAGCATGTTCATACCCTTTGCGCACGCGTCAGCCGCCGCGCGCGACTTGGGCGTGCCGGCCGCGCAGGCCGTGGGTCTGGTGGGCTTGATCGGTGTGGGCAGTCTGCTGGGGCGCTTTGGCATCGGCGCGCTGGCCGACCGCCTGGGCCGGCCGCTGACCCTGATGTTGGCGCAGGCGGCCCTGGGCGCCGCCTATCTGCTGTGGGCCGGCGCCGGGGGCTACACCGCGATGGCGGTGTTTGCTGTCGCCATCGGCCTGAGCTACGGCGGCATCGTGTCGCTGATGCCGGCGCTGTGCATGGACTTCTTCGGCGCCCGCGCCGTATCTTCCGTGGTGGGGGTGCTGTACACCGGTGCAGCGTTAGGAAACCTGGCCGGCCCTTTCGTGGCGGGCTGGGTGTTCGACAGCACCGGCAGCTACGCCGGCGTGGTGTGGGGCTGCATGCTGCTGTCGGCGCTGGCCACGGGCGCGGCCCGGATGGCGGGGCAGCGGCGGCCGGGGGTCGCGGTGGCGTAGGCGTCGGGCGGTCCTGCTGCAAGGACCAGCCACCCCGCGCGGTGGTTTCAGGTGTCTGGTCGCTGGCCCCGTTCCGTTCAGCGCGGCGCCTTCATTCAGCGCAGCCGCACGCGTGTGGATGGTGACCGCAGTGTCTGCTTGCTCTGCGTCTTCGCACCCGCCACCTGCACCTCCAGGCGCTGGATGCGCTTGAAGCTGTTCATCAGCCCGATGTCCAGCCCCGCCAGTTGCTCGGGTGCCGCGCAGGTGAACTCGTAGCGGGCATCCACGTCGGCGTGGGCCGGTTCCTTGGCGCCGGGTTTGGCCGGCTCCAGCGCCTGGGCGTCGACTTCGCTGCTGCTCAGCGTGCAGCGGGCAGCGGCGTCGGGTTTCAGCCAGGTGGCGGCCTGCTTCAGCTGCTGCACCGCCGCCTGCGCCGCCTGGCGCTGGGCTTCGGTGCGGGGGCGGTGTTCAAAGCCCAGCAGGCTGTCCAGCGGCATTTCGAACTGCACGCTCAGCTTGTTGCTTTGCACGGCCACATTGGCCAGCACCTGGCCGTGCACATGCGCACCATGGCCGGCGGCGCCTTGCGCGCTGGCGGTGTTGTGCAGGGCCAGCGGCAGCAGGCTCAGGCCCAGGGCGGCGATGCGGGCCGCTTGCCGTGCGGCTGTTATGAACAGGTTGCTGAAGGTGCTGTCGAAGGTGTTCATGTCAGGCTACTGCAGTAGGCATGAAAGGTGAAGAAGTGGTTGCGGTGCGGGTTCGCAAGCACGCCAGGTGCCCGGCCGCAGTTCAGCGCCTGGCTTCAAGCGCGCCGACGATGGCGTTGGCGTTGTGCGTAAACATCTTCAGGTAGCTGTCGGCCTCGGTGCCGGGTGCCGACAGCGCGTCGGAATACAGCCGCCCACCCACACCCACGCCGGCCTCGTGTGCGATGCGCTCCAGCAGCCGCGGGTCGCTGATGTTTTCCACGAACACGGCATTGGCGCGCTGCTTGCGCAGCACGCCGATGAGCCGCGCCACGTCGCCGGCGCTGGCTTCACTGTCGCTGTTGCGGCCGCGCACGGGCAGGAATTCAACACCGTAGGCGGCGCCGAAGTAGGCAAAGGCGTCGTGCGGGCTGACAACGCGGCGGCGCTCGGCGGGCAGGGCGGCCACGCGCTGGCGTATCTGCGCATCCAGCGCCTGCATCTGCTGCTGGTAGCGCGCCGCGCGCGCGGCGATGGCGCCCGCCTGCTGGGGGCGCGCGGCGCTGAAGGCGTCGCGCAGCGTGGCCACATAGCGCTGCGCCAGCGCCAGGTCTTGCCAGGCGTGCGGGTCGGGTCCGCTGCCGAGCCGGCGCGGCGTGATGCCGCGGCTGAGTTCCAGCACCGGCCCCTGGTAGCCGCTGGCCTGCACCAGGCGCTGCAGCCAGCCTTCAAAACCCAGGCCGTTGACCACCACCAGCTGGGCCTTGGCCACCATCTGCGCATGCGCCGGGCGCGGGCTGAAGACGTGGGCGTCGGCGTTGGCTTCCACCAGTGTGCCGACGGCCACGGCGTCACCGCCCACCACGCGGGCCATGTCGGCCAGGATGGAGAAGCTGGCCGCCACGCGCAATGGCGCCACGGTGGCGGGGTTCGCGCTGGTGTCGGCTGCACCACCAGCCGCACCACCAGCCGCACCACCCAGCCCGCCACCCGCCACCGCGCGAGGCACCTGCCCCAGCGCCGCGCCCGTGGCGGCCCAGGTGGCCAGACCCGCCACGAGTGCGCGGCGCGACAAGGCGGCCATGCAAGGTAGCGCCTGTTTCATGCCACGCGGTGTGAATGCTGGCGCAGGCGGCGCCACAACAGCCCGTCGCGCGCGCCGGCGACGATGGACAGCAGGTACAGCACACCGGCCACCAGCACGATGGCCGGGCCGCTGGGCCACTGCGCGTGATACGACAGCAACAGGCCCACCACGCCCGAGACCAGCGCCAGCACCACCGCGGCCAGCAGCTGCCCGCTCACCTGCGCCGCCCAGAAGCGCGCCGCGGTGGCCGGCAGCATCATCAGGCCCACTGCCATCAGCGTGCCCAGCGCCTGAAAACCCGCCACCAGGTTGGCCACCGCCAGCACCATGAACACCGCGTGCACCGCGGCGCCGGGGCCGCCCACGCTCTTCAGGAAGCCGGGGTCCACACATTCCACCACCAGCGGCCTTGCCAGGGCCGCCAACGCCAGCAGCGTGACGCTGGCCACACCCGCCATCAACAGCAGTGCCGCATCGTCCACCGCCAGCACGCTGCCGAACAGCACGTGCAGCAGGTCCACGCTGCTGCCGCGCACCGATATCAACAGCACCCCCAAGGCCAGTGCGATGAGGTAGAACGCCGCCACGCTGGCGTCTTCACGCTGCTGCGTGTGACGCGACACCCAGCCGGCAGCCAGCGCCACCGACATCGCAGCGACAAACCCGCCGATGCTCATCGCGGTGAGCGAAAAGCCGGCCCACAGGAAGCCCACCGCCACGCCGGGCAGCAGCGCATGCGCCATGGCGTCGCCCATCAGGCTCATTCGGCGCATCACCAGCACCGCGCCGATGGGTGCGCTGCCCAACGCCAGCGCCACCGTGGCCACCAGTGCCCGGCGCATGAAGCCGAATTCGGCAAAGGGCTGCAGCAGCAGGTCGTAGACGGTCATGCGGGGGCGCGGCCCTTGGGGTCGACGGGTGCGGCGTGCGGATGCTGGCCGTGGTGCGGGTGTGCATGAGCGTGCCCGCGGTCGTGGTTGTGGCCATGGTCGCCGTCCGCCCTTGCATCGGCGACCGTGCAAGACGGCGCCGACTCGTCCCAGGCCTCGGCCATCTGCCGCGCCATGAACAGGTGCTGCGCGTCCAGCACCTGTGCCGTCGGTCCCCACGCGACGCAGCGGCGCGCCAGCAGCAGCGTCTGGTCGAAGTGCTGGCGCACCTGATCCATGTCGTGCAGCACGGCAATCACGGTGCGTGACTGTTCATGCCAGCGGTGCACCAGCGTCAGCAGGTCGGCGGTGGTGCGCGCGTCGATGGCGTTGAAGGGCTCGTCCAGCAGGATCACCGGCGCGTCCTGCAGCAGCACACGCGCAAACAGCGCGCGCTGAAACTGCCCGGCGCTGAGCTCGCTGATGACGCGCTTCTCGAAGCCCACCAGCCCCACCGCCGCCAGCGCCTGCTGCACCGCCTGCTTGTGCGAGGCGCCCAGCCCGCGCAGGCTGCCCAGGTGGCGCCAGTGGCCCAGCGCCACCAGGTCTTGCACGCTGATGGGAAAACTGCGGTCCACCTCATGGTGCTGGGGCAGCCAGGCGATGCGGCCCTTCAGCCCTGGCGGCAGGTCGACATGGCCCTGCGCCAGCGGCAGCTGGCCCATGATGGCGGCCAGCAGACTGCTCTTGCCGGCGCCATTGGGCCCCACCACGGCGGTCAGGCTGCCGGGCACGAAGCGGCCCGAAACATGATGCACCGCGGGGTGGCCGCGGTAGGCCACCGTCACGTCGCGCAACGTGATGGCGGCAGCCGGTGCTGGGTGCGGCGGCCGCCGAGGGTGCAGATCCAGCGCGGTTTTCGGTTGCGGGCTCATGACTTGTTCGGCAGCAGCGGTCTGGTTCAGGCTGACAGCGCCCACGCCACGCCCAGCCACAGCAGCGCCACAGCTGCGGCAGCCACGAGCACTCGGGTCAGGGCGCTGGCGTTGAGCATGGCTGGTTGGTCAGCGGGTGGCCGAGCCGTGGCGGTGGCGGTGCGGCGCGGCTGCTGCCGCGGGCTTGGCGGCGCGCGCCGCGCGCTTGCGGGCGGCCGGGGCCGGGCAATCGCTGCAGCGGCCGTAGAGCACCAGGTCATGGTCGGCCACCGTGAAGCCTGGCGGCGCCAGCGCTGCCAGATCCCCCGGGCAGCCGTGCACGTCAAACACCTTCTGGCACTGCTGGCATTGGAAGTGGTGGTGGTGGTGCAGCCCGGCGGTTTCGAAGCGCGGGTTGTCGCCGGGCAGGTTGACGCTGCGCAGCGCACCTTCGTCCACCAGCGCCTTCAGGTTGCGGTAGACGGTGGCGATGCCCAGACCCGGCACCTGCGACTGTGCCGCCTCCAGCACCTCTTGCGGCAGCAGCGGGCGCGCGGCATCGGTCAGAGCCTCGCGGATGGCGGCGCGTTGACGGGTGTTTCTTTCCATGGCGGCGGGGGTCTGGCGCGGTGCGCTTGGCGGGTCGGGGTTGAATGATAATGCGATCTCAAGTTCGTTGCCGACACGTGCCTTGACCGCCCACCCCCAACCGCCCACCCCCACTGCGCACCCCCACTGCGCACCCCCACCGCGCACCGCCAGGTCATGCCGCAATTCGTCGTTCTGCTCCGTGGCGTCAACGTCGGCAAAGCCCAGCGCGTGCCGATGGCCGACTTCAAGGCCCTGCTGGAAGCACAGGGCTTCAGCGGCGTGCGCACGGTGCTCAACAGCGGCAATGCGGTGGCTGCGCACAGCAGCCGCTCGGCCGACGCGCTGGCCGCCAGGGTGCATGCAGCCTTGCACGGCGGGATGGGGCTGGACGTACCGGTGCTGGTGAAAACCGCGGCCGACTTCAACGCTGCCGTGGCCGAACACCCGGGCCCGGTGCCGCCCGAAGCGGAACACCCGCGCTGGCTGGTGGTCTTCGCGCAGCAAGGCGATGCCCTGCAAGCTGTGGCTGCGCTGCGACCGCTGCTGACGCCGCCAGAAGACCTGCACATCGGCCGCCACGCGGCCTATCTGCACGGCCCCGGCGGCGTGTTGCAAAGCAAGGTCGCCGTGGCCATGCTGGCCAAGATCGGGCGCGGCGTCACCACACGCAACTGGGCCACGGTGCTGAAGATCCAGACCGCGCTGCCGTAGCGGCGCGCGTTGTCTGGACGGTCGCCAGCGGGCCGCATGTGTTGCGAGTTGGCTGCATTTGCAGCTGCTTGAGGCGCATTGGAGGTGGCGCAGCCGAAGAATGACCCTAACGCGGCGATGATGCGCGGTTGACATCAACCACAAGGAACCAACATGGCCACGCGCAAGACAAAACCAGTCTCTGAATTCGCCAAGGCGACAGACCATCTCAACACCGCCGCCAAAGAAGTCGGCACCGCCGTGTCGCACAAGTTCACCGCCGTGGGTGAAGCCATGGCTGCACGTCTGGGCAAGGTCAAGAAGGGTGCCATCAAGCAGCGCGACGACGCGCAGCGCGGCATCAGCGGCCTGGTGAAAGCTGCCGAAGCGCAGCTGAAAAAGGCCGAGGCGCAACTGGCCAAGGCCGGCGCATCCGCGCGCAAGTCGGTGCTCGCCGCCGAGAAGAAGCTGCAAGCTACGCAGCGCAGCGCCAGCAAGGAAATGGCCAAGCTGCAGGCCGGCGCCGAACGCAAAGCCAAGGCGCTGAAGAAAGCGCTCGAGAAGGAAGCCGCGGTGCTGAAGAAGGCTGCCGGCGCCAAGCTCAAGCCTGCTGCCGCACCGAAGGCCGTGGTCAAGAAGGCCGCTGCCAAGGCGCCCGCCAAGAAAGCCGCCAAGCCGGTGGCCAAGACGGCCGTGAAGGCTGCACCGAAGGCCACTGTGAAGGTTGCTGCCAAGGCGCCTGCCAAGAAGGCCGCGAAGTAACACGACACCGCCCGGGCTGGCCCCGGGCGCGCGCCTTGGCGCATGGTCGTGTCTGTCGTTCAGGGCTGCGGGCCAGCTGTTACCTGCAGCCCTGCAGCCTGGCGTCGGGGTGTTTCAGTCCACCTTGGCGCCCGAAGCCTGCACCACGCGCGCCCACTTCTTGGCTTCGGCCTCGATGAAGCGCGTGAACTCGGTTGGCGTGTTGCCGCTGGGTATGGCGCCTTGCACCAGCAGGCGTTCTTTCATCGCCGCCGAGCCCAGAGCCTTGGCGGTTTCCTGCTGCACACGCAGGACGATGTCGGCCGGTGTGCCGGCGGGTGCCAGCAGGCCGAACCACGAGCTGGCCTCGTAACCCTTCAGCGTCGGGCCGCCGGCCTGCTCCACCGTGGGCAGCTCGGGCAATGCGCCTGATCGCGCCGCACTGGTGACGGCCAGCGCCTTCAGGCGGCCGCTCTTGATATGCGGCATCGCGCTGGGCAGGTTGTCGAACATCACGTCCACGTTGCCGGCCATCAGGTCGATGAGCGCGGGGCCGCTGCCTCGGTAGGGCAGGTGGACCATGTAGGTGCCGGTCATGCTCTTGAACAACTCGCCCGCCAGATGGATGCTGGTGCCATTGCCCGAGCTGGCCATGTTCAGCTTGCCCGGGTTGGCCTTCAGCGCCTTGACAAGGCTTTGCACGTCGGTGATACCCAGGCGCTGCGCGGTGCCCGGGTTCATTACCAGCACGTTGGGCACGCCGGCCACCAGCGTGACGGGCGCGAAGTCCTTCACCGCGTCGTAAGGCATCTTGGGGTACAGGCTGGGGTTGATGGCGTGCGTGCCCACCGTGCCCATCAGCAGCGTGTAGCCGTCGGCACCGGCTTTCGCCACTTCAGCGCTGCCGCTGTTGCCGCCGGCGCCCGGCTTGTTGTCGACCACGAAAGGCTGGCCGAACACGCGCTGCAGCTCGGGTGCCAGCGCGCGCGCCAGGATGTCGGTGGTGCCGCTGGCGGCGAAGGGCACGACGATGCGCACCGCCTTGGTGGGCCATCCACTTTGCGCGTTGGACAACATGGGCGCCAGCGCCGAGGCAAACGTGGCGCTGGCGATGAAATGACGGCGGGTCAGGGTCATGGGGTGCAGTCCTTGCTGAGCAACCCTGCAGTGTGCCCGTCCAGACGTCAAACGCCAGCCGGGGCATCCCTAGCTGCGGCCCGTGACCAGCCTTGCATCAATCATCCATCGCCAAAGGATGGGCGGCCGCCAGTTCGGGCGTGTACTCGGGCACCGGCCCGGCATGCACGGTTTCCAGCTGCAGGCGTTCATGATTGCCGAAGTACACCCAGGCGGTGCTGGCGGCGCCACCGTCGCGCGGCTGCACGGTGATGGCCACGCGGTGGTACCACAAGGGCTCGTCGATGCGTTCCAGACGGTCCATGTTGGCCAACGTCGCGTCGTCCACCTCGAACACCTGCCCCACGACGTGGTGGCCATCGCCCGCGGCCGGCACCAGCCAGGGCAGGTTCTCGTCGCCCAGGATGTAGAGCGGATAACGTTCCACCGTGACGAAGTCGCCGCCCACCCGCTGGCCGCGGTTGACGTGGAAATTGCAGAAGCCCTGCTTCAGCGAGCCGAAGACGAAGACTCGGTGCATGGTCGACGGCGCCGGCTTCAAGGCGCCAGGCGCGGTGCCGTCTGCAGCAGCTGTTGCAGTGCGTCCTTGTAGAACTTCGCAAAGCCCGTGGTGCCATGACCACGCGTGTCGGCGCTGGCAGCTATCAGCAGCAAGCGACCGCCCTTGATGCGCGGTAGCTCGCGTTCATAGATGCCCAGCTCCGGCGGGTTGCGTTCGTCGTCGGCCGCGTTGATGGCCAGCAGCGTGCCCGTGATGCGCTCGAGCTGCGCTGCCGGGTTGTAGTCGCGTGACGATTCCCACTGGTACAGGAAGTCGTTGGCGTCGGCGGTGAAGGGCGCGGCCAGCCGCGCATCGAACAGCTTGTCGGCCGCGGTGCGCGTCGGTGCGTCCTTGTAGTACGCCTGGTTGCCGCCGTTGGTACCGAGGCCGTAGAACAGGTTGGCGAACTTCACGCTGCGCGGCTGCGCGCTGTAGTTGCCGCCCTGCCATTCGGGGTCTTGCCGGATGGATTCGGTGAGCATGCGGCGCATCAGCCAGTTGCGGCCCGACATCTCGGTGGGCTGCGACGCCATCGGCACCCACGCGTCGGCCATGCCGGGGTACTTCACGGCCCACAGCCAGGTGTGCATGCCGCCCATCGAATTGCCCATCACCAGGCGCAGGTGCTTGATGCCCAGCCCTTCGGTGACCAGCCGCATCTGCGCTTGCACCATGTCGTCGTAGTTGTAGCGCGGGAAGGCGGCGCGCAGGCCGTCCGATGGTTTCGTCGTCTTGCCGGCGCCGATGGCGTCAGGCAGGATGATGAAGTAGCGGCTTGCATCCAGCGGCTGGCCGGCACCAAACAACTCGCCGGCGAAGGCCGGGTTCAGCATGCTGGCGGCCGAACCCGCGGTGCCGTGCAGCACGAGCACTGGTTCGCCCTGCGGGTTGCCCACCGTGGTGTAGGCGATGCGCAGTTCGGGCATCACGTCGCCGGTGTGGAAGCGGAAATTGCGCGCCGTCCATTGCGCCTGTTGGGGTGCAGGGTAGTCGGCGGCCTGTGCAGTCGTGGCCACCAGGGCCAGGCTCAGCAGCGCAGCGGCAAGCAGCGGGGAAAAGAACTTCATCGCGGGCTCCAGAAATCGGCGTGGGGTGGGTGTGGCGAGGCGCAAAACCTTACCACCACCCCAGGCGGCGTGCCTGCGGGTTGTGCCCGCGGGCGCGGCCGGGCGCCGGGTCGCGCCTACAGCTTCAGTTCCAGCCGCAACTGCCAGTTGGTGTAGTTGTTGCTGAAGCTCTGCGACGTGGTGCGTTCGGTGGCGTTGTTCACCACGTTGGTGGAGCCATTGACGCCGGTGGTGATGTACTGGCGCGGGTCGAGGTTGCTGCCCAGCAGCCGCAGGCCCGTGGTGGGGTTGATGGTCCACAAGGTGTAGACGTCCCAGACGCGTTTGGTGGTCACGGAGGTGGTCTGGTCGACATCCAGGCGCGTGGTGTAGCCGGGCACCCAGTTCACGTTGCCACCCAGCGTGAACGGCAGCCCGCGCAGGCGGTAGTCGGCGCCCAGGTTGCCGGTGGCTTTGGCCTGCTGGTCCAGCCGGTTGTCGGGGCCGGGCACGCTTTTCACGCGGCTGCTGTAGACGCTGAGGTTGCTGCGCATCTCTACAGCCGGTGCGCCGGTGATCAATTGGTCCAGCCTGAACTTGGCTTCGAGCTCAATGCCGGTGGTGGTGGCGTCGCCGATGTTGCGCTGGCGGCGCACGTAGCGCGGCACGCCGCTCCAGGGCACGCTGCTCTCCAGCTGCACCTGGCCGCGTATCAGGTTGCTGATGTTGCGGTGAAACAGGTTGGCACTGAGCACACCGCCGCCATCGATGTAGCGTTCCAGCGCCATGTCGATGCCGGTGGCCAGCTCGGGCTTCAGGTTGGGGTTGCCGGCGCTGTCGGGGTAGTTCTTGTCATTGCTCAGTTGCGACTCGCAGCCGGTCGTCAAAGGGTAGGGCGGCGCGCAGACGGGCTTGTCGCGGTTGATGGTGGGCCGTGCAATCAGGGCGCCCAGTGGCGGGCTGCGGTAGCTGCGCGTCAGGCTGATGCGCACCTGGTCGCGGCTCTTCGGGTCGGGCTTGTACACGGCGTGCAGCAGCGGTGTCCACACGCTGCTGCGGTTGGTGGGGCGTTCGCCCTGGCCGCTGTCACCGTGCGTGGTGATGCCTTCCCAGCGCAAGCCGGCATGCACGCCCCAGTTGGGATTCAGTTGCCATTCATCCTGCGCATAGGCCGCCAGGCGCAGCGTGCTGGCTTTCAGGTTGTCGCCGAAGTCGGCCAGGTCGGGCACGGAGATGCGGGTCTCGTCGCGGTTGACGGCTTCGATCTCTGCGCCAGTGACCAAGGCGTGGCTGGCAGCAGGCTTCTCTTCGGTGCCGCCACCGGCCACGCCGCTGGCCTTCAAGGTCAGGTTCAGCGACTTCTCGCCGGTCTTGGCCTGGTCGCTGAAGCTGCGCCAAGGGCTGGTGGCGCTGGCCTTGCGGTACTCGTTGCGGGCGGTGTCGTTGCGCGACTCCCACAGGCCGCCGTGGCCATTCAATTCCAGCCGCATGTCACCCAGCCGCTGGCGGGCCATCAGCCCTAGACGCGCATTGGTGAAGCGGCTGTCGCCCACCGTGGTGCCGGTGTCGTAGAAAGGCGGTGTCGTGGCCCTTGGGAGCAGGTTCTGCACCAGGCTGAAGTCGCTGTCGCTGTGCGCTTCGGTGTGAAAGATCGACGGCATCAGCGACAGCGAGTCCCCGGTCTCGTTCAGGCGCCACAGCAGGCGGCCCGAGAGGTTGGTGCCGAAACGTTGTTCCATCGAATGCGACTGCCCGCTGCGGTCTTCCACCACCGCGCCCGTCGCCACGTCTTCCACCGTCGTGTGGCTGGCGCTGGTGCTTTCGCGGCGCGGCCTGAAAACGCTGGCGTTGAGGGTGTAGGTCAGGGGCCCGCTGCTGTCGTTGTGGCTCCGGTTGATGCCGGGCGAGAACAGCCCGTTTTCATAGCCGAAGCCCAGGCGCAGGTCGTTCAGCCGCACCTTGAATCCTTCGCGCGTGATGATGTTGATGGTGCCGGCAATGGCGCGTGCACCGGTCTCGGCGGTGGGCGCGCGCAGGATCTCGATGCGTTCCACCTGTTCGGGCGTCAGGCTTTCCAGGCTGAAGCCGGGTGGCATGCGCTGGCCGTCGATCAGCAGCTGTGTGAATCCGTTGCCCAGCCCGCGCATGCGCGGCGGACCGCCGCGGCCGGGTGCACCGGGCGTGGTGACACCGGGCAGGCGGCGCAACACCTCGCCGACCGTGGCGTCGCCGAACTTGTCGATCTCTTCGCGACCGATGACGATCTTGCTGGCGGTGGCGCGGCGTCGCTCTTCGGTGTCTGACAGGCGGCCGCCGGTGATCTCGATTTTCTGCGTTGCGCCGCTGGCGGGCGCTCCCGCTTCAGCGCCAGTTGCGCCTGCAGCTGCAGGGCG
>JANOZF010000009.1:0-2748 GCA_031429255.1 Rubrivivax sp.
CGCGACTTCCACAAGCCGCCGTTGCCATTCATCTCCAGCCGCACGGCACCCAGCCGCTGCCGGTAGGCCAGGCCCAGCCGGCCGTTGGTGAAGCGGCTGTCGCCCACCGTGGTGCCGGTCTCGTAGAACGGTGGCGTGGTCGGCCGCGGACGATGGTTCTGCACCAGGCTGAAGTCGCTGTCGCTGTGCGACTCGGTGTGGAAGATCGAAGGCATCAGTGACAGCGAGTCACCCGCCTCGTTCAGGCGCCACATCAGGCGGCCAGAGACGTTGCTGCCGAAGCGCTGTTCCATCGAATGCGACTGCCCGCTGCGGTCTTCCACCAACTCACCCGAGGCCAAGTCCTCCACCGTCGTGCGGCTGGCACTGTTGCTTTCGCGGCGCGGCCTGAAGACGCTGGCGTTCAGCGTGTAGGTCAGCGGCCCGCTGCTGTCGTTGTGGCTCCAGTTGATGCCGGGCGAAAACTGCCCGTTCTCGTAGCCAAAACCCAGCCGCAGGTCGTTCAAGCGCACCTTGAAGCCTTCACGCGTGATGATGTTGATGGTGCCGGCGATGGCGCGCGCACCGGTCTCGGCGGTGGGCGCGCGCAGGATCTCGATGCGCTCCACCTGTTCCGGCGTCAGGCTTTCCAGGCTGAAGCCGGGCGGCATGCGTTGACCGTCGATCAGCAGCTGCGTGAAGCCGCCACCGAGCCCGCGCATGCGCGGAGGCCCGCCGCGACCGGGCGCGCCGGGCGTGGTGACGCCGGGCAGGCGGCGCAGCACCTCGCCAACGGTGGCGTCGCCGAACTTGTCGATCTCTTCGCGGCCGATGACGATCTTGCTGGCGGTGGCGCGGCGTCGCTCTTCGGTGTCTGACAGGCGGCCGCCGGTGATCTCGATTTTCTGCGTTGCGCCGCTGGCGGGCGCTCCCGCTTCAGCGCCAGTTGCGCCTGCAGCTGCAGGGCGTGCTGGCGCTGCAACGGCCGGCGAACCGGCGGCGGTTGCGGCTGCAGGTTGAACAGCCGCAGGCGCGCGCGGGGCGGCAGCAGGTGCGCTGACAGCGGCTGTCGGTGCCGAAGCGGCCGCAGCGACAGGTGGGGCGGCAGGTGGAGCGGCAGGTGCGGCAGGTGCAGCGGCAGCGCCGGCCGGTGCCGGTGCGGTTTGCGCTGTTGCGGCGCAAACGGCCAGCAGCACCAAGGGTGAAGCCAGTGCGCGCGCGCGCAGGCGGAGAGTGGTGTGAAAACGCATGCGGCATTGTCACTGCCGCAGCGCGTGCCCTGGGCCGGCGCCGCGGCAATTGCCGGGTGTTCGCCAGGCCTTTACCCGCCGTTAACATTTTTCCGGAGCTGCTGCCCTTTGCCTGAAGGCTTCAAGTGAGGTCCAAGCGTGCTGTCGTCAAGCGGCCGATCCGTGGCTGCGTCAGATCGACACCAGCGCCCGCACGCCGTCGGCTTCCAGTTGCGCGCCGCGGCCGCGCGCGATGATCTCGCCACGCTCCATCACCAGGTAGTGGTCGGCCAACTCGGCGGCGAAGTCGAAGTACTGCTCCACCAGCACGATGGCCATCGGCTCGCCGTTCATGCCTTCCTTGGCCACGCGCTGCAGCACGCGGCCGATGTCCTTGATGATGCTGGGCTGTATGCCTTCGGTGGGCTCGTCCAGCATCAGCAGGCGCGGGCCGGCGGCCAGCGCGCGGGCAATCGCCAGCTGCTGTTGCTGGCCGCCCGACAGGTCGCCGCCGCGGCGGCCGATCATCTGTTTGAGCACCGGGAACAGCTCGAACAGCAGGGGCGGTACGGTGGTGCCGGCGGGCTTCGAGGCCAGCCCCATGCGCAGGTTTTCATCGACGGTCAGGCGGCCGAAGATCTCGCGGCCCTGCGGCACGTAGCCGATGCCGCCACGCACACGGTCGTACGACGTGGCCTTGGTGATGTCCTGACCGGCCAGCATCACGCTGCCGGTTTTCACCGGCACCACGCCCATCAGGCTTTTCAAGAGTGTGGTCTTGCCCACGCCGTTACGGCCCAGCACCACGGTGATCTCGCCCACGCGCGCTTCGAGCGCCAGCCCGCGCAGGATGTGGCTGCCGCCGTAGGTCTGGTTCAGGCCGCTCACGGACAGCAGCGGTGCCCCGGGTTCAGCGGCCAAGATAGACCTCCACCACTTTTTCGTTGTTCTGCACGTCGGACAGCAGGCCTTCGGCCAGTACGCTGCCTTCATGCAGCACCGTCACCTTCTTGCGGCCCTGCGTCAGCTGGTCGACGAACTTCATGTCGTGTTCCACCACCACCAGCGAGTGCTGGCTTTCCAAGGTCAGGAAGAGTTCCGCGGTGCGTTCGGTTTCTTCGTCGGTCATGCCGGCCACGGGTTCGTCCAGCAGCAGCAGTTTGGGGTCTTGCGCCAGCAGCATGCCGATTTCCAGCCACTGCTTCTGGCCGTGGCTCAGCAGGCCGGCGGTGCGATGGGCTTCGGGTGTCAGGTGGATGAGTTGCAGCAGTTCAGCCAGGCGGTCGAGCTGCGTGCCACTGAGTTTTGAAAACAGGCTGGCTCGCGCGCGGCGGTCGGCGCGCAGCGACAGTTCCAGGTTCTGCAGCACCGTCAGCTGTTCGTACACCGTGGGTTTCTGGAACTTGCGGCCGATGCCCGCCTGCGCCACCTCGGGTTCCGTCAGGCGCAGCAGGTCGATGGTGGAGCCGAAAAAAACCTTGCCGGCGTCGGGCCGCGTCTTGCCGGTGATGCAGTCCATCATCGTCGTCTTGCCGGCGCC
>JANOZF010000010.1:0-4923 GCA_031429255.1 Rubrivivax sp.
CTTTCATGGGAAGCCTTTGTTCGTGCGGTGTTCAGGATAGGCAGCCACGCAGCACCTTGGGCGGTGAGCGCACTTTCCAGGAGGTCAATCGGAGCCAGACTGGGCCTGGGCAACCCAGGATTATATAGGGAGCGAGCCTTCAGCCACCACGGCGCATCATGTCGAAGAAGTCGTGGTTGTTCTTGCTGGCCTTCATCTTTTCCAAGATGAACTCCATCGCCTCGATCTCGTCCATCGGGTAGAGCAGCTTGCGCAGGATCCAGCTCTTCTGGAGTATTTCCGGCTTCAGCAGCAATTCTTCGCGGCGCGTTCCGCTCTTGTTGATCAGGATGGACGGGTAGACGCGCTTCTCGGCCATGCGGCGGTCGAGGTGGATCTCGCAGTTGCCGGTGCCCTTGAATTCCTCGTAGATCACCTCGTCCATCTTCGATCCGGTGTCCACCAAGGCGGTGCCGATGATGGTCAGCGTGCCGCCCTCTTCGGTGTTGCGTGCGGCGCCGAAGAAGCGCTTCGGGCGCTGCAGCGCGTTGGCGTCCACGCCGCCCGACAACACCTTGCCGCTGGAAGGCAGCACGTTGTTGTAGGCACGGGCCAGCCGGGTGATGCTGTCCAGCAGGATGACCACGTCCTTCTTCAGTTCCACCAGGCGCTTTGCGCGCTCAATCACCATCTCTGCCACCTGCACATGGCGTGCGGCGGGCTCGTCGAAGGTGGAACTGATGACCTCACCGCGCACCGTGCGCAGCATCTCGGTCACTTCTTCGGGCCGCTCGTCGACCAGCAGCACGATGAGGTGGATCTCGGGATGATTGGCCACCAGTGCGTGGGCGATGTGCTGCATCATCACCGTCTTGCCCGTCTTGGGCTGCGCCACCAGCAGCGCGCGCTGGCCTTTGCCGATGGGCGCGATGAGGTCGATGATGCGGCTGGTGATGTTCTCTTCGGCCTTCACGTCGCGCTCGAGCTTGAACTGCTGCGTCGGGAACAACGCCGTCAGGTTCTCGAACATGATCTTGTGCTTGCTCTCCTCGGGCGTGATGCCGTTCACGCGGTCGACCTTGACCAGCGCGAAGTAGCGTTCACCGTCCTTGGGCACCCGCACTTCGCCTTCGACGTTGTCGCCAGTGTGCAGGTTGAAGCGCCGAATCTGGCTAGGCGACAGGTAAATGTCGTCGGTGGACGCCATGTAGCTGGCTTCGATGCTGCGCAGGAAGCCGAAGCCGTCGGGCAGCACTTCCAGCACGCCGTCGCCAAACACCTGCTCGCCACCACGGGCGCGCTTTTTCATGATCGCGAACATCAGTTCCTGCTTGCGCAGGCGCTGCACGTTTTCGATCTCCAGCGTTTCGCCCATCTGGATCAGATCGGCAATCGGCAGGGCTTTGAGTTCGGACAGATGCATCGGGCACCTCAGGTCTTTGTCAGGCGGTTCCGCCCCTGTGAAGTCGCTTCGCACGGCGGACCGCCGCGCAAAGCGCATCAAGACACAGGTGGGATGGCGCCGAGGCCACGCATCAGGCCGGCTGGAACCGGCGGTGGCCGGACAGGGCAGTGCGTGGAGGCGGTTCAGACGTCCGCTGCGTTCAGCAGCAAACGTTGCTGCACATTATAGATGACCGTCAAGGAAAGCGGTGAGTTGCGACTTGTTCAGCGCGCCCACTTTCGTGGCGGCGAGTTCACCGCCCTTGAACAGCATCAAGGTCGGGATGCCGCGGATGCCGTACTTGCCCGGAATCTCGCGGTTGTCGTCCACGTTCATCTTGGCGATCTGCAGGCGGCCGTCGTAGTCCTTGGACACTTCGTCCAGGATGGGGGCAATCATCTTGCAGGGGCCACACCACTCGGCCCAGTAGTCCACCAGCACGGGCTTGTCGGACTGCAGCACATCGCTGCCAAAGGACTCGTCGGTGACGTGCTTGATCAGGTCGCTGCTCATGGGGTTGGCTCCGTGTACCGCCGGCTTGCGCTGCGTCTCCCGTGCGACGGCACGGGACCTGACGTGGTCAGCGGTCACAATGTTTGAGAACCTCGATTTTGACATACGGGCACCGGCAGCGTGCGCGCAGCAACCGGCCCAGCCATGAATGGTCACCAAACAAGTCGTCCGCATCGAGCCTGGCTGGACCCTGCCCACGGTCTGGGACACCTTGGCGCAGCAGATTCGCCACTGGCTGGTGAGGCACGGCCTGCACGAGCGCGATGCCGTAGTGTTGCTGCCTTTCGCGGCCCTGCTGCCCCCGTTGCGCCAGGCGTTTGCGCAGGCCGGCGGCTGGCAGGTGCGCGTCGAAACCACGCTCACCCTCGGCGCCAGCCTGGCGCCGCCTGACGAGCCGTCACCCGGGGCCTGCTGCGGCGACCCCGTGCTGGACCGCCTGAACGCCGGCCTCTTGCTGCGCAGCCAGCGCTCGGCCGCCGCCATGGCTCAACACGACACGCGGACTTTTGAGCACCTGGTGACTTCGGTGGTGGACGCGGCACAGGCCCTCATGGCCGCGGCGGCAGGCCTGGCGCCAGGGCAGCGCGAGTCCTTCTGGGCGCAGGCCCGCGCTGGCGTGGCACAGACCCTGGGCGGGCTGGCCGCAGCCGCCCTGGAGTCGCGTTTGCTGGGCCTGGCGCTTGAGTGGGCTGCAGCCTCCTGCCAGGGTGCGGCCTTGCACAGCGACCACCTGCATGCACTGCAGCCATCGGCCTGGCTGGTGGTGCGGCTCGGCGGCGTCGACAGCGTGGCCGATGCGGTGGCCCAGGCCAGCGCGTCCCCAGCCTTGTGGCTGGACATGGACCCGCCGCTGGACTGGGAAGGCGCTGCCGCTTCGGCCACTGTCTTCGGTCTGCAGGACGCGCTTCAGTCCACGCGGCGCTGGGTGTGTGACGACTTCGAGGCCGAAGCGCAGGCAGCGGCGGCTCTGGTGGTCGACGCCGTCAACGAGGGGCGGGTGCCGGTGGCGCTGGTGGCCGTCGACCGTGCACTCGTGCGCCGCGTGCGCGCCTTGCTCGAC
This sequence comes from Rubrivivax sp., assembly GCA_031429255.1. GTDB lineage: Bacteria > Pseudomonadota > Gammaproteobacteria > Burkholderiales > Burkholderiaceae_C > Rubrivivax. The sequence goes on from JANOZF010000010.1 coordinate 2,997, forward strand.
CGCCAGCAAATGCCCTTGCTCGACGAAACTGGATGGTTGCTGGCCACCACGCCCAGCGGCGCGTTCGTGATGGCCCTGTTGCACGCCGCGCAGGCGCTGCAGGGCAGCGGCGTCACCGCCGGGTTGCCCGCGCAGGACTGTCCCAGCTCTTGCCGCGATGCCGTGCTCGACTGGCTCAAAGGCGCTGCCTCCGGCTCAGGCTCGGCGGCGGCGCTGGAGGCGGCGGCCGAGGTCGATGCGCTGGAGGCGCTGTGGCGGGGCCGTCGACGTGTCGGTGACCGCGCTGCGGCTGCCCGGTGCTGGCAGGCCGCGGCGAGCCATCTGCTGCCGCTGGCCCAGGCGCCGGCGAGGTCGCTGCAGCAATGGCTGGACATGACGCGTGCGGTGCTGGAGTCCGCCGACGGCCTGGCGCAACTGGACGCCGACCCCGCGGGCCGCCAGGTCCTGGCGGCCTTGCGCTTGCAGGGCACGACGCCTGCGGCGTGGGAGCAAGCCGCGCAAGCGACGCGTTTCAACCTGGCCGGATTCGTGGCCTGGGCAGCCAGCACACTGGAACAGTCGCCCTATCTGCCCGTGCCTGACGAGCATGCCCAGGTGGTGCTGACGCCGCTGGCGCGCGCCTTCGGGCGCAGCTTTGGCCAGGTGGTGGTGCCCGGTGCCGACCACCAGCAGCTGGGCAGTCCGGCCTCGCAGGCCGCGCTCATCGGTCCGCAGCTGTCCAGGCTGCTGGGCATGCCCGACATCCGTCAGCGGCACCTGATGCAGCGGCTGGCGCTGGCGCAGCTGTTGCGCGGCGGGCAGGTGGCGTTCACGCGCCGGCTGCGTGACGCCGGCGAGCCTTTGTCCGAGAGCCCCGACCTTGCGTGGCTGGTGCAGGCCTGCGCTCAGTCGGTTCCGCTCAGCGGCTGGCAGCCGTGGCGGGGCAAGGCCCGCGCCGTGAAACTGCAGCCGGTCGCGCGGCCGGCACCGACAGCGCCAGACGATCTGCCCGCACGGCTGAGTGCCAGCCAGCTGGATGTCTATCGGCAATGCCCGTACCGGTTCTTTGCCCGGGCTGTGCTTCGGCTGGATGACCCTGAAGAACTGGACGCTACGCTGGCCAAACGCGACTACGGCAACTGGCTGCACGAGGTGCTGCACCACTTCCACAGCGAGAGGGACTACCGCGAGCCCGCTGCGCCGCAACTGCAGGCGGCAGCGGCGTGGGCCACGCGCAAGCTCGCCCTGGACGAAGCGGAACTGCTGCCCTGGCGTGCCAGCTTCGAGCACTTCAGCCCGGCCTACCTGGCCTGGCTGGCCGAGCGGGAAGGGCAGGGCTGGTTCTGGGCCGATGGCGAAACCGATCATGAGCGACACGGCGACGAACTCGCGGGCACGCACCTTCGCGGCCGGCTGGACCGCCTCGACCATGGCCCGCAAGGGGAGCGCCAGGTCATCGACTACAAGACGGGTGATGCCGCTGCATTGGCGCGCAAGGTCAAGCAACCGCTGGAAGACACCCAGCTGGCGTTTTATGCCGCGTTGCTCGCCCCCCCCCAAGACCAGCAGCAAGCCATGGAAGCTGCAGAGCTTCAGGCGTGTTACCTGGCGCTGGACGACCCGAAGGCGCCGAAGGTCATCGAACACCCGCAGGTGGCACACACCGCCGAAATCATGCTGCAGTCGCTGGCCGGCGAATGGCAGCGGTTGCGCCAGGGCGAGCCGATGCTGGCGCTGGGCGAAGGCGCGGTGTGCGACACCTGCGAAGCGCGCGGACTGTGCCGGCGCGACCACTGGGCCCGGCAGACGACATGAACACGCCCGCCTACCGCATCAATGGGCAGGTGGTTGCGCCTGCGGCCTTCTACGCGGCGGCTTGCGACCCGGCCCGCTGCGTCGTCGTCGAGGCCTGCGCGGGTGCCGGCAAGACCTGGATGCTGGTGTCGCG
>JANOZF010000011.1:0-12073 GCA_031429255.1 Rubrivivax sp.
GTGAGCTTCCACCGCGACTATGGGCGCGACACTGAAAGTGGTGGCACGCTGCACAGCACGCGCGGCACCTCGGAAGTGGTGATGCGCAACCAGTTCAAGGCATGGCTGACTTACATGCAGGCCTGAACAAGGGGCACACCAGATGGACAACAGCAACCGCAACATCCCCAGCGCCGGCCCCGACCTGGAACGCCTGCTGGCGCAAGACGTGGTCATCGAAGCCGGCGCTGCAGCCGGCGAAACCGGCGCCCGCCGTGAGGTGGCCGACCATTCACCGCGCGCGCCGCAAGCCGGCGCCACGGCACCGGGCCGCAGCGTGCCCGCCGCCGGCCTGCTCACCGGCTACGGCGACCTGCAGCGCGAGGTGGAGCAGTTCCTCTACCGCCAGGCCGAGCTGCTGGACGACAAGCAGTGGCAGCCCTACATCGACCTCTTTGCCGCCGACGGCGTGTATTGGATGCCGGTCACGCCGCAGCAGACCGAATGGGAAGGCTCGCCCAGCATCTTTGCCGAAGACCGGCTGATGATGGAAATCCGCAAGGGCCGCATCACGCACCCGAACGCCTGGTCGCAGGCGCCGATGTGGGAAACCAACCACCTGGTCAGCCACGTGGCGCTGCAGGCGGTGGGTGAAAACGAGATCCACGTGCGCTCGCGTTTTCATTTCATGGAACTTCGCCGCGACAATGTGCGGCACTTCGGCGGCCGCTACCAGCACTGGCTGGTGCGTCAGCCTGATGGCGCGCTGCGCATCAAGCTGCAGCGCGTGGACCTGTTCAACAGCCAGGCCCCGTTTGATTACGTGTTGCAGATCTGGATCTGATTTTCGAGTCTTGAACCCGCGCTTCGTGCGTGCGCCCTGAAGGAGAGCTTTCTGTGCTGACCACTTCCGTCCTGAACAAGAACAAGTTTGCTGCCATCACCACCGCTGCGGCGGCGGCCATCCTGCTGACCCTGGCCACGGGCGCGGCATCGGCGGCCGACAAGGTGAAGGTGGGTTTTGTCAGCACGCTGTCGGGCCCTTCGTCAGCGCTGGGCGTGGACATCCGCGACGGCTTCCAGCTGGCCGTGAAGTTGAATGGCGGCAAGCTCGGCGGCCTGCCCGCCGAGGTGCTGGTGGGCGACGACCAGTTCAAGCCCGACGTGGCCAAGCAGCTGTTCGAGCGCAACATCAAGCGCGACAAGGTCGACTTCATGACCGGCGTGGTGTTCTCCAACATCATGCTGGCCGCGCTGCCCGAGGCGCTGGACAACAAGACCATCTACATCAGCCCGAATGCCGCGCCGTCGTCCATTGCCGGCAAGGACTGCAACGCCAACTTCTTCGCCGTCAGCTGGCCCAACGACGCCTACCACGAGGCCGCCGGCCAGCTGGCCAACCAGCGCGACATGAAGAGCGTGTACCTGCTGGCGCCCAACTACCAGGCCGGCAAGGATTCATTGGCTGGCTTCAAGCGCACCTTCAAGGGCCAGGTCATCGGCGAGAACTACACCAAGCTCGGCCAGCTGGACTACGCGGCTGAACTGGCCGAGATCCGCGCCGCCAAGCCGCAGGCGCTGTACATCTTCCTGCCCGGCGGCATGGGCATCAACTTCATCAAGCAGTTTGTCGGCGCCGGCCTGTCCACCAACGTCACGCTGCTGCTGCCGGGTTTCAGCGCCGACCAGGACGTCATCAACCCCGTGGGCCCGGCGATGTCGGGCCTGTTCAACACCGCGCACTGGTCGCCCGACCTGCCCAACGCCGCCAACGTGAAGTTCGTGGCCGAGTTCCAGAAGGAATACAAGCGCATGCCCACGCTGTACGCGTCGCAGGGGTACGACGCGGCGCAGCTCATCAACGCGGCGGTGCGTGACGTCAAGGGCAATCTGGAAGACCAGGACGCCGTGCGCAAGGCGCTGAAGGCGGCGCGCTTCGACTCGGTGCGCGGCGCCTTCAGGTTCAACAGCAACAACTACCCGGTGCAGAACTACTACGTGCGCGTGGTGGGCAGCGACGGCAAGGGCGGGCTGGTGAACAAGACCATCGGCGGGCCGATCCTGAAGGACCATGGCGACGCCTACGTCGGCGCCTGTGCCATGAAGCCTTGAAGGCGCCCCCGCGCTGACACGCACAGGGAGCTGACTCTCGACGCATGCCTTCGATGCTGTTCATCGAGCAGGCCCTCAATGGCCTGCAGTTTGGTCTGATGCTGTTCCTGCTGGCCGCCGGGCTGACGCTGGTGTTCGGTGTCATGGACATGATCAACCTGGCGCACGGCTCGCTGTACATGGTGGGCGCCTTTCTGGCCGCGTGGCTGGTGCAGCAGACCGGCTCGTTCGTCTGGGGTGTGCTGGGCGCCATCGTGCTGACCGCGCTGTTCGGCATGCTGCTGGAGGCCACGCTGTTGCGCACGCTCTATGCGCGCGACCACCTGTCGCAGGTGCTGGCCACCTTCGCGCTGATCCTGATCCTGAACGACGGCGTGAAGATGCTCTTTGGCACCGACCTGCCGCTGTCGGCTCCCGCCGCGCTGGACGGGCCGGTGGAGCTGCTGCCCGGCTTGATGTACCCGGCCTACCGGCTGCTGATACTGGGCGTGGGGCTGGCGCTGGCGCTGGTGATGTACGGACTGGTGGCGCACACCCGGCTGGGTGCGTGGGTGCGCGCCGGCGCCAACAACCGCGCCATGACCGAGATGATGGGCGTCAACGTGAAGCAGCTGTTCACAGTGGTGTTCGGCATCGGCGCCGGCCTGTGCGCGGTGGCCGGCGCGCTGCTGGGGCCGCTGCTGGCGGTGCAGGTGGGCATGGGCGAAAACATCCTGATCCTGGCGTTTGTGGTCATCGTCATCGGTGGCATCGGCTCCATCCGCGGCGCGCTGGTGGGCGCCATTCTGGTGGGCTGCATCGACACGCTGGGCCGCACGGTGCTGCAGCAGTTGTTGCGTGAGTTCCTCAGCCCGCAGTGGGCCAGCGCCGCGGGGCCGGCCATCGCGTCGATCGCGGTGTATGTGTTCATGGCCGCCGTGCTGGCGCTGCGGCCGCAAGGGCTGTTCCCTTCCCGTGGCTGAGCGCAACCCGGCGCGCGGCAGCCTGCTGGCACTGGCTGCGCTGGCCCTGCTGGCGCTGGCGTTTCCGTGGCTGCTGCAGGCCTTGGGCCTGGGCTACTACACCACGCTGGCCAGCAAGGTGCTGGTGTTCGCCACTGCCGCCACCAGCCTGAACCTGGTGCTGGGCTACGGCGGCCTGGTGTCGTTTGGCCACGCCGCGTTCGTCGGGCTGGGCGCCTACACCACGGGCGTGATGATCACCGAAGGTGTGCACCACGGTGGCGCGCACCTGCTGACCACGCTGGCCGTGACGGGCGCGGCGGCGCTGGTCATCGGCGCCATCTCGCTGCGCACGCGCGGCGTGTACTTCATCATGATCACGCTGGCCTTTGCGCAGATGCTGTTTTACCTGGCCAACTCCATCAAGGGCTATGGCGGCGACGAAGGCTTGAACATCAAGACCCGTTCGCTGATCGGCTTCGGGCTGGACCTGAAAGACCCCACCACCTTCTACTACCTGGCGCTGGCGGTGCTGGCAGCGGCGCTGCTGGCGCTGCACCGCTTCGTGCCGTCGCGCCTGGGCCGTGCCTTCGTCGCCATGCGCGACGACGACGTGCGCGCCGAAGCGCTGGGCCTGCCCACTTTTACGCTGCGGCTGGTGGTGTTCGTGGTCGCGGGCATGGTGGGCGGCGTGGCGGGTTTTCTCACCGTCAACCAGCAGGGTTATGTCAGCCCCAACCTGATGCACTGGACGCAGTCGGGCACGCTGATGGTGATGGTCATCCTGGGCGGCGTGGGCACGCTGTGGGGCGGTGTGCTGGGCGCCGCAGCGCTGCTGCTGCTGCAGGAAGGGCTGGCGGCGCGCACGCAGCACTGGGAGTTCTGGACCGGCTGGGTGCTGCTGGCGGTGGTGCTGTTTGCGCGGCACGGCCTGGCCGGCGCCTTGTCGGCGGCCTGGGCGCGCTGGCGCAGGGGCGCAGCACGATGAGCGAGCCGCTGCTGGACGTGCAGGACCTGTGCAAGCGCTTTGGGGGCGTGCAGGCCACCGACCACGTCAGCCTGCAGGTGCGGGCCGGCGAGGTGCATGCACTCATAGGCCCGAACGGCGCGGGCAAGACAACGCTGGTTTCGCAACTGGCCGGGCAGCTGGCCCCCGACAGCGGGCGCATCGTGTTGGCCGGTGTCGACATCACCCGCCTTGCGCCGCACCAGCGTGCGCGCCTGGGCCTGGCGCGGTCGTTCCAGATCACGCGTCTGTTCAAGAGCTTCAGCGTCGTGCAACACCTGGCGCTGGCGCTGCAAGCGGTGCAGGGCAGCAGCCTGCGCGCCTGGACGCCGGTGGCGCGCGAGCGCCAGCGCTTCGAGCAGGCCCACGCCCTGCTGCAAGACCTGGGTTTGCAGGGCAGGGCCGATGCCGCCATCGACGTGCTGTCACACGGTGAACGCCGTGCGCTCGAGGTGGGCATGGCCGTGGCCGCGCGCCCGCTGCTCGTGCTGCTGGACGAGCCCATGGCCGGCATGGGGCCTGAAGACTCGCAGCGCATGGAAGCGCTGATTCAGCATCTGCGCGCCACCACCACGCTGTTGTTGATCGAGCACGACGTGGACGCCGTGTTTCGCCTGGCCGACCGGGTCTCGGTGCTCGTCAGCGGCCAGATCGTGGCCAGCGGCGCGCCCGAAGAGGTGCGCCGCAACGAACAGGTCATCGCGGCCTATCTGGGCCAGGACTGATGAACGACGCCACCACCGCGCCGCCGCTGCTGCAGGCCACCGGCCTGCATGTCGGCTACGGCAGTGCCCAGGTGCTGCACGGTGTGAGCTTGCAGCTGCAACGCGGCGAAGTGGTGGGCCTGCTGGGCCGCAACGGCATGGGCAAGACCACGCTCGTGCGCACGCTGATGGGGGTGCTCAGGCCCACGGCGGGCAGCGTGCAGGTGCTGGGCCGGCCCGTGGCCGGGCTGCCTGCACATGCGATGGCACGGCTGGGCCTGTCGCTGGTGCCGGAAGGGCGGCAGGTGTTTAGTAATCTCAGCGTGCAAGAGCACCTCAGCGCCTTTGTGCGCCCCGGCGTGGACGCCGCTGCGGGCGCACAGGCCGCAGCCTGGTCGCCGGAGCGTGTGTATGAGCTGTTTCCGCGCCTGGGCGAACGGCGCCAGAACCTGGGCCACCAGCTGTCGGGTGGTGAACAGCAGATGCTGGCCATCGGCCGTGCGCTGGTGACCAACCCGCGCCTGTTGATCCTGGATGAAGCCACCGAAGGCCTGGCGCCGCTGATCCGCCAGGAGATCTGGCGCGCGCTGGCGCTGCTTCGCCAGCAAGGGCAGACCATCCTGGTGATCGACAAATACGTGCAGCGGCTGATCGCGCTGGCCGATCGCCACCTGATCCTGGAAAAGGGCGCGGTGGTGTGGGCGGGCAGTTCTGAAGCGCTGCAGGCCGACCGCGGCCTCTGGCAGCGTTACCTGGGCGTGTAGCCGTCCGAGCGGGCTCTCTGGGTTGATCACGACCCGACGCAATCTGCCGAAGTCGCAGCGGCCGCCACGCTCCCTGGCGCGTCACTGGTTGATGTTGCGGTCCATCCAGGCTTCCCGCTTCTTGAGCCAATCCTTGAGCCAGTTGACTTCGCCCCTGTAGCTGCCAGTGACCACCTGGTTGGGCCAGACGTAAGTGTTGAGGATGGGCCAGCGCGCAAAATTGCGCTGCTGCGACTGTTCAAGAATGGCTGCCTGGTTGTCGATGTACGCCGGCAGGCTCTTGATCGACTCCTTGAAGGGCTTCCAGCGTGCCTTGACACGATCCTTGAAAGCCGGCGTTCGCATCAGCACGTCAAACCAGGCCGTGGTATTGCGCAAATACCAGCCTTCTGGGTACATGGCCGATTGGTAGAAATTGATGTTGCCCGCAGCAATGTCAAAGTCCCACAGCGGGCTCATCTTCAGCGGGCCCCCGCGGTCCTTGTGCAGGTAGACGCTGGAGCCCATCGCGGCGTCCTTGTTCTTCAGCAACTCCTGTACAAGGTAGTAGTTCACCAGCGTGTCCACGTCGATGTAGGCCGGCACACCGGTCTGGGGGTTGAAGTCGCCGCGCAGGATGGCGTCCTCCAGGCCTTGCACGTAGTTCGAGATGTAGGTCTTCTGCGCTGGCTGGACGGCGGCCTCTTTCGGGCTTTCCATCAGGAAGTTATAGAAACGACTCGTGAAGTAGGTGTCGGCGGGCAGCAGCCGGTCGGTGTATTCCACTTGCAGCAGGTAGCCGCCTTCGACGCTGGGCGCCACGGTGTCGGCCGTCGTCATCTTGGTGATGGCCACCCGCGTCGGGGCCACTTCGATCTTTTCGCCGAGCAGGTAGTTGCCCAGGAACTCATTGTTCAGGTACACATCGGCGTGGCGCATCCTGGGCGTCCAGGCCGCGTTGACACGGCGGCTGAGCTCGAATCCCACGTTGTTGCGCAGCAGGGTCTTGTCGGCGTAGTTGGCAATCAGCACCCAATCGCGGTGGGCCGGCATGTCCAGGATGGGCGCCGCTGCTGTCAGCTTGAGCCTGTAGCTCTTCTTGGGCATGTTCCACGACGTGTTGCCGCGGCCGCGGATTTCCAGCGTGTTGTGGTACAGGCCTGTTTGGTAGACCTGCTTGCTGCCATCGGTGATGCGCAAGCAGCCGGCGATGTAGGTCTCGCGATCGAGTATGGGTGCCGCATCGCTGGTCCAGATTTGCACCACCGGCAAACCGGTGTTGACCACGGGCGGCGTGGCATAGGCCGGCGGTGCGCAGCCGAAGGGATTGGCCTGCGCCCAGGTTGTGCCGAGCAGGCAGGCGATACCGACCCAGCTCGCCAGGCGGTTCCAAGGTCTTGCTTGTGGGACGTTCATCGTTGTTCACTTGCGCCCGGTTGGGCGCATGGGGTGGTATGGGGTGGTTTGGTTTCGTCTGGTTAGGCAGCCGGCGCCTGCCTTGCCCGAAGCGGATCATGCTTCGTCCAGGCAAGCACAAGGTCTGCCCATGGAGTGTCTTCACGGCAGTCCCGCGGGGCCATACCCGGACCGCGGGGGCCCCAGGGGTGTGTGGGCCTGGTCTTGAATTCCCTTGGCACACTCATCTCTCGGCAGTGGCAATGCCCGCACTCAGCGCCGCGAGAGTGCGCTGGGTGACGCATCGCCTGCTCACGAACTGTTGCAAGACATGACATCGCGCTGGTGCGCCTGGGTGTGGAGCGGTTGGCCAGTGACGGTACCTGCACCCATGGTGGGGTCATCTTTGTTGACGGTCTCGTCGAGCCCGACGGCAGCATTGAATGCCCACTGCACCAGGGCCGCTTCGGCGTGAGGACCGGTCGCGCGCTCTGTGCGCCGCTGACCCGGAAAGCAGGTGGTGCATACCGTGCGGGTGGACGGTGGCCGCTTGTGGGTGCGGCTGAACGGCGGGACGCAGCGGGAGTGGTGAAGCGGCGGGCGGGCTGCGTCCCTTCCGCAAGATCAGGTCAAACGCCGCTGGCCGCGCCTACGGGCGCTGCCACCCATTGGGCGGCCGCTGCTGCGGCCATCTGCGCATCGTTCACGCCGTGGGCAGCCAGGCCGTTCACGGCCAGCAGCATGCCCAGGGTGACGGTCAGTGCCAGCGCGCAGGCAGTGGCTTGTTGGCGTGCGGTGCTGAAGGTGGTGGTGTTCATCGAAGGGCTCCTGGTGTGGGGTGAGGTGTGTCGATGGGTGCACTGTAGGCAGCACGCCAGTGCGCTGCCAGCGGCTTGCGACGAACGGTGATTTGTCGGCGCCAGGATGCACAGAACCGCGACGAGGCCCAGGCTGGTGGGCCGTGACGGCGGGGCCTCTGGTCAGGCGCAGTGCCCGGTTGCGCAGGCTCAGCGCGCAGCACACGCTTTATGCTTTGCCCATGCCTGCCAGCTCGCCACCGACACCGGGTGCTCCTGCCGCCGAGCCGCGCTGGCAACTGCGTGTGCTGGGCGAGATGGCGCTGCACAGCCCCCAGGGCCAGGTCGCGCACCTGCCCAGCCGCGCCGCGTCGGCCTTGCTGGCACGCGTGGCGCTGTGGCCCGAGCGTGCACATGCGCGCGAGGAACTGGTCGAGATCTTGTGGCCCGGCGTTGCGCTCGATGTCGGGCGCAACCGGCTGCGGCAAACGCTGTCGTCACTGAAGAGCCTGCTGGAGCCGGCCCATGCGCGCCCGTTGCAGCCGGTGCTGCTGGCGGACCGGATGCACCTCCGTCTGGTGCCTGGCAGCCTGGGCTGCGACGCCACGCGGTTTCAGGAACTGGTGCGCGCTGGGCAGGTCGACGCTGCGCGCACGCTGTACCGGGGCCAGCTGCTGCCGGGGTTTTACGAGGACTGGATCGACGAAGAGCGCATGCGCCTGGAGTCGTTGCACGAGCGGTTGGCGCCGGCAGGGTTGGACAACACCTTGGTCGGCGCAGCGGCCAAGATGCCGGAGCAGCCCGCTGGCCCGCCAGCGTTGGCTGCTCGCGTCACGCTGCCCAGCTACCTGACGCGCATGTTCGGGGCGGACGACCCCGCCCTGCAGCTGCGCAGCCTGGTGTTGAAGCAACGCTGGGTCACGCTCGTGGGGCCTGGCGGTTCAGGCAAGACCCGCCTGGCGGTCGAAACCGCGCACTCGTTGCGCGACCATGCGGCCTGGCCCGTGCCTGCTTCGCCCGCATTCCAGGCCTTCGATGTGCTGGCCTTTGTGTCGCTGCTGGACTGCACCGGTGCGGCCCAGGCGCTGGATGCGATGACCAGCGCCTTGCACCTTGCGCCGGGCGCCGAAGCTCCCGCTCGTACACTCGTTGCGGCGCTGGCGGGCCGCCGCGCACTGCTGGTGCTGGACAACTGCGAGCAGCTCGAAAGCGGCGCCATTGCCGCCATCGCCGCGGTGGTGTCAGCCTTGCCGATGTTGCACTGCATGGCCACTTCGCGGCGCGTGCTGGAACTGGACGGTGAACAGGAATTTCTGGTGGCCGCGCTGCCGCTTCCCGTCGTCACGGCCGGTCTGCTGGAGATCGCAGACAACGCTGCGGTGGCCTTGTTCGTGGCGCGTGCGCAATCGGTGCGCGCAGACTTTCACCTCAGCCAGCGCAATGCCCAGACGTTGGCAGCGCTTGTGCGTGAACTCGAAGGCATGCCGCTGGCGCTGGAGCTGGCGGCTTCGCGGGTGCGCAGCATCGCGCCGCGCGAGATGCTGGCGCGGTTGCAAGGCGGCGGCACACCGAGGCTCGATCTGCTGTCGCGCCATGGGCAGCGCCACAGCCTGGACGCGCGGCATGCTTCGATGCAGCGTGTCATCGCCTGGAGCTGGGAGCGTCTGGAAGCCCAACAGCAGCAACTCCTGGTGGCGCTGACGGTGTTCGTGACGGGCTTCAGCGCGGCATCGGCAGCCGCGCTGGCCGGCCCGGACATCGCCGACGTGGCGCTGTTGCTCGACGAACTGGTGGCGCATTCGATGGTGCGGGCACAGCTTGGCGGCGACGACGAGTTGCGCTTTTCCGTCTACCAGCCGATTCGTGAATTTGCCGCCCTGCAACAAGACCCGCCCCGTGCCCGCCACCTGCGCCATCGCCTGCGAGCCTGGGCCCTGGCCTGGGCCCGCGGCCTGCCCGAGACGCCGTCGCTGGACGCCTTGCGACTCGAGATGGGCAACCTGTCGCAAGCCCTGGCCAGCGCCGTGGCTGACGGTGCTCCGATGGATGCCATCGAGCTGCTCGAAACCCTGCGCCGCAGCCTGGAGGATGTGGAGCTGCCCGCCGCCGCGCTTGCGCACGCACAGGCTGCGGTGGCGCTGTGCGAAGACGCGGTGCAGCGTGCGCGGGGGCAGACCTTGATCGGCCCATTGCTCTTTGCCGCTGGCCAGGGCGATGCCGCCGAGCACCATCTGGCGCGTGTGCTGGATTGTCATGAACTCAGTGCCTTGCAGCGCGCGCGCGCCCTGCAGTCCTGCGCACGGGTGCGCTGGCGCCGGCGGCGTCAGGCTGGCGAGGTGTTGCCCTTGCTCGATGAAGCGCAGGTTTTGCTCGACGCGCTGCCCGTCGTGCCCGAGCACACCGCTGTGCAAGGCAGCCTGTTCGCGCTGCGCGCCTTTGTCACCAACGTGCACGTGCGCGACCTCGCTGAAGGCGAGCGGCTGCATGGCCTGGCGCTCGCCTGTTGGCAGCCGCTGGGCAATCAACACGCCATCAACAGCGGCCACTACAACCTGGCGGTCTGTGCGCAGAACGCCGGGCGCAACGGCGAGGCTCTGAGCCGCTTGCAGCACATCATCGACAGCGCCCGCACCTTGCACGACTGGCGCCGTTTGAGCCAATGTTTGAACGTGCAGGGCAATGCGCACGCCGGGCTGCGCCAATGGCCCGAGGCGGTGCTGAGCTACCAGGAATGCATCCGCGCCGCCTGGCGTTCGATGGCGCCCTACGACCTGGCCTTCGGCTTCTGGAACCTGCCCCGCGCATGGGCCCACCTGCGTGAGCCCGAGGCGGCGGTGTCCTTGATGGCTTGCGCCGTCGTGTTCTGGGAAAGCCGCTTTGCCGCGCTCAGCGAAGCCGACCAGCGTGATGTGCGACGGGTGCGGCGGCTGGCAGCATGCCAACTGCCCGCGGCGCGGTTTGACGAGTCGTGGCGCAAGGGTGAGCTGATGACGCTGGAGCAGGCCATCGCGTTTGCGCTGCAGCCGGGCCGGCCCGGCGCTTGACGTTGCTGCGCCATTGCGCTGCCCGATCCCGCCCATGCCCACAGACCACGGGCCGCGGCGTCAAGCATGAGCGAACGCAAAGTCCACCTCGGGCTTCAAGCCGCTGACGATGCGCGCGATGCTCTTGCCGGAGCCGCAGGAATGCGTCCAGCCCAAGGTGCCGTGGCCCGTGTTCAAGAACAGGTTGGGCACCTTGCTGCGGCCGATGATGGGCACATTGCTCGGCGTGGCCGGGCGCAGCCCGGTCCAGAACTGCGCCTGCGTGGTGTCGCCCGCACCCGGGAACAATTGCTCCACGCGCTTGACGATGGCCTCGCAGCGCACGCGGTTCAAGTCGCGGTCGTAGCCGTTGAGTTCTGCGGTGCCGGCGATGCGCAGCCGGTCGCTGCCCACGCCGCCCCCATCACCCGTGGTCAAGCGCGAGAACACCAGCTTGTACTCGTCGTCGGTCAACGACACCTGGTGCGCCATGGCGGCGTCTTTCACCGGCATCGTCACCGAATAGCCCTTCGCCGGGTAGATGGGCAGGCGGATGCCCAGCGGCTGCGCCAGCAGCGGGCTCAGGCTGCCCATGGCCAGCACGTAGGCGTCTGCGCGCAGGCGCAGGAAACGGCCTTCGCTGTTGGTGGCTTCCACGTGGTCGATGTGGCCACCGGCTTCGCGCAGCGCGGTGACGGTGTGGCTCATCAGGAATTCGACACCGTCGTTTACGCAGCGCTGCACCAGTTCGCGTGCGAAGCGGTTGGCGTCACCCGACTCGTCTTCGGCGGTGTAGGTGGCGCCCGCCAGTTGCGGGCGGATGTGGCGCAGCGCGGGTTCCAGTTGCAGCGCTTCGTCGGCCGAGATGACGCGGCGGTCGCAGCCCAGCGCGCGCATCTGCGCGGCCGGTGCTTCGGCGCCGTCGAACTCTTTCTGGCTGGTGTAGAAATGCAGGATGCCCTGCGTGCGCTCGGCGTAGCTGATGCCGGTGTCGCGCCGCAGTTGCTGCAGCATGTCGCGGCTGTAGGTGCCCAGGCGCACGATCTGCTCGATGTTGTGGCGCGTGCGTGCGGGCGTGCATTCGCGCAGGAACTGCAGGCCCCACAGCCACTGCCGCATGTCGGCGCGGATGCGGAACAGCAACGGCGCGTCTTCTTTGCCCAGCCACTGCAGCACCTTCAGCGGTGCGCTGGGGTTGGCCCAGGGCTCGGCGTGGCTCACTGAAATCTGCCCGCCGTTGGCAAAGCTGGTTTCCGCTGCCGGTGTGGCCTGGCGGTCGACCACGGCGACGTCGTGACCCTGCTGGCGCAGGAAGTAGGCCGAGGTGACGCCAAGCAGGCCGGCGCCCAGAACGATGACTTTCATGAGGGAGT
>JANOZF010000012.1:0-16750 GCA_031429255.1 Rubrivivax sp.
CCTCGTCCAACCACCATGGCAGCGGGCCAAGAGTCGGCACCCCAATCGCCCGCGATCGCCAAAGAGCGAAAGTCCGCAACTGGCAATGAGCGCAGCTTCAACGTCCAGGCCTTGGAAGTCAGCAATGCGCCGCAAGCCGACACGGCATGCCATCCCCGGTTGATGCGAAAGAACGCAAATCGGTATGAGCGGGTCGAAGCGATGCTGCAGGTTGCGCACCCAAGCTGGCGCACCCGCCGGCCCATGTGCGCACCCGCCAGTCGCCATGCAAACGCCGCATGGCGGACGGTGACAAATTCGGCGGGATGGCCTCTACAGTCTGGAGCACGCGGCCCGCGCTGCGGCCAGCCCACGAGGCCGGTGCTTGCGCGGCCATCCACCGCAGACCCGCGAACAACACCACCGGAGACATTCCCCATGACCGAGCCTCTTTCCTACGTCCACCCCACCGCCAACAGCCCCTGGGGCACCTACATCAGCCAGGTCGATCGCGTGGTGCCCTATCTGGGCCACCTGGCCAAATGGGTGGAAACGCTGAAGCGCCCGAAGCGTGCGCTGATCGTGGACGTGCCCATCGAGATGGACAACGGCGACGTGGCGCACTTCGAGGGCTACCGTGTGCAGCACAACCTGAGCCGCGGCCCGGGCAAGGGTGGTGTGCGCTACCACCCCGACGTGACGCTGGAAGAGGTGATGGCGCTGAGCGCCTGGATGACGGTGAAGTGCGCCGCCGTCAACCTGCCCTATGGCGGCGCGAAGGGCGGCATCCGCGTCGACCCCAAGCTGCTCAGCCACAAGGAACTGGAGCGCATGACGCGGCGCTACACCAGCGAGATCGGCATCATCATCGGCCCGCAGCGCGACATCCCGGCGCCCGACGTGAACACCAACGGCCAGATCATGGCCTGGATGATGGACACCTATTCGATGAACACCGGCACCACCGCCACCGGTGTCGTCACCGGCAAGCCCATTCACCTGGGGGGCAGCCTGGGCCGCGTGAAGGCCACCGGCCGCGGCGTGTTCGTCACCGGGCGCGAGGCGGCGCGCCGCCTGGGCCTGGACCTGAACGGCGCGCGCGTGGCGGTGCAGGGTTACGGCAACGTGGGTTCGTCGGCGGCCGAGTTGTTTGCGCAGGCCGGCGGCACCGTGGTGGCCGCGCAAGACCACACCGGCACCATCTTCAACGACCGCGGCTTCGACATCGCCGACCTGGCGGCACACGTGAAGCAGCACGGGGGCGTCGGCGGATTCAAAGGTGCCGAGGCCATGCATGGCGAGGACTTCTGGGACGTGAAGTGCGACATCCTGATCCCGGCCGCACTCGAGGGCCAGATCACCGCCGCGCGCGCCCACCGCATCAAGGCCAGACTGGTGCTGGAAGGCGCCAACGGGCCCACCGTGTCGGAGGCCGACGACATCCTCGCTGGCCGCGGGGTGCTGGTGGTGCCCGACGTGATCTGCAACGCTGGTGGCGTGACGGTGAGCTACTTCGAATGGGTGCAGGACTTCAGCAGCTTCTTCTGGAGCGAAGACGAGATCAACGTGCGGCTGGACAAGATCATGGTCGACGCGCTGAGGAAGATCTGGGACACCGCCGACCGCCACAAGACGACGCTGCGCACCGCCACGTTTGCAGTGGCCTGTGAGCGCATCCTGACCGCGCGTGAAGAGCGGGGGCTGTACCCCTGAGCCAGGGGCGGGCTCGAGCCAACCAGCCGGTCCAGGAAGGACCGGCTTCAGTTCATTCTGCGCAGACGCACGATCGCAGGGGCCAGTTGGTCAACACGGTCCCCGTGAAGAAACATCAACGTCGCCCGGGCCGCGTCGCCGCCGCCATGCCCTGAGTGGCACGCGCAATGCAACCAAGTGGCAGCTGATCCTCAGGCCGTCTCACCGGCGCCAGCATTCTTCTTTGCTGGCCGCCTTGACACCCGTGTCGGTCAGCGTCATGGTGCCGCAGGCGTCACCCTGCATGCTGCCGCCGGGCACGGCACGCAGGGTGTAGTTGCTCTGGCCCACGCTCTGCAACGAGATCGTGTAGTACTGCATGGTGCCGTCCTTGGGCGCACGGGCCAACTGCGCCGGCAGAACAACCGCCGCCCCAGCGCGGTCCTGGTCGTAACGCATGTTTTCGGTTGCGTAGCGCTCCATGAACTGCGACGCCTCGAGCAGCACCGCCTGCCCGTCGGCTCGCCGCCCCTTGCGTACCGATTCCATGTATGACGGGTAGGCGATGCCGACCAGAATGCCCAGGATCGCCATCGCGATCATCAGCTCGATCAAGGTCACGCCGCGGATACGGTGCCGCGCACGGACGGCGACTTCAGTCATGTCTTGCTCCTGTCTCGGTGAAGGGGTGACTTGACGCCTTGTCGGCGCATTCAAGGCCTGACAACCTCACGCCAGTTGATGCGGCGAGACGGCTGCAGGATTTCCTGGGGCGCGCCGCCGAGGGAACCCGAAGACATGCGGGTGGCGAGGGTGGCGGTGCCGGCGCGGTCGGTCATCGTCACCGACTCGGTGCCATCGCCGTTGGCGCTGATGACCGTGCGATCGGTCTTGCCGTCGGAATAGGTGACGACGATCGTGGTCACGTTGCCGTTGACCGTGGTCTTGACGTCCGTCACCGTCACGCCGGCAGGCGCAGCGATGAATGCGCCGTCATTCGGATCCATCGAACCCGAGGCCCGCGCTGCGGTTTTGGTGCTCGGCGGCGAGTTGTCTTCGGGCGGGTTGGGTACCCAGCCCGCGTCACCGTAACACTTGCCGTTGGGGTGGTGCCAGAACGTTGTGTACTCAGCCAGCACGTAGGTCGTGAACAAGCCGGCCTTGACGCGCCAGCCGTACTTCGGGCCACCAGCCGACCAGTTCAGCTCCAGCGCCGTATCGGGCGTCGAGGCCTTGATGATCTGGATCGTCAAGGCGCCGTTGTGCCGCTCACCGTTGGGCCCCAGCGTGAGCGTGCTGCCGGTCGAGCTGACCCTGTTGACGCAGCCGGTCTGGCTCGGAATCAGGCCGGCGCGCAGGGTGCCGCCATCGCCCCACCAGTCCTTCGACTTGAACGCATCGAGCGGCAGCTTCCAAGCCAGGGTATTCACCGGCGTCGTCGAGCCCAGGGTGTAGCTCTGCAGACCCGCCAGCGCCTGCGCCGCGCTGGCAGCCGTGGCCAGGCCTCCATAGTCCTTGACGCTGACATAGGCTCCGCCGCCGACCGACAGCGTCGACGCCGGGTTCAGATACTGGTTGGCCACCAGCACCTTGAAGGCCACGCCGCTGCCCAGTTTGCTGCCCAGATTGAACACGGCATTGCTGGCGTTGAGCATGTTGACCCCCGTCACGTCGTAGAGATCGTCGTACTCGTGCACATGCTTGAGGTTGGCAAAACTGGTTCCCGTGGTGAAGTAGAAGTCGACGTCGAAGTGGCCCCCGGACACGCCGCGGTCGGTGCTGGTGGTGGGCACGCTGTAGTCGAGATTGGACTGCTGGTTGAACAGCGTCATGCCAAAAGTGGCCAGGTCGACCAGCACCGGTTGTGATGCGATGCCGGCGCCCAGGTATTTGCCGACGATGACGCCGCCCCCCAGGTTGTCGGCGCTGTCGATCTTGTTGTCGTCGTTAAGGTCAAAGATGGGTGATGGTGGGCTGCCGCCGGTGAAGACGCTGACCTCCATCAGCCAGTTGGCGCCGCTGGCCTGCCCTTCTGCGGCCGCCGCCACCGTCGGGTTGGTGGTGGTGAAGTAAAAGCGTTCGTCGATGACGAAAGGCGACTCGCCGACCAGACGTTCACCCGCCGGCAGCGTCAGCCGCCAGCCACGGTGACCACCGCTGGCCCAGTTGGGTGCCAGGCTGGAAACGCGTCTGAGACGGGCGCTACCGGCACTGAGTTCGCTGATGGTCTGGTCGAGCCACAGCGTGTTGGCCACCGGCGCACCGTCCCACAGGCCATACACATAGTGCACGGCGGCGTTGCTTTCGTCGCCAGGGCTGAGCACGCGCCCGGTGCCGAACAGCACGATGCGGCCCGAGATGGGGTGGTTGACGACCACCGGCGCGGTGGTGATGGCTTGCTGAGGCGCAGTGGTGTGAATCTTGGCCACCGACCATGCGGCCGGGTCGTTGCCCCGCAGGTCGAAACGCCACAGGTTGCCGTCGATGTCGCCGGCATAGGCATAGTCGACCCGGCCATCGGCGTCGGTGTCGACCATCGTCGCGGTGGACAGGCCGTTCGGACTGGCCAAGCTGCCGCTGCCCGTGCCGATCTCGCGAATCAACGCTCCGGTTTCAGCATTGACGATGAACAGCGAAGCCTGGCCGTTGCCGCTGTTGAGGTAGCCATTGCCCACCACCACCGCCGCGACGTTGTTGTTCAGCCGTGCCAGCCGCGGTGCGGCGTAGGTGTAGCCGAGGTTGGCAAACCCGCTGCTGGCGGCGCTGATCTCCCACTTGATCGAGTTGGCCGCAGCCGCTTCACTGGCCGGCGCCGGGTCGGTCATGTCCAGCAGGAACAGGCCTTTGCCACCGCCGGCCAGCGCGCCGGCCAGCAGCGTGCGGGTGGCGCTGTTGATCGTCACGTCGGCCATCGCCAGGCCCCCGTTGACGTACAGGTTGTGCACATAAGGGTTGGCCCCCAGGGCCGGCAGGCGTGGCACCAGCATCGAAGGCACGTAGGCAAAGACCTCGCTGCCGTTGGTGGCGTTGAAGACGTGCAGCATGCCGTCGTTGCCGCCCACGTACAGCCGCTTCTGGCCGCCGAGGTGGGTCCAGTGCAGCAGCGTCGACTGCTGGATGTCGCCCTGCACGGTGGTCCGGGCGCGAAACAGCTTCAAGCCCGCAGGCGCCTCGTTGCTGCGGTCGCCGCGCACGAAGTTCAGCAACGGCGGGCCGTTGGTCGATCCGCCCAGCGCCGTCTGCTGGGTGGCATCCAGTGATGCCCAGCGCAGCGGCACGGGCACGCCGGCGCTGGTGCGCGTGACGATGCGGCGCGCAGTGTCCCAGTGCATGCCCGCCAGGATGGTGGCGGTGTCACCGCCGATCCACGGGCTGTTGCCCTGCGCCACGCCTTCGGCGTCGATGTAGTTCGCGCGCACCGTGCCCGTCCACAGGCCGGCCCTGTACTCGGGTCGGTAGACAACCTCGGTACCGGACTTCAGCGAGTTCGAGGTCAGCGCCGGTCGCGTGGCCCAACCGGTGGGCTGCTGCACGGGGTCGAACACCGCGGCGGCCCTGGCCACCAGCACTGCGGCCAACAGCAGCAGCGCCAGACCCAGCCCAGCACCGATACGCCAGCGAACGAAGCGAACCGAATTGCAGGAATCAAATGGCCGCATAACACTCTCCCGACCGATGCCGATAAACCGATTGCAGGATCACCTCTGAGGCCATGGTCGCGCCACGCGCACGGGCTGTGATCAGGAACAGCGCGACACAGGGCTTGCCGGGTTCGACGGGCTGCGTCGTGCCCTGGTACTCAATGACCATTCGGGGCGCCGTTGCCGCCCCTGCCAGAGCCGCCGCGCCGGTGGCGGCTCCGTAGGCCCAGGTCTTGGCGCCTTGCCAGTCGGCGTCGCTGAAGCCGACCCATGCCGGCGTACCGCCCGGTGTCGATCGGCAAAGGCCGCCGGTGCAGGCAGCCGTGAACTCGCCAGGGCGCAGCGGCAGGAAGGGCCCGTTGGTGTTGGCGGCGATCGTCTGCTCGCCATCGCGCAAGGCGGCCTCGGCCATCTGGAAGGCCACCTGACGGTCGCGTGTATGACTGGCCATGCGCTCCTCCAGATTGACCGAGCGCAGCGCGGCCAGCGCCATCAGCATCGCCACCATCATCAGCAGCAGCACGGCCACCAGGGCCAGGCCGCGCTGCTTCGGCACGGCCACAGGCTTGCCGCGGTATCGTGCGTTCATGGCAGCAGGTTGCGCAGCGCCACCACGGTGCCGTAGGTGCGGCGCAGGCGGCGGTCGGTGGGCGTGACGCCGTTGCCGTTGAAGTCCAGGTAGGGCTGCGGTGCGTCGGCCACGCCGTCTTCGCTGGACAGCACACGCACTTGCACGTTGACGCTGGCCACACGCGCCCAGTCGGCCACCGCGGCAGCGGCCCGGTAGTCGTCGGCAAATCCGTCGCCATCGGTGTCGACGCCAAAAGTAAACAGCAGTGCTTCGATCTGCGACACCAGCGCCGCCGTCTGGTCGGTCGATGTCGTCAGGTTGCGCGCACGACAGCGCAGTTCCCCCCCCACGAGCGACAGGGTCTGCCACAGGTCCTGGCCGGCGTCGATGCCATTGCCCAGGCAGTCGACCAGGCCGGTGGTGGAGTTGTCCAGACCTTGAAAACGCACCGTGATCTCGTTGCCTGCCACGCCACCCACGGCCACGCTGCCGGCAGCCCCGAACGGGCTGCCCACGGCGGGAAAGTTGTCCAGCAGCGAGCGCTCTCGGTTGCTGCGATAGCCGGCCTTGCGGATCTCGCGCGCGAGCATCTCGGTCACAAAGCGCCCGGAGGACTGCATCTCGAGCAACTGGCGCTCGCTGCGGCTGGTCTGCCGTGAACCGACGATCAGGCCGCTCACGCTCGACACCAGCACCAGGCCCAGCGCCAGGCCGATGAGGATCTCGACCATTGAAGCACCGCGTGCTTGCTGCCGTCTCACAGCCGGGCCTCGAAGGTGTAGGTGAGCTGCACAGGCTGCGCTGCCTGCTCGGTGCGCTCGTTCCAGCGCAGCACCAGGCGCACCGTGTTGTCCGCGGCCACCGCCACGCTGCCGCTGCCGGCGGGCAGGCTCTCGGAGATGCGCAGACGCCACTGCAGGAGGTCGACTGCAGCCACCGTGGCCGGTGCGGCGGGCGCCGCGGCTTCGATGGCCAGGTTGTACTGGCCGCCGGCGGCCCGGACCGGGTTGGCACGCAGACGGTCCATCATGTCCGCCGCGTGCATCGATGCGGTGGCCCGTGAGTTGGATTGGCCGGCGTACTTCAGTGCCGCCACCTTCAAGCGCACCATGCCCAGCAGACCCACCGACAGCAGCAGAACGGCGATCAACACTTCGATCAGCGAGGTGCCTCTCTGCGATCTTGACCTGGACGCACCGAACCGGGCCATCAGCAGGCCTCGTTCGTGCCGGTGGCCATGCCCGCGCCGCTGAGCGATATGCGCCGGGCATGCGGCGACTGGCAGACCCTGAGGCTGCCATTCGCAGGCCCCCCCGCGGTGCGGATCAGACCTTGCGGCGAGTAGGCGACCCAGGCGCCCAGGTTGCCCGTGACATCGACCGTCGCCCCGGAGAGGGCGTCTCCGATGCGCAGCACGGTATCGGTGCCATCCACCGCACCGGCGGTGTTGCCCGTGACCTGGACGTTGTCGACGAAGACCAACCAGCCTTCGGCCCAGCTGGCGGTGTCGCTGCAGCTCGGATTGGCGGCCCGCGGCGCAGCGGTGCGGCAGATGGCCACACGCACGCCCCGGCGCAACGACTCGCTGCGCGCGTAAGCCAGGGCGTTCTGGATATCGGCGCCCTGCGTGACGGCGCGCGTGCTCCGACCCCATTGGCCGAACTGCGGTGCCGACAGCGCCATGGCGATGGCGAGAACCGACAGGCCGACCATCAGCTCAATCAGTGTCAAACCCCTGTCGCGGCGCGCGGGCACCTGCTGGGCAGTGATGCGTACCCTCGTGGCCCTGAATGAAGTGGTCATACGGAGGGTCATCGGCATCGTGCGGCCTGACTTGAACGTATCCGTCTGCAACCGCCCCCCCCCCGGGCGCCAATCCCGGAAAGGGCACCGCGTTCCAGCGCTCGTGACGCCCGGCCTTGGTCACCGGCCGCCAGGCGGCCCAGGCGGGCGGGCAAGAACTCCAGCTTGCGCGAGCGGCGACTGCGCCGGCCGCCGGCAGCGGCCCTGCAGGCTTCAGTTACACCGACAACCGCCGAAAACGCCAGCATCACCGCCGCCCAGAAAGCCTCCATGAACGTCAACGCCGCCCAAGCCGCCCTGGTCAACACCGCCTCTGCGGCCACCCCCGGCACCGTGCAGGGCAGTGCGGCGCTGTCGGTGCTGAAGAAATCGATGGACGCGCAGAAGAACGCCGCCGCGCAACTGATTGCTGCGCTGCCGCAACCGGCGCTGGCGCCGGCAGGCCAGGCGGGCAGCCACGTCAACACCTACGCCTGAGACCGCGCACGCCGCCGGGGCGTTCGCGGGCCGGCGCAGGCTGGCCTGCGGGCTCAGATCACAGCCGCCTCCAGCAACCGGATGGTGCCGGCATCGGCGTCCATCTCGGCCATCACGCCCAGCGGCAGCGTGAACTTGCGCTTCACATGGCCGAACTGCGCGCCGCTGTACACCGGCACGCCCAGCCCGCCGAAGTAGTCGCGGAACACCTCGTCCAGTGTCAGCGTGCCGAAACTGCCTTCGCTGGGCATGCAGTTGGTGAAGCCCCCCAGCACCACGCCGGCCACGCGCGACAGCGCGCCGCCCAGCGCCAGCGTGGACAGCATGCGGTCGACGCGGTAGATGTATTCATTGATGTCTTCCAGGAACAGGATGGCGCCGTCCAGGTTCGGCATGTAAGGCGTGCCGGCCAGCGACGTCAACACCGCCAGGTTGCCGCCCAGTAAGGGGCCGCGCGCTCGGCCGCCGCGCAGCGTCGTGGTGCGGCCCTCTTGCGACGCCGGGTCGTCGGCCGGCGGCTCGGGGTTGCGCAGCGTGTGCGGCTCGCAGGCCATGGCCACCGCCTTGAACTGCTCGCTGCTGAAGGTGTTCCAGTCGGAACGCGCCAACGGTGAATGGAAGGTGACGAGACCGGTTTTTTCGTGCACCGCCGAGATCAGCGCCGTGAGGTCGGAAAAGCCGCCCAGGAACTTGGGGTTGCTGGCGATCAGCCCGTAGTCCAGGTGCGGCAACACCCGGTTGGCGCCCGAGCCCCCGGTGATGGCCAGCAGGCCGGCCACCGTGGGATCGGCAAACAGCGTGTGGATGTCGCTCGCACGCTGCTCGGGCGTGCCCGCCATGTGGCCGTAACGGGCGCGCGCATGCGGCGCTTCACGCACCTGAAAGCCCAGTGCCAGCAATGCGCGCTGGGCCTGCTGGTAAGGCGCGTTTTCGAACACGGCGCCCGACGGGTTGATCAGGCCCAGCGTGTCGCCGGCGCGCAGGCGGCGGGGCAGGATGAGCGGCCGTTTGGGGGACAAGTCGGGTAACGAAGCGGGGGAAAGGCGGTCGGTCATGGCGGTTGACTTCAGGGGGTGTGCGGTTCGATGTCCACCATCTCGAACCAGTTGTTCCAGAACAGCGGCCGCCGAAAACCCACCAGCCAGGGCTGGGAGATGGCGGTGGCGGCCAGATGGGTGCGCAACTTGTAGGGCATCCAGGCGACCGTCAGGCGCTTGGCGTGTTCAAAGGCGGCCTCGCGTTCAGGGCCGTCGGGCAGCGCCAGCAGGCGCGCGATGGTGGCGTTCATGTCGGGCAGGTTGAAGCGCGACAGGTTCATGTCGCCGGCCGCCGAGCCGTCGTAGCGCTGCAGTCCCTCGATGCCGTCGGGCGCGCTGGCGCGGCCGCTCACCGACCACATCATCAGCTTGCCGGTGCGGGCGGCTTTGTACTGCTCGGGCCACTGCGCGGTGTGGAAGTCCACGCGCACGCCGATGGCCTTCATGTCGCGTTTCATCAGCTCGTCGAAGCGGCGCGTTTCCAGGCTGGGCTGGGTGGCCATCAGCAGCCGCAGCGGCTGGCCTTCGGGCGTTTCGCGCCAGCCGTCGCCGTCGCGGTCGCGCCAGCCGTACAGGTCGAGCAAGGCGCGCGCGCGGGCCGGGCTGTAGTCGCTCATCTCGCTGCGCCACTGCGGGTGATAACCGCTCAAGTGCACGGCCACCGGGCTCTGCGCCGCCACCGCCGAGCCGTAGCGCAGCAGCGTGATCTCGCGTTCGACGTCGATGGCCAAACCCACCGCGCGCCGAAAGGCCACGCGCTCGGGCGTGTAGCCGCCCACCACCGGGTGTTCCATGTTGAACATCGTGTAGTAGGTGGACGGCAGCACCACGCGCTCGGCCCGCATGCCGCGCCGCGCCAGATGCGGCGCCAGCTTGCCGCCGGGCATGGCCACCGATGTGAACCCGTCGGGCAGGTCCACCCAGTCGGATTCACCGTTCAGGAAGGCCAGCCACAGCGGCTGCTTCTCGTCGATGATGGCCACTTCCACGCGGTCCACCATGGGCAGGCGGCGGCCCTTCAGGCGCTCCAGGATCGCCTGGCCCTCGGCGTCGTCGGCGACCGGTTCGGCGTGGTAGCGCATGTCGCGAAACAGCGGGTTGCGCTCGAGCACGATGCGCGACGCGCGCCGCCACTCGGTCAGGCGAAACGGCCCCGTGCCCACCGGGTGCTGCATCGACAGTTCGCCATGGGCTTCGATCACCTCGCGCGCCACGGCAGACGTCGATGCACTGGCCAGCCATTGCGCAAACCGCGGCCGGCCGGCGTCGAGCACGAAGCGCAGCGTGTAGCGGTCCAGCAGCTGCAGGCCGGGCAGCGGGCGCCCGTAGTCAAAGGCCTTCTTCTGATCGATGGCCTCGCGGCGCAACGCACCCAGCCCGCTGATGCCCACCTGCTCCAGGCCGGTCCAGCCCGGGCTTTTGCTGGCGGGGTCGGCCAGCCGCTTGATGCTGTAAGCGTAGTCGGCGGCCACCAGTTCACGCGGGCGGCCGCCAAACGCCGGGTCGGCGGTGAACAGGATGCCGGGCTGCAGCCGCACGGTCCAGCTGCGGAAGTCGGCGCTGGGTTCGGGCATCGCCGCCGCGGTGCGCGGCCGCAGCTTGACGGGGCGCGCCAGCGGATCGAACTCGAGCAGCGTCTCGAAGATGTGCGAAGTGATGCGCAGCGAACGCACATCGCCCACGCGTGCCGGGTCGAAGCCGGTTTCGCTTTCGCTGGCCAGGCGCAGCACCTTCAGCGCCGGCGCGGCTGTGGCCTTCAATGGCGGCGCCCCTTGCGCCCACGCGGCCAGGGGCGCGCTGGCGCCGCTGGCCAGTGCAGCGGCCGTTCGGGCAAAGGCCTGGCGACGATCCATGCCCCGCATCATGACAGCGACGCCGACCGAGCCCACCCGCGCTGGGGTTGCGGCAGCCCTGCGCGCCACGCTGGCGAAGTTGCGACAATGTCGCCATGAACACGCCCAAGTCCAACAATCCCTTTGCTGCCAACAACCCCTATGCCGCGAGTGGCGGTTTTGGCGGCGGCTATGCCATGCAACCCCAGGCTCCGTCACCGGCCGCACCCGCAGCGCCGGGTAGCGCAGCCGGTGGACTGGTGTACGACATCACCGAGGCCGAGTTCCAGACCCGCGTGCTCGAACGTTCGATGCAGGTGCCGGTGCTGCTGGACTGCTGGGCGCCGTGGTGCGGGCCCTGCAAGTCGCTCGGCCCGGTGCTGGAAAAGCTGGCCGACAGCTACGGCGGCGCCTTCGAGCTGGCCAAGATCAACACCGACGAGGCGCCCAACCTGAGCGCGGCGCTGCGCATGCGCAGCATCCCGCTGGTGGTGTTGTTCGTGGGTGGTCGGCCGGTGGACCAGTTCACCGGTGCGCTGCCCGAGGGCCAGATCCGCGCCTTCCTGGACAAGCACCTGCAGCCGCCGGGCGACCCGATGGACGAAATCCGCAAGGAAGCCGCCGAGGCCGCTGACCCCGCCGAAGCCGAGGCGCTGCTGACCGAAGCGCTGCAGATGGTGCCCGGACATCCTGACGCCACGGCCGACCTGGCCGACCGCTGGCTGGCACGCGGCGCTGATCTGGCAGAAGTGACGGCGCTGCTGGATGCCGTGCCCACGGCCGAGCGCGGAGACCGCGACGGGGCCTTGCGCAAGCGGCTGCAGATCCTGGCCAACCGGCCCGCGGGCGACCCGGCGGCGCTGGCGGCGCGCATCGCGGCCAACGGCAAGGACTTCGAAGCCCGTTTTGCGCTGGCCGCCATCCAGGTATTCGAAGGCGACTTCAACGCCGCCTTCGACAGCTTGCTGGAAGTGGTGCTGCGCGACAAGGCCGAGGGCAAGCCCGATCGCGAGCGGGCGCGCAAGCAGCTGATCGATTGGTTCGAGGCCTGCCCCGACGCCGACGCCGTCAGCCGCGGGCGGCGTTACCTCGGCATGTACCTCAACTGAGCCCAGCCCGCGTGCCCACGGACCGCTGTACCGTGGGTGCCGGGCAAAGACGATGGGCCGCTGGCCCAGGCGACAAGGGGCGACCCCAGGTGGTGCTGACCCGGACAGTTCCAGCAAAACATCATTTCCGAATCGGGAGCCTGCCTCAATGACCAGCCCATACCCTCACCGGCGCCAAGCGTTGACACGTCTGGCCGCGGTCCTGGCTGCAGCGGGGACGGGCGGGCCCGGCGCCTGGGCGCAAGCGTTTCCTTCCAAGCCGGTGCGCATCATCGTGCCCTTTACCGCCGGGGGGCCCACCGACCTGATGGCCCGGGTTTTGTCCAAGGTGATGACCTCAAGCCTGGGCCAGACGGTGATCGTCGACAACAAGCCCGGCGGCGGCGGCGTCATCGCCTTCAGTGAGCTCGCACAGCAACCCGCCGACGGGCACACGCTGATCCTGCCTTCGATCCTGGCGGTCACCAACCCGGCCTTGATGCCGAACTACCCCTTCGACATGGCCCGCGACTTTGCGCCGGTGACCGTCGTCGGCTTCATCCCCCACGCGCTGGTGGTGCGGCCAGACTTTGCAGCCAAGACGCTGGCCGAACTGGTCGCCCTGGGCAAGGAGAAAGCGGGTTCACTGGCCTATGGCTCTTCAGGCAATGGCACTTCGGCCCATCTGGCGGCCGCCATGTTGTTCGAGCGCGCCGGCTTGAAGATGGTGCATGTGCCCTATCGAGGCGCCGGGCCGGCGATGCAAGACCTGCTGGGCGGACAAATCCAGTGCATGTTCCTCGACATGACCTCTGCCCTGGCGCAAATCCAGGCCGGCAAGCTGCGCGCGCTGGCCGTTGCGCCGGCACGGCGCGTTCCCCTGCTGCCCGATGTGCCCACTGTTGCCGAGCAGGGCTATCCCGGCTTCAACATCCAGGCCTGGTACGGCCTGATGGTGCGCGCCGGTACACCGGCCGCGGCCGTTGACAGGCTGTACAGCGAAGTCAAGCGCGCGCTGGAAACAACCGAGGTGCGCGACACCTTTGCGGCCCAGGGCATCGTGCCAGGCGGCATGCCGCCGGCGGAATTCGGCGCGCTCATTCGCAGCGATCTGGTGCACTGGAAACGCACCGTCACCGAATTGCGCATCAGCTTGCAGTAGCCGCTGCACCGAGACCGCGCCATGCGCATTGCCATCCCAGACGACTACCAGGGCTGCGTGCGCACGCTGGAAGCGTTCAAGGCGCTGGCGCACCACGACGTGCAGGTGTTCAATGACACGCTGCACAGCGAGGATGCTCTCGCACAGCGCCTGGCCGGCTTCGACGCCGTCGTCCTGACCCGGGAGCGCACCCGAATAGGCGCGGCGCTGCTGGATCGGCTGCCCGCGTTGCGCCTCATCAGCCAGACCGGTAAGGTGGCGGGCCACATCGACCTGGAAGCCTGCACGGCACGCGGTGTGGCGGTGGCCGACGGCGAGGGCACCGGGGCGGCCACCGCCGAGCTGGCCTGGGCCCTGGTGCTGGCCAGCCGGCGGCATCTGGTACAGGAAGCCAACCGTCTGCAGGCTGGCCGGTGGCAGGGTTTCCTGGGCCAGCAATTGCGTGGCCAACGCCTGGGCATCTGGAGCTACGGCCGCATCGGGCGGCAGGTGGCGGGTTTCGGTCGCGCCTTTGGCATGCGGGTCTGGGTCTGGGGCCGCGAGACATCCATCGCAGCGGCGCAGGCCGATGGTTTCGATGCGGCGCCATCGCGCCCGGCCTTCTTCGCCCACAGCGACGTGCTGAGCCTGCATGTGCGATTGAGTGAACAGACGCGTGGCATCGTCACCGCAGCTGACCTGGCGCTGATGCAGCCTTCAGCGCTGCTGGTCAACACCAGCCGGGCCGAGCTCATCGCCCCCGGCGCCCTGGTGCAGGCCTTGCGCGCGGGGCGGCCGGGGTTCGCCGCGGTGGACGTCTTCGAGCAGGAGCCCGTGCGCCCGGGCGAAGAGGAATTGCTGTCGCTGCCCAACGCCCTGTGCACGCCACACATCGGTTATGTGGAACGTGACAACTACGAGCGCTACTTCGGGCTGGCATTCGCCAACATCCTGCGCTTCGAGGCCGGCGACCACGGCGCACTCGTCAACCCCCAGGTGCTGCAGCACGCCCGCTTTGGCGGGTGACCGCACAGCCCGGCCTGCACCGCGTGCGCCAGGGCTGGGCGGACCGCGCAGGGTGTGCCGGATTCGTTCGCCGGGGCTCAGTCCAGCTTGATGCCGCGCTTGCTGATCAGGCTGGACCAGCGCTCGGCCTCGCCTTTGACATAGGCGGCAAATTCCTGCGCGCCGCGGGGCTGCACTTCCGAGCCGGCACCGGCAAACTTGGACTTGATTTCAGGGTTGGCCAGCACCTTGCGCAGCTCGACGGCCAGGCGGTCGACCACGTCCTTGGGCAGTCCGGCCGGGCCCACGATGCCCTGAAAGCCCACTGCCTCCATGCCACCCAGGCCCAGCTCGCGCACGGTGGGCACATCGGGCAGGTTGGGGTCGCGCCGGGCGCCGGTGACGGCCAGCGCCTTCAGCCGGCCGCCCTTGATCTGCGGCAGCAGCACGGTGCCGGCGTCGATCAGCAGGTGCGTCTGGCCGCCGATGAGGTCGGTCACCGCCGGCGCACTGCCTTTGTACGGCACGTGCAGCAAGTCGATGCCGGCCACGCTGTTGAGCAGCTCGCCATTCAGATGCGTGCTGGCACCCGGCCCGCCGCTGGCGAAATTGGCCTTGCCGGGGTTGGCCTTGGCCCATTCGACAAACTGCTTCAGGTCCTTGGCCGGGTGTTCGGTGCGCGTGGCGGCGATGTAGCTGCTCTCGGCCACCTGGCCAACGTAGGTGAACTGCGTCACGGGGTCATAGGGGCGCTTGGCCTGAAGATACGGCGCGATCGCAAACGGCCCGGTATTGGCCACCAGCAGCGTGTAGCCGTCGGGCGCAGCACGCGTGAGTTCCGTGGCGGCAATGACGCCACCGGCACCGGGCTTGTATTCGATCACCAGGGGCTGGCCCAGCGCGGCTTCGAGCGCGTTCTGGATGGTGCGCGCGGTGAAGTCGATGCCGCCCCCGGGCGGAAAGCCGACGATCAGCTTGATCGGTTTGGTCGGGTAGGCGCCCTGGGCCCGCAGCTGCACAGGCAAGGCGGTGGCCAGTGCGGCGGCCGTGATCAACGAGCGGCGGTGCATGGGGTGTCTCCGGTTGTTGTGGGTGCAATCGTAGATCGTTGACCTGCGGCTGCGGCTCTGCAGGTGCGGCCGTCCACCGCCCGGCACCCGCCTCAGCCAGCGCTGGCCGGCGGGCCACGGTGCCCAAACAGCGCCGTGCCCACGCGCACCAGCGTGCTGCCTTCGGCCACCGCGGCCTCCAGGTCGGCGCTCATGCCCATGGACAGCGTGTCCAGAGGCAGGCCCGCCACGGTCAGTTCGTGCAGCAGCTGGCGCAACAGACGATGCGGTGCCCGCTGGGCAGCCGCACCCTCGGCGGGCTCCGGAATGCTCATCAGGCCGCGCAGGCGCACGCGGTCGGTCGGCAGCGCGGCCACGGCCCGCGCCAGCGCCAGCAGCTCAGCCGGCGCCACGCCGCTTTTGCTGGCCTCGCCGCTGACATTGACCTGCAGGCACAACTGCAGCGGCGACAAACCCGCGGGGCGCTGCTCGGCCAGGCGCTGCGCAATCTTCAGCCGGTCCACGCTGTGCACCCAGTCAAAAGACTCGGCTACCGGCCGGGTCTTGTTGCTCTGCAGGGGCCCGATCAGGTGCCATTGCAGCTGCCGGCGCAGGTCGGCCAGCGCTGCGATCTTGTCCAGCGCCTCTTGCACGTAGTTCTCGCCGAAGGCGGTCTGCCCGGCAGCACAGGCCTCGCGCACCCGTTCTGCAGGCTGGGTCTTGCTCACCGCCAGCAGTTGCACCCCGCCCTGCTCACGGCCGGCGGCCGCAACTGCGACCTCTATACGCCGCTTCACTTGTTGCAGGGCTTGCGCGATGGTCTCCATAATCAGGCGAGCTTAACGCCGCAGGCTGGCGCCAAAGACGTACCCTGGCCGGGCAGCGCTTACAGCCGCGCCGCGCCGCACGCAATGCATCGACCGGAATAACGAACAAACGCATGGACATTACGCAGCTGCTGGCCTTTTCGGTCAAGAACAAGGCTTCCGACCTGCACCTGTCGGCCGGCCTGCCGCCGATGATCCGGGTGCACGGTGACGTGCGCCGCATCAACGTCGAAGCGCTGGAGCACAAGCAGGTGCACGCGATGGTGTACGACATCATGAACGACGCCCAGCGCAAGCACTACGAAGACACGCTGGAATGCGACTTCAGCTTCGAGATCCAGGGCCTGGCGCGGTTTCGCGTCAATGCGTTCAACCAGAACCGGGGCGCTGGCGCCGTCTTCCGCACCATCCCCAGCAAGATACTGACGCTGGAACAGCTGGGCACACCCAAGGTCTTCGCTGAGCTGGCATTAAAGCCCCGCGGTTTGGTGCTGGTGACTGGCCCCACCGGCAGCGGCAAGAGCACCACGCTGGCCGCGATGGTGAACCACCTGAACGAAAACGAATACGGCCACGTGCTGACGGTGGAAGACCCGATCGAGTTTGTG
>JANOZF010000013.1:0-10786 GCA_031429255.1 Rubrivivax sp.
GACGGCTGAACTCTAGCGGGCCGGGTACGCTGAGTGTCGAGCCGCGGCGTCAAGGCGTCGCGGCAGCACGCCAGCGTGTGTCAGCCGCTCAGGTAGGTACCGCCGTTGACGTGCAGCACCTGCCCGGTGATGAAACGCGCCTTGGGGCCGGCCAGGAAGACGACGCTGTCAGCCACTTCCAGGGCCGTGCCGCGGCGGCCGAGCAGGGTCTGGTGGGTGGCATGGTGCTTGGGTTTGGCCGACGCACTGGCGGCCTTGCGCACCGTGTCGATCATGCCGGGCGCGACGCAGTTGACCGTCACGCCGTCGGCCGCCAGGTCGTGCGCCAGCGCGCGCGTCAGACCCACCAGCCCGGCCTTGGCGGTGACCACATGCACACGCTCTGCCGCACCGGTGTGGGCCGTGAGGCCGCCAATGTTGACTATTGAACCGGCCGGCGACGCCTTCAACCAGGGCAGCGCGGCCTGGCTGCAGAAGAAGGCGCCGTCGAGCACCACACGCAGGGTGTCGTGCCAGTCCTGTGCGGTGAGCGAGGCCAGGTCGGCTTCGCGGCGCACGGCGGCGTTGTTGACCAGCACATCGAGGCGGCCGAACAGTGCCGTGATGCGGCCCACCATCGCAGCGACTGCTGCCTGCTCGCCGACATCGGCCACGCATAACAGGGCCTGGCCACCTGCAGCCACGATCTCGTCGACCACCGCCAGGCCCTCGGCGCTGGAGCTGCGCACGTTCACGACCACCGCAAAGCCGGCCTGCGCCAGGCCGAGGGCGATCTCTCTTCCGATGTTGCGGCCGGCACCGGTGACAAGAGCCACCGCGACAGGGACGGGGACTGGCGTCGAGGCCTGGCTCATGCTGCGAGCGCGTCGCTGTCGATGCGCGCACAGCTCACGATGCCGTGCAGCGTGGCCGCGAGTGCCTCGGCCTGGGCGCGCGGCAGCCCGCCGTGGGCACAGTTGGCGTAGAACTTGAACAGCATGTCCTCGTCGCTCAGCGGGTTCGCAGCGCCGCCCTTGAAGAAGGCCTGTCGGTGTTCGTGCACGGCGCCGTCCTTCATCGTCACAAGCAGGTGGCCGGTGAACTGCCCGGGATACGGGTTCGCCGGGTCGATGCGGTAGCGAACCTTCCCCGCAAGCGTGCGCAGCGCCGGGTCTTGCGCCAGCGCGTCGGTGTATTCGGACAGTCCGGCGTTGTCGCGCAGCAGCGCCACGGCAATGGCGTAGGGAATGCTGAACTTGGCCGCGTAGGCATTGGGCGGCGCGGCCTTGTTTGCCAGCGGTTCCCACAGCCGGTGCACGATGCCCTCGGCGGTGTCGCACTCGATGGCCGCGATGTTCTCGGGCACCACGCCTGCCCTGCGCAACGCGCGCGCGCAGTCGATGTAGGGGTGTGCCATGGTGCCGCAGGCATAGGGTTTGAAGGCGATGGTGGGCCAGACCCATTCCGTGCCGAAGCCCAGCAGCATGGCCTCGAAGTCGCCGTCGCTGGTGTTGGCGAAGCCGTGGAAGAAGCCGTGATGGCCCTCGAACACCGTGCGCGGGCCCTTGAAGCCGCCCTGCGCCAGGCGCACCGCTCGGTAGCCCGACTGCGCTGCCCAGCCCGGGTGCAGGCGCTTCGTCCACGCGCCCTCGGCCAGGTACTCGATGATGCCGCCGGCCAGGCTGCCGGCAATGCCGAAGGCGTCGACCAGTTGCGGTTCGGGCAGGCGCAGCATGGCGCCGACGCCGGCCACCGCGCCCATAACGCCGAAGATGGCCGTCGGGTGGAAGCCGGCCTTGTGCACCTTCATCGGCGCCACGGCGCACAGGCGGCAAGTCACTTCGACACCGAGCGCAATGCCGCGCAGCAGGTCGGCACCACTGGCACCGTGGCGCTGCGCGGCCGCCAGCACCGCGGGCACCACCACCGCGCCGGCGTGCACGGGGCCGCCTTCGTAGGTGTCGTCGAAGTCTTCGCCGTGCGCGGCAGTACCGTTGACGAAGGCCGCGCCTTCGACGCCCATGCCTTGCTCGAAGCCGATCACCGTGCAGGGCCCCGGCTGGTCGATGGACGCGATGGCGGCGTGCACATAGGGCTCGTGGCGCGCGGCCACGCAGATGCCGGCCACGTCCAACAGCAGCCGTCGCGCCACCGGCAGAGCGCGGGCGTCGGCCTCGGGGCGGCTGCTGACCAGGGCTTGCGCCAGGCGCTGCGCGATCGAGGGGCTGGGTGTGCTCATGGGGTCTTGTCCTTGGACTTGGGCGCGAACTCCTTCCACGCCGAGTAGGCGGTGAGCAGGGCGGCCAGCAGCAGCAGGCCCAGCGACACCTTGTCGGTGACGAAGATCGTGATGTCACCACCGCTGATCACCAGGCTGCGGCGGAAATTGCTCTCCACCATGAAGCCCAGCACCAGGCCCAGCACCAGTGGCAGCACCGGCACCTTCAGCCAACGCATGAGGTAACCGAACACGCCCACGCCGATGACCAGAAAGATCTCGAAGAAGCTCTGGTGGATGGCGTAGACGCCCGACATCACCAGCGCCAGGATGCCGGCAATCAGGTAGGGCTTGGGCCGGTTCACCAGCCAGATGCAGGGCGACAGGATCACCAGGCCCAGCAGCAGCATCGCGATGTTGGCCAGGAACAGGCCGCCGTACAGGCCGTAGACCACCTCGGGCGCTTTGGTGAAGAGCATCGGCCCCGGTTGCAGGCCGTGGATCAGGAAGCCGCCCAGCAGGATGGCGGCCGAGTTCGAGCCCGGGATGCCCAGGCTCAAGAGCGGCACCAGCGCCGTGGCGGTGACGACGTTGTTGGCCGACTCGGGCGCCGCGATGCCTTCGGGCGTGCCATGGCCGAATTCCTCCGGGTGCTTGCTCCAGCGCTTGGCCTCGCTGTAGGCCATGAAGGCGGCGATGGTGCCGCCGGCGCCGGGTGTCACGCCCTCGATGGTGCCCACGGCCGCGCCGATGGCCTGCGGCTTGAAGAGCCGCTTGCTCATGGCCCAATTCGGCAGCTTCAACTTCGCCTCGCTCTTGACGGCCTTGGCCCAGTCGGGCTCGGTGATCTGCACCAGCATCTCGGTCACCGCGAACAGGCCCACCATGATGAGGATGGGCTTCACGCCGCCCAGCAGGTCGCTGCTGTCGAAGGTGAAGCGCGGCACGCCGCTGACGGGGTCGGTGCCGATGAAGGCGATCGACAGGCCGATGCCGGCCGCGATCACGCCCTTCAGCAGCGACCCACCCGACAAGCCTGCGATCACGCTCAGGCCCAGGATGCCGAGCGAGAAGTACGCCGCCGGCGTGAACGACAGCGCCACCTGGGCCAGGCTTTCGGTGCACAGCACCAGCACCGCCAGCCCGAACAGGCCGCCCCACAGGCCCGATATCAGGCTGATGCCCAGTGCTTCGCCGGCGCGGCCCTGTTGCGCCATCGCGTAGCCGTCGGTGACGGTGGCGCTGGCCGAGTTGGTGCCCGGGGTGCGAATCAGGATGGCCGGGATGCTGCCGCCGTATTCAGCGCCGACATAGACGCTGGCCAGAAGCACCAGCGCCGTGGTGGGGTCCATGCCCACGGTGAAGGGCAGCAACAGCGCCATCGCGATGCTGGGGCTGATGCCGGGCAGCGCGCCGCCGAAGATGCCCCACAGCACGCCGCCGAAGGCGGCGACGATGATGCCCACCGATGCGAGCTGGGTCAGTGCCTGGATGACCGTGTCCATGTCAACCCCAAAGGCTGCCGACGGGCATGCGCACCTGCAGCGCGCGGTCGAACACCGCCCACAGCAGCGGCCCTGACAGGGCGCCATAAAGCAGCAGCGGCGGTTTGAAGGGCGCCCCTGCCAGCCGGCCTGAAGCCAGCACGAGCAGGCTGACGGTGGCCGCATACCCGAGCACGGGCAGCAGCAGGCCGTAAGCGACCAGGATCAGCACGAGGCCGGCCGAACGTGCGGCCACGGCCGGCCAGGGCATCTCCTTGGCGTCCTTGGCAACAGCAGCTTTCGCCTCGGCGGCGCCTGCGGGTGCGGCGCCTCGAAAGCTCTTCGCAAACAGCGCCACCGCCGCGATGGCCATGGTGATGCCCACGGCCTGCGGCACGCCGCCGGCGCCCACGCTGTCGGAAAGCAGGCTGTCCTCGATGCCGCGTGCACCGGCCACCAGCGTGCCGGCAAGAACGGCTGTACCCACTGCCAGCAGCCGGTCGCGCTGGCGTTCACCCAACGCGCCGCTCACTTGATGACGCCCAGGTCCTTCAGCGAGGCCGTCACGTCCACGACGAACTGGGCCGTGAACTTGCGCGCCTCGTCACGCCCCATCAATGCCGGGATCAGGTTCTCCTTGGTGTAGGCGGCCTTGTAGGCCGGGTCGGCGAGGGCTTTCTTCAGCGCCTCCTCCCAGGCTTTCGCAACCTCGTCGCTGACGCCTTTGGGCGCCGCGATGCCGCGGAACTTGGTGACCACCACGTTGTAGCCCTGTTCCTTGGCCGTGGGCAAACTGGGCAGGCCGGGCAGGCGCTGCTCGTTCAGCACCGCCAGCAGACGGATCTTCCCGGCCTCGAGCTGACCTTTCAGCTCCTGGATCTCGCCGATGCCGATGTCGTAGGTGCCGTTGAGCACGCCGATCATCTGGTCGCCGCCGCCCTCGTGCGGCACGATGGCTGCCTTCACGCCGCTGGTGCGCGCCAGCCGCTCCAGCGCCAGGCGCTCCAGCGAGGCCGGGTTGCTGGCACCCCAGCGGCTCTTGCCCGGGTTGGCCTTGGCGAAGTTCATCAGCTCGGCCAGCGTCTTGTACGGCGACTCGGTGCGCGTGTACAGGACCTCGGGGTCGATGAAAACGATGGCGATGGGGTCGAGCCCGTCGTACCCGACCTTTGGTTTGCTCAGCAGCGTGGTCTGGATGTAGGTCGGTGTGGTGCCGTAAAACGTGCCCCCGTCGGGCTTGGCGCCGGCGACATGCGCCACCGCGGTGGCGCCGCTGCCGCCGCGGATGTTCTCCACCGAGAAGCTGGTCTTCATCAGCGGCGTCAGCACCTGGCTGATCTCGCGCAGGAAGAGGTCGGTGCCACCGCCCGGGCTGCTGTGCGTGACGAGCGTGACGCGGTTTTGCGGGTAGGGCACCTGCGCCCAGGCGCAGGCGCTGAACAAGGCCAGGCAAGCGGTGGCGAACTTCAATGGCATGGTCGGGTCTCCTTCAGGTGGCGTTGGCAAAGCCGCGGTGGGCCTCGGCATCCATGGCATCCACTGCATCCACGGCATCAGACCAGCCCCGAATCGGGTGGCTGGTGAAGAAGCGAGCAAACAGCGCGGTGAGGGCGGGCGCGTGCTTGCCTGCGGCGACGGTGTGCTTGTGCCATGGCGATTCAGGGGTCGGAACGGTTCTCTATACGGAACGACGGTCCTGCATGATGGACAGCAGATTAGGCCGTTGTCCCGCCGCGCTGTCAATCCGTTGCTCCCCGTCCGGCAGCAGCGTGCGCGCCGCGCCGTAGGCGCTGACCAGCATTGACAGGCCGCCGAACAAAGGCCACCGTTGCAGCCAGCCGTCAACGCCAAGGAGAAACGATGAGCTGGCTGTCCCCCGAAGACCTGAACAAGCTCGATTCGGCTGAGTCGATGTTTGCCTCGCCCATCCCCGTGGCGCCAGTCTCGTCCGACGAATTCATGCCGGCCCGGCAGTCGCCTCGTCAAGCTCAATTCGAAGCGCGGGTGAAAGCAGTGGGTTCCGAGCTGTCGAAGAGGCTGGGCCTGAGCCGCCGCCGCTTCTTCCAGACGCCGGCTGGCATGGCTGCCGCCTTCCTGGCGTTGAACGACACCTTCGGCTCCATGTTCAGCGTCTCGCGGGCCGAAGCGGCCACCCCGGAACTGGCCAACGAACGCGCCAAGGCGCTGTCGGGCCAGTTCATCATGGACATGCACACGCACTTTCTGCGTCCCGGCACCCGCATCATGGGTTTCGTGGCACAGCGCAACGCGGTAGGCAAGGCGGGCTGGAACCCCGCGCTGGCGCAAAAGGAACAGACCATCGACGACTTGATGTTCCAGAACTACATCAAGGAGATCTATCTCGACAGCGACACCAAAGTGGCGTGCATCAGCGGTGCGCCCAGCGAGATACCGGAAGACTGGTTCCTCACGAACCGCATGAAGTTCGATGCGCGTGCCAACGTGAATGCCATCGCCGGCACCAAGCGCATGTTCAGCCACGCCATCTTCACGCCGGGGTACGACGGTTGGCTGGACGCCATCGACCGCGACATCGAACTGCTCAAGCCCGACTCGATGAAGGGCTACACCATCGGCGACAACAGCCACAAACAACTGTCCAAGCACCCTTGGCGGCTGGACGACGAAAAGCTGGTCTACCCAGCGTATGAAAAGTTCGCCAAGGCGGGGTTGAAGAACGTCTGCGTGCACAAGGGCCTGTTCCCTGAAAGCGTGGCCAGGCAGTTCCCGCACCTGCTGCCCTTTGTCGATGTGCGCGACGTGGCCAAGGCGGCCAAGGACTGGCCCAACCTGAACTTCATCGTCTACCACGGTGGCTATCGCTACGCCGGTGGCGGCAAGGCCGAAGACGCCTGGGCGCAGTTTGAAAGCACAGGCCGCATCGACTGGATCACCGACCTGGCCGAGATCCCCGGCAAACACGGCGTAAAGAACGTCTATGCCGACGTGGGGCAACTCTTCGCGCAGACCACCATGGCCGAGCCGCGCCTGACCGCCGTCATGCTGGGCCAGCTCATCAAGGGCATGGGCGCTGACCACGTGGTGTGGGGCACCGACGCCATCTGGACCGGTTCACCGCAGTGGCAGATCGAGGCCCTGCGCCGGCTGGAAATACCCGAGGCGCTGCAGAAGAAATACGGCTTCGCGCCACTGGGCGCCGCCGACGGACCGGTGAAGACCGCCATCTTCGGCGCCAACAACGCACGCCTGTACAACGTGCCTGCTCAACTGCGCGCAGACGTGGGCGGTGACAAGCTCGCCGAGTACAAGGCGCTGTACGAAAAACATGGCGCCGGGCGCACGAACCTGGCCTATGGCTATGTGCGCAAGCACGCCTGAGACGACCCGCAGGGCGCCGGCTGCGCCTGCCACCGGAGATGACGATGGACACAAGCACTCTGCCGCGCCGTGCGCTGCTCAAAGGCGCCGGCATCGCACTGGGCGCCGGGTGGGCGGCTTCCCCGCCCGCCCTGGCGCAGCCCGGGGCAGCCGCACTTTCCACAGACGCCCCGATCTGGAGCGCCGAATACTGGGCCAGGAAAGGGGAGGTCAAGCTCAATCTCTGGCGCAAGCGCGTGGGCGCGCCGCGGGCCGGCGAGCCGCCGCGCCCGGTGTTGTTCATGGTGCACGGCTCGTCGAACAGCACGCGCTCGTCCTACGACCTGAACGTGCCGGGCAAGGGCGAGTATTCGATGATGAATGTCTTCGCCCGCCTGGGCTATGACGTGTGGACGATGGACCACGACGGCTACGGTTTTTCAGGCAGTTCAGGCAACAACTCCGACATCGCCAGCGGTGTGGACGACCTGCGCGCTGCCCTGCCGGTGGTGCAGCAGGAGACCGGACTGGCCCGCTACCATTTCTACGGCACGTCCTCGGGCGCCATCCGCGCCGGTGCCTACGCTCAGGCGCATCCCGAGCGCGTTGACCGGCTGGTTCTGTGTGCCTTCACCCACAAGGGCACCGGGTCGCCCGAGATCGGCCGGCGCGCAGCACGCGTGGACCAGCTGCGCGCCAGCAATCGCCGCTTGCGCGACGCCGCGATGATCCGCTCCATCTTCACGCGCGACGGGCACGCTGCCAGCTACGACGCAGCGGTGCCGGAAGCCATCGCCAGCTTTGAGCTGAAGTTCGGCGACCAGATACCCACTGGCACCTATCTGGACATGGCTGCCAACCTGCCGCTGGTGGACCCGACGAAGGTGAAGTCGCCGGTGTTGATGCTGCGTGGCGAGCACGATGGCAATTCGACCAATGACGACCTGCTCGACTTCTACCGCCAGCTGCCCAATGGCGACCGTCAGTTCGTGATACTCCCGAACACGGCTCACAGCGCCGGTTACAGCAACAACCGGCACCTGCTGTGGTACGCCACGCGCAATTTCCTGGCTGCGCCCGCGGTGGCCGGCTGACACGGCGTCGTCCCAGACATCGCACAGGGGGCTGAGCTGCGCACTTCAGCCCGCGAGCATGTCTTTCCGGACTGGGTCCTCGTCCCGTTTCAGTCCGGCCGCGCGCCAGCTACCCTGAACAGGCGGTCCAGACGCGGACCTCAAGCGAATCGCCGCCGGAATTTTGCACCGCGCAACCGTCCGCAGGCACTGGGGTAAACCGAAAACAGTACGGGGCCAAAAGGCCCCGTTTGCTTGCTTCTGGCGGAAGGGGCGTCCGCCTCCGCCATATCCAAGGCCATCCTATCCCATCGCAAATCGGCGCCATAAGGGGCAAGCCACATAGGTAAGTCATCCCGAACCTTGATTTAACCCGTCGCAGGGCATAGCATCCGAGTGCAGCTTCTATGTGGGGTTGTTTGGAGGGTTGGATATGCCGCGTATCGCAAAAGAGCTGGGACCGCTTGCCGTCAAGCGCGTGACCAAAGCAGGCCTGCACCCTGTCGGCGGCGTGGCGGGCCTGATGTTGCAGGTGTCGCCCACCGGCACCCGTTCCTGGCTGCTGCGCGTCAAGGTTGGCAGTAAGCGGCGCGAGATCGGGCTGGGCGCGTTCCCGGGCGTAACCCTGGCGCTGGCCCGCGAGAAGGCGCAGACCACCCGCGACGACATCGCCAATGGCATCGACCCGGTGGCGCAACGTGCAGCGGCACGGCAAACCATCGTCGAACAGCAGCAGGAAGAGAAGGCGCTGGCCTGGACGTTTCAGCGCTGCGCAGAGGCTTACATCAAGGCCAAGGCACCGGGCTGGCGCAGCGCGAAACACGAGGCCCAATGGTCGGCCACGCTGGCCACCTATGCCTATCCCGTCATCGGCGCCGTGCTGGTGCGCAACGTCAACATCACGCACATCACCACCATTATCGAGCCGCACTGGGCGACCAAGAACGAGACCATCAACCGCGTGCGCAACCGCATCGAGTCGGTGCTCGACTGGGCCACGGTGCGAAAGCTGCGTAGCGGCGATAACCCGGCACGCTGGAAAGGCAATCTCGACAAGGCCGGACTCGCCGACCGCAAGATCGTGGGCGCCGTTACTGGCCACCGTGCATTGCCCGCCGATGAACTCTTTGAATTCATGCAGGCACTGAAAGCCGTTCCCGGTACGTCGGCACGTTGCTTGGAGTTCGTTGCCCTGTGCGCTTGCCGCTCAGGCGAGGCGCGGCTGGCGACATGGGCCGAGATCGACACCAAGGCCAAGACCTGGGCGATACCAGGCCCACGCATGAAGTCAGGCCGACCGCATAACGTGCCGCTTTCCGACGAAGCCGTGGCGCTGCTGGAAGCGCTGCCGAGGATGGAAGGTACCGACCTTGTCTTTCCTGGCGCCAAGAAAGGCAAGCCACTGTCAGACATGAGCTTGACCGCTGTCATGCGCCGCATGGGCATCGATGCAGTTCCGCATGGGGTACGCGCAAGTTTCTCTAGCTGGTGCGCCTCATCTACTGCATACCCGTCAGAGGTACGCGAGATGGCGCTTGCGCACGCCATTGGCGACGGCACCGTTGCCGCGTATCAGAGAAGTGACCTGTTCGAGAAGCGTCGCAACCTGATGGCCGATTGGGCGAAGTTTCTCGGCACGGTGCCCGCCGTTGGCGACAACATCGTGCAGATGCACAAGGCGGCGTGATGACGAATGACGAGTATCGCGCAGAGACAATTCGTGCAGCATTGGCGGGCGATGCGGAAGCTGGTCGCGAGGCGCTTTCCCTATGCCGTGACGGACTTGCCCAACGTAGGTTACATCCGGAGTTTGCTGACTATCTGGCTGCACGCATTAACGATATCTTGGATGGCGTACCGCCAGACAAAGCACTTTGCATCGCCCGGGAGAGAGGCCGACCGAGAGATGCAACGCTAGACTGGAAGAAAAATTTGGGCGCGTTGGCCGCGTTGTTGCATTTGCGAATGTACAAACCAAAGCAAATTGCCATTGCGTTATGCGATGAAAGGGCAGCGTTACACAACAAGCCGTTGGAAGAATCCGACGCGCACAAAATTCGCGTGGAGTGGAAGGCACTGCAAGACTTCGGCTCTGAGAAGGACGGCGAAGAGATGCTTTTGCACTTGGCTGGCCCTTACAGGAAAGTATTGTCGAAATATCCCCAACTGAAATAACCACTGACACCGCAAACACTTCATCCCGACGCAACCGGAGTTAGCGCGCAGTAAGGGATGGCACACCGTCACCCCGGCGCACTAACAGGATTGCGGAAGGGGTTTCGATGACGCAAAGCGTTGGCAGCGTTGGGCGCAAGTCCCAGAGCAACGGGCCGCGAGTAATCCGTATTGCTGATCTGGCGACCACCAAGCACCGTGCAGGCCGCCTGCCGGTAAGCCCGGCCACCGTTTGGCGCTGGGTGAAGGAGGGCAAGTTCCCCCGACTTCAACAGTCCGCCAGTCAAAATTCCGGGATGTGCCAATGGAATCAAGGACTTGAGGGCGCATCGCTGAAATTCGTGTAATGGCACGTTCGTGCTCGTTTCTACTATCTGGATGCTATGAAATGCCATGGCTAGAGTAGTGGTGTGTTTGTGAAGCTCACCCACTCTGGCCCTCGCAGCTACGTTCAACTCGTCGAGGCCTATCGCGACGACGCTGGGCGGCCCAAGCAGCGCACCGTCGTCACTTTGGGC
>JANOZF010000014.1:0-7773 GCA_031429255.1 Rubrivivax sp.
TCCATCATCTCGTGGTTTTCCCAAGCCTCGGGAATCATCATCATCGCCGCGTGGGCCAACGGGTAGCCCGACATCGTCAGCAGTTCCAGCGCGTTGTCGAAGGTCGCGGTGTCACTCTGGTGCTCGAAGCTGATGGGGTAGAGCTTTTGCAGGTCGTCACCCAGCACGGGGCTCTTCATCACGCCTTCGCGGGCGCGCATCCAGTTGAAGTTGCCCTTCACGGTGTTGATCTCGCCGTTGTGCGCCACGAAGCGGTAGGGGTGTGCCAGCGGCCACTCGGGGAAGGTGTTGGTCGAGAAGCGCTGGTGCACCAGCGCCAGCGCGCTGGTGGCGCGCGGGTCTTGCAGGTCCAGGTAGTAGGTGCCCACCTGGTCGGCGAGCAGCAGGCCCTTGTAGATGATGGTGCGGCAGCTCATGCTGGGCACGTAGTATTCGCGGCTGTGCGTGAGCTTCAGCGCCTGGATGGCGGCGCTGGCCGTCTTGCGGATGACATAGAGCTTGCGCTCCAGCGCGTCGGGCACGATGACGTCGGTGCCTCGGCCGATGAAGATCTGGCGGATCACGGGCTCCTTGGCGCGCACGGCCGGGCTCATCGGCATGCTGCGGTCCACCGGCACATCTCGCCAGCCCAGCAGCACCTGGCCTTCGGCCTTCACCGCGCGCTCCAGTTCCTGCTCGCAGGCCAGGCGCGACGCACATTCCTTGGGCAGGAAGATCATGCCGACGCCGTATTCGCCCGGAGGCGGCAGCGTGACGCCCACCGAACCGTCGGGTGCCTGGCCGGTGTGGGCCATCTCGGTGCGCAGCAGGTCGTCGGGAATCTGGATCAGGATGCCGGCGCCGTCGCCCATCAGCTTGTCCGCCCCCACCGCGCCGCGATGGTCCAGGTTTTCCAGGATCTTCAGGCCCTGCTCGATGATGCCGTGGGCCTTCACCCCCTTAATGTGGGCGACGAAGCCCACGCCGCAGGCGTCGTGCTCGCCCTGCGGGTTGTACAGACCATGCGTGGCGAGGTCCTGGATCTCGGCGAGGCTGGCAGTGGCAGCCGATGGAATGGGGTTGGCGGGCAATTGCATGGACAGCCTCCTGGGGCGGTGCGGGGATTGCGGCCAGGCCCGAGGGGATTCCCTTGAGGCATGGCAGATGGCGGTTCGGCCGGATGCGCCGGTGTCGATTGCTGGGACCGCGAGGGTATCGCAGCGCAGCATCGACAACAAGGTATGAAAAATGGGGTCTGACCCCATTTAATATACGATTAAGCCTTTGATTTCGTTAAATGGGGACATATCAATTCGGCGTGGCTGATGTCTTTCGGCACGGCGAAGCCGGTCGAGACCACCCAGAGGCCAGCATGCGGCGTGCCAGCTTTGCTGCACACCCGCCCCGTTATCAGCATCACCCTGAGCGTGGGCGGCCGCGGGGCCGCGGCTGGCTGGGTCGCGCCGCCGCCGCCGCCGCCTCGGCGCTGAAGCGGGGCTCTCCTGCAGCCCAGCCTCCCAGCACGGCGTTGTGAAGCCACCGCTCGCGCTGCAGTGGCAGGCCCGTGGCCAGGCGCTGCTGCCACACCGCTTCGC
Organism: Rubrivivax sp.; assembly: GCA_031429255.1. GTDB lineage: Bacteria > Pseudomonadota > Gammaproteobacteria > Burkholderiales > Burkholderiaceae_C > Rubrivivax. The sequence continues at coordinate 1,575 of JANOZF010000014.1, forward strand.
GCTCGAAAGGCGTGTTGCCCAGCGCCCAGAATTCAGCCGGGTTGCTCAGGCCGGGCCAGCCCACGCCGCCGCTGCGGTGCGCCGCACTGCTGTGGCCGGGCAGTGCACAGGCGGTGTCTGCCCAGAGCAGCGCGTCCAGCACGGCCGGGCCGGGCTCCAGCACGGCGCTGCGAAACCGGCCGGCCCACAGCGCACCCTTGCAGGCGTGACGGCGGTTGTAGGCGCTGACGTAGCGGCGGCCCACCGATTGCACCAGACGCGCCAGGCCGCCGACGTCGTCTGGCGTGACCACCAACCGCACCTGGTCGTCGAGCAGCGCCCAGGCGTGCACTGCGGTGCGCTCGGTGACCATGGCTTCACGCAGCGCGTGCAGGTAGACCGCGCGGTCGGCATCGTCGGCAAAGACCGGGCGCTCGCCATGGCCGCGTTGCAGCACCGCGTGGGCGTGGCCGGCCAGGGCCAGGCGGGGCAGGCGTGCCATGGGTTTCAGCCGGGCGAGGGTGTTGGAGCCAGGGTCTGCGTTTTGCGGCCGCGTCCAGTGTCGGGGTGGGCAGCTGAGATCATGGCTTCAGCCAGCGGCGGCAAACAGCCGGCGGCCCGTCAGGCGGTGGTGTTCCTTCAGCGCAAAACGGTCGGTCATGCCCGCGATGTAGTCGGCCACGGCACGGTGCAGATCGGGGCGCTGGCGGTGTTCTTCGGGCATCTCGTCAGGCGTGCCGGTGTAGGCCATGAACAGTTCGGTGACAGCTTCGCGCGCACGGTCGGTCATCGCGGTGACCTGGGGATGTCGGTAAAGCGCCTGAAACAGAAAGCGTTTCAGCGCCGCCGTTTCGTCGCGCAGCGTGTCGCTCATGCAGGCCAGCGGCCCAGCGTGGCGGCGCACCTCGTCCACGTGGGTGACGGCCGCCAGCTGCACGGCACCGCGGGTGCTCTGCACGAGGTCGCCGATCTGCGCCGACAGCATGCGCCGCAGGCACTCTGCAAGCAAGCGGCGCTGATGGCCCGCTTGCAGGTGCGGGTGATCGCGCAGCACCTGTTCGCGCCAGCGCGCCATCAGCGGCACGTCCTGCAACTGCTGCCAACTGATCAGGCCCGAGCGCAGGCCGTCGTCCACGTCGTGCGCGGTGTAGGCCAGCTCGTCGGCCAGGTTCACCAGCTGCGCTTCCAGGCTGGGCTGGCCGCCGTGCAGAAAGCGCTGCGCGGGGCCGTTGGGCTCGGCCGCCACCAGCCGTTCGGCGTTGCGGCGCGAGCAGTGCTTGAGGATGCCCTCGCGCGTCTCGAAGGTCAGGTTCAGGCCGTCGAAGTCGGGGTAGCGCTGTTCCAGGCTGTCCACCACACGCAGGCTCTGCAGGTTGTGTTCGAAGCCTCCGTGCGCCTGCATGCTGGCCTGCAGTGCGTCCTGCCCGGCATGTCCGAAGGGCGTGTGTCCCAGGTCGTGCGCCAGTGCGATGGCTTCCACCAGGTCTTCATTCAGGCCCAGCGCGCGCGCGGCCGACCGGCCCAGCTGCGCCACTTCCAGCGAGTGGGTCAGACGCGTGCGAAAGAGGTCGCCTTCATGGTTGATGAAGACCTGTGTCTTGTAGACCAGCCGCCGGAAGGCCGAGCAGTGCACGATGCGGTCTCGGTCGCGCTGGTGCTCATGGCGCGGCGGCGAGGGCGCCTGCGCGATGCGGCGGCCGCGCGTTTCGCCGGGGTGGCAAGCCCAGGGCGATGGTGTGGTTGGATAGGCGGCCGCCCGCATCAGATGCCGTTGGATGAGGGCCGCTGCGAAAGGTCTGCTGACAACCGGGCAGCCAGGCGTCAGGCCGACACCGAATGCCGCTCGATCACTGTTTGCACGGTCGCGTCGTCGACACCGCGCACCGTGGCGTTGCCCGGCTTGTCGATGAGCACATAGCGCACGCCGCCGGCCTCGGCCTTCTTGTCCACGCGCATCAGCTCGAACCAGCGCTGTGCGGGCATGCGCGGCGCGGCCACCGGCAAGCCGGCACGCTCTATCAAGCGCCGCAGCCGTTGCGCAAAGGCCTCTGACACCAAGCCCGTCGTGGCCGACAGGTCGGCGGCCATCACCATCCCGCAGGCCACCGCTTCGCCATGCAACCATTGCCCGTAGCCCATGCCGGTTTCGATGGCGTGGCCGAAGGTGTGGCCGAAGTTCAGGATGGCGCGCAGACCGCCTTCGCGTTCGTCCTGCGCCACCACCCAGGCCTTGATCTCGCACGAACGCTGCACGGCGTGGGCCAGCGCGTCCCGATCGCGCGCCAGCAGCGCTGGCAGCTTGTCTTCCAGCCAGGCCAGAAACTCCATGTCGGCAATCGGCCCGTACTTGATGACCTCGGCCAGGCCAGCGCGCAGCTCGCGGTCGGGCAGGGTGTCCAGCGTGGCCAGGTCGCACAGCACGCGCGCGGGCTGGTAGAACGCACCGATCATGTTCTTGCCCAGCGGATGGTTGATGGCGGTCTTGCCGCCGACCGACGAGTCCACCTGCGCCAGCAGCGTGGTGGGCACCTGCACGAAGGGCACGCCGCGCATGTAGCTGGCCGCCGCAAAGCCGGTGATGTCGCCCACCACACCGCCACCCAGCGCGTACAACACGGTCTTGCGGTCGCAGCCCTGGCCGAGCAGGTGATCAAAAACCAGGTTCAGCGTCTGCCAGGTCTTGTGTGCTTCACCGTCTGGCAGCAGCACGCGGCTGACCTGCGGATGGTGCGGCGCCAGCGCCCGTTCCAGCGCTGCGCCGTGCAACGCATGAACGGTCGGATTGCTGACCACCACGGCCTGCTGCGCTCGCGGCAGTCCCTGCCAGGACGCGGGGCTGCCCAGCACGCCATTGCCGATCAGGATGTCGTAGGTGCCAGAGGGTGTCTGCACCGGTACACGCTGGTGGCCATGGGCGCTGGCAGACGGTGTCGGCGTGCTGGCATCCGCGGTTGCAGGATGGCGGTTCGGGTGCTCGGTGGGTGAAACGGCACGGGCTGGGGTCGGGCTCATGCAGCCAGTTTAGTGCCGCGGCAGCAGGGCGCCTGGTGGTGTGTCCGCCAAGGCGCCGGCTTCGCTGTGGGCCCGTGCAGCAGCTGCTGCATGAGGGGTGCCTGGTTCATTCGATGCCACGGCCTTTGCTGCCGTGGTTGCATGCGGCAGCGGGTCGACACCGGATGGCACCGTGCCAGGGTCGACCAGCCCGGCCAGCTCCAGCTGCATCAGCACCATGCCGATCAGGGCCGGCACCGAAGGTCGCGCGGCCTCCACCACGAAGTGGGCCGTGCGCCGGTACAGCGGGTCGCGTTCACGGTACAGCTCACGCAGCCGGCGCTGGGGGTCCTGTACCTGCAGCAGTGGCCGGTGGGTGTCGTGGCGCAGCCGCCGGAACAATTCTTCGGGCGTGGCGCGAAGGTAAACGACATGGCAGCGCGAGTGCAGCGCGTCGCGATTGGAAGGCCGCAACACGGCCCCACCGCCGGTGGCCAGCAAGGTGTCCGGCAACTGCGTCAGCGCGTCGATCGTCTCCTGCTCGAGGTCACGAAACGCTTCTTCGCCGTTGCGCTCGAACAGGTCGCGGATGGGCGTGCCCAGCGCGGTTTCGATTTCCAGGTCGCTGTCGACAAAGCGCAGGCCCAGATGCCGCGCCAGATGGCGCCCGACCGTGGACTTGCCACAGCCGGGCATGCCGACGACTGCAAGGCGCACCGTTGCGCTTCAGTCAGTGTTGTCGCACCGGCCCGAAATGGGGTTCGGAATGACATTGCCCACGAACCCGCGTCCATAGGGACTGATCGCAAAGGCAGGCGGCGTGTCTTCCTTCGTCAGTGCCACCGCTTCCACGGGCAGCCTGCCAACGTATCGAGCCCTGGATTCGGTGCCCGATATGCCGGAAGCCGTGACGGTGATGATGTAGTCCTCCCAGCCGGCCAGATTCTTGCCGTACTCGATCTGCACCACGGCCAGACCATTGGCGTCGGTGCGCGACGAGCCCACCATCTTGATGGCCACGTCAGCCTTTCGGGGGTCGATCTCACCGCTGCCGTTCAGGTCTTCCTGGCGCAGACTGATGTTGCCGGCAACTGATGTCGGCATCTCCAGCACGCCGTTTCGGTTGCGGTCTTCGTTGGGGCATCGTGGTTCGCCTGCTGGAGTGGGCACCACCAGGCGCCAGGCACCCAATGAACCATTTGCCGCGGTGTCCCACTCGTAGAACTGGTCGGCCGCCAGTTGCGGCGAGCGGTTCCAGCGGGTGCCGTCCCACAGGTAAATGCCCTTGTAGTACGCGGTCAGGTCGACCGACGGCGTTATCTGCACATCGGCCTTGGCCTGGCCGGCCGCGTCCACGACCATCACCACGTACTCCTTGATGTAGGTCAGCTTGGCGGTGCCCTCCTTGATGAGTTCGTTGGTGCGGATATTGACCGAGAGCGCTTCGGAGGTCACGGTCAAGGTGGCACTGGCCTGTTTGCTGGCGTCGCAGGTGTTGATGGGGAAGTCCACCGTGTCGAAGCAGACCCGCACGGTGACTCCATTGGTCGGGCTGGACCGTTGGCCCGGCGTGAAGGTGGCGCGGGCCACGCCCGTTGAATCGGAGTACGCGTAGGCACCCCCCAACCAGGACACCACACCGTCACTGTTGTTGGCATTGCCGGCCAGGTCGAAGCGCGCGCGCACGTTCTTCACCGGCTGGTTGTTGGAGCCCAGGAACAGAGCGCGCAGTTCAACCTGGTTGCTGCTGCTGCCTGAGGGGTTGACTGTTACCACGCTGGGCGTAGGGGTCAGTGATGCCGAACGCGGTAACTCAACGGCCGACGGCACGGCTCCACCCGTCTGAACCGACACCAGCACGCTGCGTGAGTCGCCGGCAGCCGACGCGGTAAAGAGCAGGTTGGTGGCCACGCCCGGGGCGTTGTAGGTGTAGGTGTACTTGCCGTTGAGGTCGGTGTTGCCAGACGCCGAAGTCAGGCCGGGCGCCGAGATCGTGACGGTCTGCCCAGCCATCGGTGTGCTGTTGGCATCCACGAGCCGGAACTCGATCTGGTTGTTCACGGTGCCGGCGTCCACCAGGGGTGCAAAAGATGCCGTCAATGCTGCGCCGGTGACGGCGAAGGAAGCCGATCGCGTCAGCGTGCCGCTGGACGCGGTCACCGTCACCACGCGGTTGCTGCGGTCGGCGCCAATGCCGATGTTTGCCGTCACGGCACCGTTGACGTTGGTAGCCGGGGCGCTGACGATGGCCACCGCACTGCTGTCCACGCTGTAGGTGACGGGGATGCCCGAAAGTGCATTGCGCTTGCTGTCCACCGCCACGGCCGTGGCGACGATGGTGCTGCTGCCGTTGTTGCTGAGCGAACTGGCCGACAGGCTCAGGCTGAGGTCTGCGGCAACCGGTGCAGCGGTGCTCGGCACGTCCACCACCTGCAATTGCGCAGTACGTATCAATGCGCCTGCGACGGCCGTTACGGTGATGATCCGGTTCGTGCTGTTGCCGCCGATTCCGATGGCTGAGGAGAGCACGCCCGTGGCGTTGGTGGCAGTGCCTGCAGGTGCCACGGTGGCACCCTGGTTGACGCTGATGGCCACCACGACACCGGGCAACACATTGCGTTTGGCGTCCAGCGCCGTCACGTTGGCGGTGACGGTCTGGCCGCCGTTGTTGGCGATGGTGGCCGAGGTCAGGTTCAACAGCAGATCGGACGGAGACGTGCCGCCGATGGCGCCGCCGGCGTCTTGCACCGTCAGCAGTGCCGTCTTGCTGATGGAGCCGGCGGTGGCCGTGACGGTGACGACGCGGGCGCTGCGGTCTGCGCCAATGCCGATGGTGGCCTCCAGGCGGCCTGCGGTGTCGGTGACCGCCGTCTTGGGTGTAGCCACCGCGTTGCTGTTCACGCTGACCACCACGGGCACGCCGGCTATCGTGTTGCGATTGCCGTCGATGGCGGTTGCGGTGGCCACCACCGTTTCACTGCCGGTGTTGGCAACGGAGTTGGCGCTCAGCACCAGCACCAGGTCGGCCGCGCTGGGCGCCACCACGGTGGTGGTGCCACCCGTGCCGGCGCCGGTGCCGGTTCCGGTTCCGCTGCCAAAAGGTGCGCTGCCCGACGCACCGCCGCCGCCGCCGCAGCCACCCAACGCCAGCACCAGCGCCGCCACTGGCACAGCCCACGCGACCGTCAACTGCTTCAAGAATTTCATCGTCTGTTCCCCTGATTCGGTT
>JANOZF010000015.1:0-31948 GCA_031429255.1 Rubrivivax sp.
CGGTCATTCATTGAAGAAATCAGCGTTTTTACAATGTCAACCGGACCTCGTTCGCCCGAAACTGTTTTTGTCGTGTCGTCTTTAATTTCCTTGAAAGTCTGTGTGATCCAATAATAAGAAATGTAATTTTCGAGCGATTGATCGAGCCGCAAACCGAACGGCATCTTTACACCATTCTGAAAATTTGCCGCCGAAGTACGTTTTTTGAATGCTAAATTTGAGTTCATTCGCAAGCTGGCGACGGCAATTCCTTCGCGCGCATCGAAATCAAAGCCTTGGTGCCGGGCGACAGTGTCAGCCTGACCGGCCTGGACCTGGGCGCCTGGTCGAACAACACCCTGGGCACCACGCTCAACGTTTACGCCATCGGCGGCGGGGCGCCGCTGTTCAGCTACACCGGCCTGGTGGGCAATAGCAACATAGCCGCCACCCACTTTGCGCCCAATATTTCGGCCGCCGGCGGGCTGTGGATCGACTGGCAGCTGAGCGCCTACAACGTGGGCATCGATAACATCGTATACAGCGTCTGCGCGGGGCCTGAACCCGCTGCCGCAGGGACGCTGCTGGTGGGCCTGGCCGGCCTGGCAGCGTGGCTGCACCGCCGCCGCCAGCCCTGAGTCAACTCAGGGGCGCCTCAGCCCAGGCGCTGCCGGTGGCGCGCCACCTGGGCAGCACCTGCACCGGCGCTGTGCCACCGATGACGCTGCGCGCCGCCAATGATCCGCGCAGGGTCAGCGCCTCGAAAACGTCTTCGGTGATGGCCGGCTGCAGGGCCTGTAATTCGGCCAGGCTCAGTTCCGATAAATCGACACCGCGCTGGATGGCCACCTTCACCGCGTGCGCCACGGCTTCGTGGGCATCGCGGAAGGGCAGGCCCTTCTTCACCAGGTAGTCGGCCAGGTCGGTGGCGGTGGCGTAGCCCTTCAGCGCCGCGCGCTCCATCGCGTCGGCCTTCACCGTGATGCCGCCCACCATCTCGGCCATGATGCGCAGCGTGTCGGCCAGCGTGTCCACGGTGTCGAACAGCGGCTCCTTGTCTTCCTGGTTGTCCTTGTTGTAGGTCAGCGGCTGGCCCTTCATCAGCGTGATCAGGCCCATCAGGTGGCCCACCACGCGGCCGCTCTTGCCGCGCGCCAGCTCGGCCACGTCGGGGTTGCGCTTCTGCGGCATGATGGAACTGCCGGTGCAGTAGCGGTCGGCCAGGTCGATGAAGCCGAAGTTCTGGCTCATCCACAGCACGATTTCTTCGGCCAGGCGCGACACGTGCACCATCGCCAATGCGGCAAAGGCGGTGAACTCGATCGCGAAGTCGCGGTCGCTCACGGCGTCCAGGCTGTTCTGGCACACGGCATCAAAGCCCAGCGTGCGCGCCACGCGTTCGCGGTCCAGCGGGTAGCTGGTGCCGGCCAGCGCGGCGGCACCCAGCGGCAGGCGGTTCACGCGCTTCCTCACGTCCTGCAGCCGTTCGGCGTCGCGCGCAAACATCTCCACGTAGGCCAGCAGGTGGTGCGCAAAGCTCACCGGCTGCGCCACCTGCATGTGGGTGTAGCCGGGCATCACGGTTTCGCTATGCTGCGCAGCCAGTTCCACCAGCGCGCCTTGCATGGCGCCCAGCAGCACGGCCAGCTTGTCGATCTCGCCGCGCAGCCACAGCCGGATGTCGGTGGCCACCTGGTCGTTGCGGCTGCGGCCGGTGTGCAGCCGTTTTCCGGCGTCGCCCACCAGCGCCGTCAGGCGCGCTTCGATGTTCAGGTGCACGTCTTCCAGTTCCAGCTTCCAGACGAACTGGCCGGCTTCGATCTCCTGCCGGATCTGTGCCATGCCGCGCCGGATCTGGGCCAGGTCTTCGTCACCGATCACGCGCTGCGCGGCCAGCATCTCGGCATGCGCCAGGCTGCCGGCGATGTCGGCCTGCCACAGGCGCTTGTCGAAGCCCACGCTGGCGGTGTAGCGCTGCACCAGTTCGCTCATCGGCTCGCTGAACAGCGCCGACCAGGCCTGCTGCTTGTTGGCCAACGGGTCGTCGGAAGGCTGGCCAGGGGCCTTGTCTGCTGGAAGGTGGGCTGTGGTCATGTGCGGGGTGGCTCGCGAAGTCTTGGCGGTGCAGTGCCAGAGAAAGGGGCATGAAGCGGGGTGCAGTCCGTATTATCCGGTTCGTATGTGCAGGCACCTGATATGAGAAAACCGCGTCGATGGGGCCTGCTGGCCAGCCCGCCCGAGGCTGCTGCGGCCAGCGCCCAGCGCGCTGACAGCCTGTGGCCCGACTCCACGGAGCAGTCGGCGCTGGACGGTTCGGTCTCGGCCATCTCGCGTTTCGACCCCTTGTTCGAAGAGCGCTCGCGCCTGCAGGCGCAGGCCGCAGCGGCTTTCGATGTCTGCCATCCGGCGCTGGCCTTGCGCGCGGTGCTGCTGGTGCAGGCCGTGTTGCTGGTGCCTGCGCTGGCCGGGGCGCACAGCTTGCAGCAATGGGGCATGCGCCAGGCCGCCATGAGTTTTGGCGGTCTGCTGGCCACCTTGTTGTGGCTGGTGGTGGTGTGCGCGCTGCGCCAGCGCCTGGCGGGCAGCCCGGTGGCGCGCCGTGCTGGCGTGGCGCTAGCGCTGGGCGCCTTGTCTGCGGCCGTGGGTTGGTCGCCGCTGGCCTGGGCCGACATGGTGGCCTCCGACGGCTTCACGCTGGCCGGCGTGGTGGGCGCTGGCGCGGGCCTGGCGGGCCTGCTGTGGGCCTGGCTGGATGCCCGTTCGCGCATCTGGCACCCGGCGCACGCCAGTGCACGGCTGGCCGAACTGCAGTCGCGCATCAGGCCGCACTTCCTGTTCAATGCACTGAACTCGGCCTTGGCACTGGTGCGCGCCGAGCCCGCCCGTGCCGAGGCGGTGCTGGAAGACCTGGCGCAGCTGTTTCGCGTGGCGCTGGCCGATGCTGGCGCGTCGGTGTCGCTGCGCGAAGAGATCGACCTGGCGCGCCGCTACCTGGCCATCGAGGAGGTACGTTTCGGTGCGCGCCTGGTGGTGCAGTGGCAGATCGACCCGCGCGTGCAAGAAGCCCGCGTGCCGCCGCTGGTGCTGCAGCCGCTGGTGGAAAACGCGGTGCGCCACGGCATCGAACCAGCGCCCGAAGGTGGGCACATCAGCATCAGCGCGCAATTGCAGCGCGGCCAGGTGGTGGTGCTGGTGACCAACACGCTGGGCGCCGACCCCGGCAGCCCGGGCCATGGCATGGCGCTGCACAACCTGCGCGAGCGCCTGCGCCTGCTGCACGACGTGGGCGCGCAGTGCGATGTCTGGCACGAGCCCGCGGCCAAGGGCTACGACGGGGGTGGCCTGTTCCACGCCCGCATCACCTTGCCGGCACCATGAAGGCAGCCGGTCGTGAGCCAGCCTTGAACCAGCGCTGAAAAAATCTCAGCCTCTGATCCCGCCATGACGATGCAGCTGCTGATCGTGGACGACGAGCCCCTGGCGCGCCTGCGGCTGCGCACGCTGGTGGCCGACCTGCAAGCCAGCGCCATGCCGGGTGGTGCGGCATGGGCGGTGGCCGGCGAAGCCGCCAGCGCCGACGAAGCCCTGCGGCTGATGGGCCGCCAGAGCGTGCACGCGCTGCTGCTGGACATCCACATGCCCGGCCGCAGCGGCCTGCAGCTGGCACAGGCGCTGCGGGCGATGCCCGAACCGCCGGCGGTGGTGTTCGTGACGGCGCATGACGAGCACGCGCTGAAAGCCTTCGAGCTGGATGCAGTGGACTACCTGACCAAACCCGTGCGGCGCGAGCGCCTGGCCGAAGCCCTGCAACGGGTGGCAGACCGCGTGCACCGCACGCTGCCGGCAGCGGGTGCGGACGCGGCGCCGCTGCCTGCGGGTGACGTTGTGCAGGCGGTGCTCGTGATCCATCAACGCGACCGCCTGCTGCGCCTGCCGGTGGCCGAGCTGCTGTACTTTCGCGCCGACCAGAAGCAGGTGCTGCTGCGCACCGCCGATGCCAGCTACCTGATCGACGACAGCCTCACCGAGCTGGAAGACCGGCTGGCGGCGCTGGGCGGTGCCTTCATCCGCGTGCACCGCAACGCGCTGGTGGCGTTGTCGGCGATGCGTGAACTCGAACTGCGACAGGAAGCCATGACTTCGAAGGCCGACACCAGCGAAGGCTGGGCCGTGCGGGTGGCGCCGCTGGACGAGTGGCTGTCGGTGTCCCGACGTCAGGTGGCGGCGGTGAAGTTTGCGTTGGCGGGCACGCCCTCGTGACCTGCCGGCGGCAACCGTCCGCGCGGCCCGACGCCTGAGGCGCGCGTTCAGCCCTCGCGCGTGAAATCGCGCTCGCGCCTTCGTCTGGCGTGAAGGTCCTTCCGGACCTTCATGTCCCGACTCAGCCATCGCGCGTGAAATCGCGCGCCGGGCTTCGTCTGGCGAGAAGGTCCTTCCGGACCTTCACGACCCCAACTCAGCCGGTGTTGCGCAGCCCCGCGGCGATGCCGTTGATCGACAGGTGGATGCCACGCTGCATGCGTTCCACCTCGGGGCTCACCGGCCCCGCGGCGGCGCTGCGGCCGCGGTAGCGCCGCAGCAATTCCACCTGCAGGTGGTTCAGCGGGTCCAGGTACGGAAAACGGTGCGCGATGCTGCGCGCCAGAGCCGGGTTGGTGTGCAGGCGCTGCGGCTCGCCGGTGATGAGTGTCAGTGCGTCGTTGGCGCGTTGCCACTCGGCCTTCAGCGCATTGAAGATGCGCTTGGCGGCGGCCTTGTCTTCCACCAGCTCCACGTAGCGCGACGCGATGCGCAGGTCGCTCTTGGCCAGCACCATGTCCAGGTTGCTCAGCAGCGTGCGGAAGAACGGCCACTGCTTGTGCATGCGGCGCAGCAGTTCCACCTGCGGCCCATGTTCGCCTGCGGCAACGAACTGCTGCACCGCGGAGCCGAAGCCGCACCAACCGGGCAGCGCCATGCGGCACTGGCCCCAGGAAAAGCCCCAGGGAATGGCGCGCAGGTCTTCGATGGCGCGCGTGGCCTTGCGGCTGGCCGGGCGGCTGCCGATGTTGAGTTCGGCAATTTCGCGGATGGGTGTGGCGGCGAAGAAGTAGTCGGTGAAGCCCGGTGTGCCGTAGACCAGCTTGCGATAGGCCTGGAAGCTGTGTTCGCTCAAGGCTGCGGCCGCATCCAGAAAAGCCTTGGGTGCCGTCTTCGTGGGGTGCAGCAGCGTGGCCTCCAGCGTGGCGGCCACCAGCGTTTCCAGGTTGCGCCGGCCGATCTCGGGGTTGGCGTATTTGCTGGCAATGACCTCGCCCTGTTCGGTCAGACGGATCTGGCCGTTCACGGTGCCCGGGGGCTGCGCCAGGATGGCCTGGTAGCTGGGGCCGCCGCCGCGGCCCACCGTGCCGCCACGGCCGTGGAACAGGCGCAGCTTGATGGCGGCTTGGCCCCCCGCGGCGCACTGCCTGCCCACTTCGGCAAACAGCGCCACCAGCGCGGTCTCGGCGCGGTACAGCTCCCAGTTGCTGGTGAAGAAGCCCCCGTCCTTGTTGCTGTCGCTGTAGCCCAGCATCACGTCTTGTTCGCCGCTGCTGCGTTGCACCAGGCCCAGGATGCCGGACAGCGCGTAGAACTCGCGCATGATGGGCTCGCTGCGGCGCAGGTCGCCGATGGTCTCGAACAGCGGCACCGTGATCAGCGCTGCCACCGCCAGCGGCGTGGCGCCGTCGCCGCTTGCCACCGCGTCCAGCGTGCCGGTAAGCAGGCCGGTCTCCTTCTGCAGCAGCAGCACTTCCAGCAGGTCGCTCACCTCTTCGGTGTGGCTGATGATGCAGTGGCGCAGTGCTTCGCGGCCATAGGCGGCCAGGGCCTTGCGCGCGGTTTCGAAGATCGCCAGTTCACCCTGCGCCAGCGGGGAGTAGCTGGCGCCGTGCACGCGCAAGGGCCGCGCGTCGTTCAGCTGCGCCAGCAGCAGCGCACGACGTTCGGGCTCGGCCAGCGCGCTGTAGTCGGCCTGCACACGGGCCACGCGCAGCAGCTCGGCGATCACGGCTTCGTGCTGGTCGGAACTTTGGCGCAGGTCCAGCGTGGCCAGGTGAAATCCGAACACCTGCACGGCGCGAATCAGGGGTGCCAACCGCGGGCCGACCAGCGCCTGCGCGTGGTGTGACGCCAGCGAGCGTTCGATGACGCGCAGGTCCTGCAAGAATTCGTCGGCCTGGCCGTAGGGGTCTTGCGGCGCCACCGCGTGGCGCAGCGCTTCGGTGCCGGTCAGCTGGTGCAGTGTGGCCGCCAGCCGGGCGTAGACGCCGATCAGTGCACGGCGGTAGGGCTCGTCCAGCCGGTGCACATGCTGGTCGGGTGAACGGTTGGCCAGCGCATTCATCTCGGCCGACACTGGCGCCAGCGTGCCGCTCATCGACAGCTCGGCGCCCAGCGCATGCACCTCGGTCAGGTAGTGCCGCAGCGCCACTTCGGCCTGCCGCGACAACGCATGCGACAGCGTGGCCGCGGTGACGTTGGGGTTGCCGTCGCGGTCGCCGCCGATCCAGTGGCCCATGCGCAGGAACGAGGCCACCTCGTGGCCGTGCAGCGCGCGTTCCAGTTCGCGGTACAGGCGCGGAATCTCGTGCAGGAAGGTGCTGTTGTAGTACGACAGTGCGTTTTCTATCTCGTCAGCCACCGTCAGCTTGGCGGTGCGCAGCATGCGTGTCTGCCACAGCTGCGTGATGCGCGCGCGCAGCAGCGCTTCGTTGTCGGCGCGCTGCATGTCGGTGCCGCGCAGGGCCAGCTCGTCGCGTGCGCCCACCAGTTCGGCCACCGCGCGTTCGGCGTCCAGGATGCTCTTGCGCTGCACCTCGGTGGGGTGGGCGGTGAGCACGGGTGAGATGTAGGCTTCCTTCAGCGTGGCGGCGATGTCGGCGGCGCGGTGGTCGGCACGGTGCAGCCGCTCCAGTGCCAGCGCCAGCGAGCCTTCTTGCTGGTCGCCCGCGCGCTCGTGCACGGCGCGGCGGCGCACATGGTGGCGGTCTTCGGCAATGTTGGCCAGGTGGCTGAAATAGCTGAAGGCGCGGATGACGGTCACCGTCTGGTCGGCCGACAGGTTTTTCAGCAGCCGGTCGAGCACGCGGCCGGCACTGGCGTCGGCTTTCAGCCGGTAGGCCACCGAGAGCTGGCGCACGCGCTCTATGAGCTCGAAGGCGGCGGCGCCTTCTTGTTCGCGGATGACGTCACCCAGCATGCGACCCAGTAACCGGATATCTTCGACCAGCGGCTTGTTCTTTTGCGCGGCGTCGCTGTCAGCGGGGGAGGAACCCCTTTTGGTGCGCTGTGCGGCAGCAGGCGGCGGTGCTTGGGTGCGTGGCATAGGGGCTCGCAGGCTGTAACTGGGTTACCAATTCTGATGCACGAATTGTGCCCGCCGAGTTGCCGCATTGTCCCCTCTCCCTGCCAGGGAGAGGCTTAGGGTGAGGGTGAATCGGGCCGCTGATGCAGAGCCTAACGGAACCACTATTTACCCTCACCCCAGCCCTCTCCCTTGAAGGGAGAGGGAGTAATGACTACCCCTGCCACCACAACCAGGCCGCGCCGCGGGCGCCCGAGGCGTCGCCATGCTTGGCCGGTTCGAGCCGGGTGCGCACGGGTTCCCTGAGCCCGCCGCTGAACACCCATTGGCCCCACAGCGCGGGCACGCGGTGGTACAGGTGCGGCAACAGCGACAGGCCACCGCCGAGCACGATGACGTCGGGGTCGAGCAGGTTGATGACGCTGGCCAGCGAACGCGCCAGACGGTGCGTGTGGCGGTCCATCGTGGCCATGCAGTCGGGGTCGCCGGCGCTGGCGCGGGCAGCAATCTGTTCGCCTGTCAGTTGCTGCTGGTAGACCCAGGCGTGGTCGTGCGCAATGCCAGGGCCGCTGAGCAAGGTTTCGATGCAGCCGCGCTGGCCGCAGTAGCACTCGAAGTCGGGGTCTTCGCCGCGGCGGCCAAAGGGTACCGGGTTGTGGCCCCACTCGCCGGCCAGCCCGTTGGGGCCGTGCAGCACACGGCCGTGCACCGCTATGCCAGCCCCGGTGCCGGTGCCCAGGATGACGGCAAATACCACGTCGGCGCCCGCGGCAGCGCCGTCGATGGACTCTGAGAGTGCCAGGCAGTTGGCGTCATTGGCCAGCCTGATGGGCTGCCCGAGCGCCACCTGCAGGTCGTAGCGCAACGGCCGGCCGTTCAGGCAGCTGGAGTTGCAGTTCTTCATCAGCCCAGAAGTCGTCTCGGTGCCGGGTGTGCCCACGCCCACCGTGAAGGCCTGGTCGCCTGCGGCCTGTCGTGCGCCCTCCACCAGCGCGGTGGCGGCCTGCAGCGTGGACGCGTAGTCCCCGCTGGGTGTGCGCACACGGCGGCGCCACAGCTCGGTGCCGTCCATCGCCAGCAGGCGCGCCTCGATCTTGGTGCCACCCAGGTCGATGCCCAGTGCGGGCAGCGTGGTGGCGTTCAACGTGTCTTCAAGGGAGATACCGGTGCGGCCAGGGCCATGCCGGCGTCACAGCGGCTGCGTGCGCAGTTGCAGCCAGGCCAGTGCGGCGCCTTCCACCAGCGGTGCCAGGCGCGTGCGCACGGTGGCGTGGTAGTCGTTGAGCCAGGCGATCTCGTCCGCCCGCATCAGGCTGCGGTCGATGCAGCGCGTGTCGATGGGGCACAGCGTGAGCGTTTCGAACTCCAGGAACTCGGCAAACGTGCTGCCCTCCGGCGTGCGCGCGGGCACGTTCAGCACCAGGTTCTCGATGCGCACACCCCACTGGCCGGCGCGGTACACACCGGGTTCGATGCTGGTGATCATGCCGGGCTGCATCGCCATGTGGGCGTCAGGCACGGCCTTGCTGATGCTCTGCGGGCCTTCGTGCACGTTCAGGAAGTAGCCCACGCCGTGGCCGGTGCCGTGGCCGAAGTCGATGCCTTCCTGCCACAGCGGCGCGCGCGCCAGCGCGTCGAGCATGGGGCTGGCGGTGCCCGCCGGAAAGCGTGCACGAGACAGGTTCATCGTGCCCTTGAGCACCAGCGTGTAGTCGCGCTTCATCGCCGCGCTGACCTTGCCGATGGGCCACACGCGGGTGATGTCGGTGGTGCCGCTCAGGTACTGGCCCCCGCTGTCGATCAGCAGCAGCCCGCTGCTGGCTGCTGCACCGGGACCGGCGATGACGGCAAAGGACTCGGGTGTGGCGCGGTAGTGCGGTTGCGCGCCGTTGCCGTTGAAACCGGCGATGGTGGAAAAGCTCAGGCCCACGAAACCGGGGCGGCGCGCGCGTGCTGCGCTCAGGCGTTCGTCCACGGTGAGCTCGGTGATGGTTTCACCGCCGGCCAGCGCGGCTTCGAACCAGGCGTAGAACTCGCACATCGCGGCGCCGTCTTCGGCCATGGCCTGGCGCACCTGCGCAGCCTCGGCCGCACTCTTGCGGCTCTTCAGCAGCGTGCTGGGGTTGATGGCCTCCACCACCTCGCAGGCTGCGCCTGTGCAGCAGCGCACGCCGAAGGTCACGCGTTTGGGGTCGACCAGCAGCACCTGGCCGGCGCCGAGTGCGCCCAGCGCCGCAGCCGCCGCGGCATAGTCGGCCAGGCGCACGCCGTCGGCGGCCAGCCGCGCCGCCAGTGCAGCGTCGACCTTGCCGGCGCCCACGAACAGGGTGGCACCGCTCAGGTCCAGCAGCAGGTGGGCCAGGAACACGGGGTTGTAGCTGACGTCGCTGCCACGCAGGTTGGTCACCCAGGCGATGTCGTCCACCGTGCTCAGCAGGTGGTGGCTGGCGCCCTGGGCCGCCATCGCCTGGCGCACGAGCGCCAGCCGTTCGGCGCGGCTCTGCGTGGCCTGCGGTGGCAGGTGTTCGTAGACCGGCTGCGCGGGCAGCGCCGGGCGGTCGGGCCACACGGCGCCCAGCGGGTCGATGTCGGTGCGCAGCGTCACGCCTGCGGCCTGAAGGGCACTGCGCAGCGCCTGGGCCTGCGCCAGACCCAGCACGTCGCCGTCGACGGCCACCGTTGCGCCACGGGGCGTGTGGCGCGCCAGCCAGTCCACATGTGCCAGCGAGGCGCCGGTGGCGATCTTCTCCAGATCGATGCCGCTGCCGGCCAGTTCGATCTCGGCCTGCACCCAGTAGCGGCTGTCGGCAAACAACACCGCGCGTTCGGCGGTGACCACCAGCGTGGCCATCGAACCCGTGAAGCCCGACAGCCACTGCCGGCCCTGCCAGCGCCCGGGCAGGTATTCGCTCAGGTGCGGGTCGGCCGATGGCACCAGCAGCGCATGCACCTGCTCGCGGGCCAGTGTTTCGCGCAGCAGGTTGATGCGCAGGCGGTAGGGCGAGGTGCGGGTGTCCATGGGGGCTGCCGGCTGAAGTGGTCGGGGTCACCGATTCTAGGAGCGTGGGCACCGCCTGTGCGGCGCTTGCAAGGGCGGACGGTAGGCAGGGCTGGCGCCGAAACCCCACCACAAGCACAGGTCGGCGTCGATGCACCCGCCCCTCGGCGTCGAGATGGCGTCAAAAGGGGCCGCTTTACTGGCCATTTGGCCGAACCGCGCACGGTGATGATGGCTGCCATCCCATGAAAGCACCCACCACCACCGCCATGACCCTGTCGCTGATCAGCAGCAGCGCTGCGCAGCGGCTGTTTGCAATGCTGGCCGTGGCCGCGGTCATGGTGGCCGCGCTGGAAGCCGTCAGCGGCGTTTCACGGCCGTTCGACACCTGGGGTTGTCTCATCATCGGCCTGGTGTTCAGCGTGCTGGCACTGGCGGTGCGCCGCGAGCGCCTGGGCGTCCTCGCGGCGCAACGCGTGGGTGTCTCCGCGCTGGCGCTGTACATGCTGAGCAGCCTGCAGCAGGCATGGTTTATCGGCGCCGGCGTGCCCGTGGACCCCTATGCGGTGGCCAGCGCCTCGGCGTGGCTGATGTTTCTGAACGTCTTGCTGTTCCTGTGCGTGCCGCGGGGCTGGGCAGCGGCTGCGGCAATGGCCGTGGCGGGTGTGGCGGCGCTGTGCCCCTGGTGGTCGAGCGCGCCCGCTGGACAGGGCTTGCGCGAGCTGGCGCTGAACGTGTTGCTGGCACAGGCGGTGCTTTGCGCGGTGCTGTACGGTGTGGCCGGACAGGTGCTGCGCCTGGCTGGTCTGGGCCGCCTGGCCGGACCGACTGAGAAGACCGACCCGGTGCAGAGCGTGCAGCAACTGGTGTCGAGCCGCGAAGCCGCGCTGCGCGGCCTGTTGCGGCAGTCCGAACGTGCGCATCGCACCGTTTCGCTGCGCGAAGCCGAATTGCGCACCATGCTCGACGCCTTCCCCGGCGTGGTGCTGCGCATCGAAAGCAACGGCGTCCTGAGTTACTGCAACGAGCTTGCGGCTGCCTTGCTGGGCACGGCGTCGCTGCAACTGGAAGGCCGGCATGCGTCCACGCTGCTCGGTGACGAGGGCTACGACCGCCATGACGCGCGCATGCTGCAGATCCGGGCCAGCGGCTTGCCGGTGAGCTTCGAGACCAGCTTCATGCACCCCGACGGCAGCGCGCGCGAACTGCTGATGACGCAGTTCTGCGTCACGGCCGGCTCGGAACGCAGCACTTCGTATCAGATCGGGGTCGACATCGGCGAGCGCAAGCGCACCGAGGCGGCGCTGAAGCAGGCCAAGGCCGACGCCGAACGGGCCAACCGGGCGAAGAGCCGTTTCATGTCCAGCATGAGCCATGAACTGCGCACGCCGTTGAACGCCGTGCTCGGCCTGGCGCAGATGCTGCGCGGGCAAGGCCGGCAAGGCAGCGAGCAGCTGCAACTGCATCTGCGCACCATCGCCGATGCCGGCAAGGACCTGCTGTCACTGGTGGACGAGACGCTGGACCTGTCCCGCATCGATGCGGGTGACATGCGCGTGTCGTGCCAGCCCGTGAACCTGGCCGAGATGGTGGCCATGGTGCGCGGCAGCGTGGCGGCGATGGCCGATGCCCAAGGAGTGACGCTGGCCCCCACACCCAGCGTGCGCGACCTGTGGGTGCAGGCCGACCCGGTGCGCATGCGCCAGGTGCTGCTGAACCTGCTCAGCAACGCCATCAAGTACAACCGCCGCGGCGGTGGCGTGGTGGTGCGCCTGGTGCGCCGCGGCAGCGACGCGCAGCTGGTGGTGCAGGACACCGGCCTGGGCATGACGCCCGAGCAGCAGGCCCAGCTCTTCCAGCCTTTCAACCGCCTGGGCGCCGAGCACAGCGGTGTGCCGGGCACCGGCATCGGGCTGAGCATCGCGCATGGGCTGGTGGCGCTGATGGGCGGCCGCATGGACGTGCGCAGCCAGCCCAATGTCGGCAGCGAATTCATGGTCTGGTTGCCGATGGTGGACGCGCCCGCAGAACCGGTGCAACTGCCGGCGAATTCGTGCTACGGCGCGCTGGAAGTAGAGCCCGATCTGCAGGGCGCCTTGCTGTACGTGGAAGACAACGAGGTCAACATCCTCGTCTTCGAGGCCTGCCTGGCGCGTCGGCCGGGCGTGAAACTGCTGGTGGCACGCAACGGCGCCGAGGCGATGGAGCTGGCGGCACGCGAGAAGGTGGACCTGGTGGTGCTGGACCTGAACCTGCCGGACCAGTCGGGCCTGCAGCTGGCCGACGAACTGCGCCTGCTGCCGGACCTGGGTTCGGTGCCGATGGTGCTGTTGACGGCAGACGCCACGACGCAGACCGCGCAGCGTGCGCACGCGCACCAGATGCAGCGCGTCTGGCACAAGCCCTTCGATGCCGCGCGGCTGTTGCGCGACGTCGATCAGTTGCTGAAGGTGGCCGAGCCGGCGTAGTTGCGGCGCTGTCGAGGCCCGCCTTGGCGGGGTGGGGCGCGCACGCGGGCCTTGCGGCTGCTCAGTGCAGCGCTGACAGGAACTGCTGCAGTTCCGCCGTCTGCGGGCTGCCGAACAACTGCTCGGGCGGCCCCATTTCATGGATGCGACCGGCGTGCATGAAGACCACACGGTTGGCCACCTTGCGTGCAAACTGCATCTCGTGCGTGACCATCAGCAGCGTCATGCCGTCGTTGGCCAGGGCCTCCACCACACGGGATAGTGGGCGCTCAGCTGCAAGACGAAGCAGCGCGCCCCGGCATGATCGTGCCGTGATGCTCGCAAACCCTGATGCATCGCGCGGACCATTCGCTGTGCCGCGGCCGCTTGCGATACTGGACCCATGACCTTGCCCCCTGAACCGCCGCTGGCCCTGCCGCCAGCCCCGAGCCCACCCCTGCTCCCGTTCACGCCGCCAGCCGCGGCCGTCACCGCGCCGCCCACGCCGCTGCAGGTGCAGTGGCTGACGCTGCAGGTGGCCACCGGCAACCTGCTGAACCTCGCGGCGCCCGGCCATGTCTACTACCCCAACCAGGACCCCTATGACACCACCGAAGCCGAGCGCAAGACGGCGTGGCTGGCGGCACAGATCGGCCGCCTGAACGCCGACGTGTTGGGCGTGCAGGAGGTGTGGGACGAGTCGTCACTGCGCGCGGCGGTGCACGGCAGCGGCTTGCGCTACACGACCGCAGTGGCGCCGGGCGCAGAAGCGGGTGCGAGCGGCACGCCGCGGGTGGGCCTGGTGACGCGGCTGCCGCTGCTCGAACTGGAGTCCAGCACGCAGTTCGAGGCCGCCGACCACGTGCTGGTGCCCGAGCTGGGCATGCAGACCCGCTTCGAACGCCCGGTGCTGCGCGCCCGGCTGCAGACCAAGCATGGTCAGACGGTGCAGGTGCTGGTGGTGCATCTGAAGAGCAAACGACCGAAGTTCCTGCAAGACGCACAAGGCCAGGTGATCGAAGACCGCGACGACCCGGCCGTGGTGGTGCGCGCCACGCTGCGCTCGCTGCTGATGCGCGCTGCCGAAGCCTGCGCGTTGCGCCGCCTGGTGGTGAGCGTGACGCAGCGCACGCGTGAACCGCTGCTGCTGCTGGGCGACATGAACGACAGCCCCCATTCGGTGACCAGCCAGATGATGGCCGCCAACCAGGCTGTCAGCTACGACAAGGGCACGCGCGACACGGCGCTGTTTCACGCCTGGGACGTGCAGACCGACCCGGCGCTGAAGCGCGACGTGGCCTATTCCCATGTGCACCAGGGCTGGCCCGAACTGCTGGACCAGATCTGGGTCAGCGAAGAATTCGTGGCCACGTCGCAGCGCGCCATCGGCGACGTGCGGCGCGTGGATGTGTTCAACGATCACCTGCATGAAAGCCGCGAGCGCTGGCGCAGCGACCATGGTTTTGTCAGGGCGCTGCTGCGCTTGCGCGATGTCGCCCCCTGACGCGGTGCTGATCAGCGAGGTCGGCCCCCGCGACGGCTTGCAGAGCGTGAAGGCCGTGATGCCCACGGCGGCCAAGTGCGCATGGATCAGTGCCTTGCACGCGGCCGGCCTGCGCGAGATCGAGGTCGCTTCGTTCGTGCCGGCGCAGCTGCTGCCGCAGATGGCCGATGCTGCTGCCGTGGTGCGGCACGCGCTGCGGCTGCCCGGTTGGACCGTGATGGCGCTGGTGCCCAACCGGCGCGGTGCCGAAGGGGCGCTGGCCGCTGGCGTGCACAAGCTGACCATACCCGTGTCGGCCAGCGCTGCGCACTCGCTGGCCAACGTGCGCAAGACGCGTGAGCAGATGGTGGCTGAGGTGCGCAGCATCGTGGCACTGCGCGATGAACAGGCGCCGCAGGTGGCCATCGAGGTGGGCATTTCCACGGCGTTCGGTTGCACCATCCAGGGTGCCGTGGCCGAAGGCGACGTGCTGCGGCTGGCCGAGCAGCTGGCGCAGGCCGGGGTGGACGACATCGGGTTGTCGGACACCACCGGCATGGCCCACCCGGCGCAGGTGCGCCGGCTGTTCCAGCGGCTCTTTGCAGCCATCGGCAACAAGGCCGGCGCGGCGCACCTGCACAACACGCGCGGCCTGGGCCTGGCCAACTGCCTGGCCGCGCACGACGTGGGCGTGCGCACCTTCGACGCGTCGCTGGCCGGCCTGGGCGGCTGCCCATACGCTCCGGGGGCCTCGGGCAACGTGGTCACCGAAGACCTGGTGTTCATGTTCGAAGCCATGGGCATCGCGACCGGCGTCGACATCGAAAAGCTCATGGCCGCGCGACAGCCGCTGGCCGCCGGGCTGCCCGCCGAGCCGCTGTACGGCATGACCGCCGAAGCCGGCTTGCCCCGCGGTTTCGTCGCCGCCACCGGCGTCAGGCACAGGCCATGAAGCCAGCGGCAGACTCCAGCGCTCAAGCCGCAGGCGCGAAGCCGTTGCCCCTGCAAGGCATCCGCGTGGTCGAGTTCACGCACATGGTGATGGGCCCCACCTGCGGCCTGATCCTGGCCGACCTGGGCGCCGAGGTCATCAAGGTCGAGCCGCTGGCGGGCGACAACACACGCCGCTTGCTGGGCAGCGGCGCCGGCTTCTTTGCGCAGTTCAACCGCAACAAGCAGAGCCTGGCGGTGGACGTGAAAAGCCCGCGCGGGCTGGAGGTCGTGCTGCGGCTGGTGGCCGGCGCCGATGTTTTCAGCGAGAACTTCAAGACCGGCACGATGGAGCGGCTGGGCCTGGGCGAAACGGCCTTGCGCACGCTGAACCCGCGCCTGGTGCATGTGTCGCACAAGGGCTTCCTGCCCGGCCCTTACGACCAGCGCACGGCGCTGGACGAAGTGGTGCAGATGATGGCCGGCCTGGCCTACATGACCGGGCCCGAGGGCCGCCCGCTGCGCGCCGGCACCAGCGTGAACGACATCATGGGCGGCATGTTCGGCGCCATCGGCGTGCTGGCCGCGCTGAACCAGCGCGACCGCGTCGGCACGGGCACAGGGCAGGGCCAGTCGGTGAGCAGTGCGCTGTTCGAGAACAACGTGCTGCTGGTGGCGCAGCACATGATGCAGTTTGCGGTGACGGGCCAACCGGCCGCGCCGATGCCCAGCCGCATCAGCGCCTGGGCGGTGTACGACGTGTTCACGGTGGCCGGCGGTGAGCAGATCTTCCTGGCCGCGGTGAGCGACACGCAATGGCAGCTGTTCTGCCGCGAGTTTGGCTTCGACGACCTGCTGGCCGACCCGCGGCTGTCCAGCAACAACCACCGGGTGCGTGCACGCGACTGGATGTTGCCGCTGCTGCGCGAACGGTTCGGGTCTTTGACGGCCGCCGAACTGGCCATGCGCTTCCAGCGCAACGGCCTGCCCTACGCACCCATCACCAGGCCGCAGGACCTGTTCGACGACCCCCACCTGCTGGCCACCGGCGGCCTGGCGCCGGTGCACGTGCCGGCCGACGCCAGCGGCGCGGGCCACGCGGTGGACACGCTGTCAGCGCTGCTGCCGTTGACGCTGGACGGCCGGCGGCTGCCCTTGCGCACGGGGCCACCCGCGCTGGGCGAGCACACCCGCAGTCTGCTGCACAGCCTGGGCTATGCGGCGCCTGACATCGACCGCCTGCAGGCCGATGGCGTGGTGGGCTCGGCGGGCTGAGACGGGCGCTTGGCGCTCAGTCTGGCTCGCCGCGGTCGCTGGCGATCAAGGTGCGAACGGGGCCTCGCCACAACGCAGGGGCGGCCCGCCGCTGATCACCGTTCAGACCGTTTGCTTCAGCAGGTTGAACTCCGCACGCAGCGACTGAGCACGTTTGCAGCCCGCGTCGGCCAGGTACAACAGGGTGCTCTGTCCGTTGGCATGGCGCACGCTGTGCACACCCGCTGGAACGCGGGCTTCACCCTGCATTCCGAAGCCGAGCACGAACTGCTCGGTTCGCGCCACCGTCTCCGACCCCTCCAGTGCATCCGCCGAACTGAGCAGCACCGCCCAGCTGTGCACGCCGTCGCTCAACTCGAAGGTTTGGCCCACGTAGGGCTTCCAGGCGCTCAGGCCAGGGCAGTCGGTCAGCACCGGCAGGCCATCGGGCGCCAGCACCCCGGACTGTGTTGACGCAGTGGCCAGCACCTGCGGAGCCGCAACGGCGCTGGCAGCGCCGAGCAGGAATCCTCGTTTGTTCATCATCTCAGTCACTCCTGGTGTTCGAGCTGATGCAGCGGGGCAGGTTTCCACGCCATCCGCTGGTAGATGCCTTGCACGCCGCCTTGGGCCTTGAAGCCCAGCCGCTCGTACAGGTGGCGTGCCGGGTTGTGGACCTCCACCGAAATCGTCACCTGCTGGCCCTGCTGCTGCGCTTCGGCCATCAGCTCGCGCAGCAACGCGCTGCCCACGCCTTGGCCGCGGGCTTGCGGCAACAGCGTGATGTCCAGCACATGCAGGCTGTCGCCTTCCCGGTCGACCCAGAGTCGGCCGACCGCGCGGTCTTTCCTGGAACCCTCGTTTGGTCGGTCGTCGAGCACGATCAGCTGGCAGACCGCCTGGGGGCGTTGCCGGCTGTAATGCTGCGTCTGCGCATCAAATTGCATCTCGACAAAGGCCAGGCGTTGGGCGTCAGACCAGTCCGTCAAAGCCAGTTCGTCGGCGCGCGTGCTGGCATACAGCTCCAGCAGCAGTTCGCGGTCGTTCGGCGTCACCGGTTGCAGCCAGTGTTTCATGCGCGCCTGGTCTCTCAGGAACGAGGGGGGAAGACGCCCTGCAGCGCGATGCAGAAATGCAGCGCCAGATAGGGTTGACGGTTGTTGTGCGGCTGGCTGCCGCCAGCCACACCCACGGCGTCGGGCGCCATGGGCACCCGGTTGGCGCTGTTGCGATACACCGGCACGGCGGTCGAGGGTGGCAATAGGGCTTGCGACAGCGCCGCGTTGGCCGGGCTGGGGCTGGTGGCCGATGCGGTGGCCATCAACTGGTGCGTGTGGCCGGGTACCTGGCCGGGCTGCAGCGTGACGGTCGCGCTGCCGCCGGTTTCTCCCAGGTCGCGCGGGCTCAGCCCCGGTCCCTGGCCTGGGGCCAAAGCGAACCTGCCCTGCAGGTTTGGCAGCGCGAAGTTCGACACGCCATTGCCGCCAAAGTTGGTGCCCAGCAACGAAAAGAGCGCGGTGTTCTGAGCAATCGGCATGAGCTGCCCGTTGCAGAAAGCCCAGCCCTGGGGCGCGAAATTGAAAGGGAAGATGCGGATTTCGGCTACAAAAGGGTCTGCCATGAACGGCTCCTCAGCTGGGCGACGGGAAGATCCCGAACAACGAAATGATGTAGTTCACGGCCAGGAAGGGCGCCATGTTGTCGTGCGGCTGAGAACTGCCTGACGACGACAAAGCCCCGGCGGTCATCGACTGGTCGGCATTGCCGCTGCCGTAGCTGTTGACGCTGCCGGTGGCCGCCAGCAGCGCATTGCCGGGCCCACTGCCGGTTCCCGCGGCTGAGCTCGCCCGCAGTGCGTGGTTGTGGGCCGGTACCTGCGCCGACGTCAGCGTCACGGTCTCTACGCCGCCGGTTTCTGCCAGACCGTAGCCATTGCCCCCATGCAGCGGCACGCGGCCGCGCAGGTCGGGCATGGCGAAAGTGCTCTGCCCGTCGCCGCCGTAGGTGGTGCCGATCAACTGGAAGAGAGTTTCGTTTTCGGAGATGGACAACAGCTGGCCGTGGCAGAACAGCCAGCCGGCGGGCGCGAAGTTGCCGGCAAACAGCCGTATTTCGCCAACATAGGGTTGGGCCATGGAAGCTCCTGTTCCGGTGGGGGGACTTCAGGATTGCGAGGGGAAAATGCCCTGCAGCGCAATCGCGAAGGTAAGCGTCAGAAAAGGTTGCCGGTTCTCGTGGGGTTGGCCTCCCCCTGAACGGGTCAGCGAGCCGACGTGCATCGTGCTGTCGCCACTGCCCGCCGGTGCATAGCGATTGATGCCGCCCCGCGGTTTGCCCGCCGGCAGGGCAGCGCCCGGCAGATGGGTGTTGGCGACGTCACTGCTGGCGGCGAGTGCATGGGTGTGGCTTGGCATTTCGTTGGCGGTCAGGGTGTGGCTGTCCGAGCCGCCTCTCTCGCCCAGCGTGATGCCTGCACCGGCATGCAACGGGCTGCGCCCCCGCAGGTCCGGCAACGCGAAGGTGACCCGGCCATCGCCGCCATAAGTCGTGCCCAGCAATGCAAACAAGGCCTGGTTCTGGTTGATGGGCAGCAACTGGCCATTGCACAAGGCCCAGCCTTTGGGCGGAAAGTTGAATGACATCAGCCTGATCTCACCCAGGAACGGTTCAGCCATGGTTGACCTCGTCAGTTGAATACCGCTTCATAGCGGATGCCGGCCGGGCTGCGGGCCACCGGCACGAGAAAGATGTCGAGCGCCCCCAGGGTCGGGTGCGTCACTCCATAAGTGGCCTGCGGCAGCAGCGGTTGGGCCGGGCCCTCGAACACCAGGGAGAAAGATGCCCGCAGCGCGCTCGGGTGTGAGGTCAGCGCGTGGGCTTCGACGAGGGACACCGCAAGCAGACCCTGGTCGCACGCGTTCAGTTCGAAGTGGTCGCCGCGCAGCGGCGAAAAATCCTGCAGCTTCAGCATCGCAGACGCGGCCAGCAGCGCGTCACACACGCTGCGAACGACGGCGGGCCGTCACCCCCGCCACCCCGGCGAGCATCAGCAGCCAGCTGCCGGGCTCGGGGACCGGCTGGCTCAGCAAATCGATGCGGAATTCGGCGTAGTTGAAACTGCCCCCGAGACCACGGTCGACGAAGGTCAGCGTGTTGTCGAGCTTGAAACTGAGCTAGGTGGCGTTGACCCCCAGCTGAACCAGCGAGCTGGGAAGCACCCCGGCATTCAGCCCCGTGAACGTGCCGGTGGTGCCGTAGCCATCGAAGGCGTAGGCAGTGAACCCGGTGATGACCTGACCCACAACGGCAAGGTCGTTCAGCTGGTAGCGAGCGCCTGACCCGTAGCCTGGATTGAGGCCGTCGGTTGACCCTGCGGCAACACGGATCAGGATGGAGTTTCCGCTGAAGGTGATCTGCTCGTTGTTGAGCATGTATCCACTGATAAGGCCCACCCCTCCCAGGTTGCTGGCCAGCACGCCCGTGGCCAGCGGGGCCGCCTGACTCAGTGTGAATGGGGTGCTATCGGACTCGATGCCAACGGGTGCGATCAGCTCAACCGAAACGGTGTTGAGCAAGACGGCGCCCGCTGAAGTGGCAACGACGGACAGTGCAACGGCCGCCGCACAGACTGCCGCGTGTCGGAGGGTCGGGACTGAAACTGCTTGCATGTTCTGTACGCCTGAGGATGGACAAGACTGCAGGCAGTGTGGCACGGCTGGGCGGTCAGTGGGCAAGACGTTTCAGGTATCTGGCCTGCCGCCCCCTCAATCGAGCGCCTCGTGCCCGCTCATCGAGCCCTGCCTCTCCGACTTGTTGTTACTTCAGGTAAACGCTGCAGGTGCGCCGTTCTGAGACAGGCCCAGTCGCCGCTGCAAGTCCTCGCCGGGTATCAGGCACTGGGGTGCTTGCGGGCGGCCCAGAACGTCGCGCCTTCGGGGCCGTAGCGCTCTTCATGCGGCGTGTCCATCGCCAGCTCGAAGCGGTCGCCGGCCTTCAGGAGGCGTGCGTCGCCATCGCAGCTCAGCCAGAGTTCGCCCTGCACCACCAGCGCGCTAACCTCGAACGGGTGCGCATGGGTGCCGACGATTTGGCCGGGCGGCCAGACTCGTTCCAGCACCTCGTCGTAGCCCCGCGCGCGGGCCTCGGCTTCGAACTCGGCGTAAGTCATTGTGCTCATCGTGCGCTCCAGTTGGGGTGGTTGGTCAGCCGCGTGCATGCGTCACGCCGCCGTCCACCACCAGGGTGGAGCCGACCACGTAGTCGCCGGCGCGTGACGCCAGGTAGATGGCCGCACCGGCCATGTCGTCGTCGGTGCCGATGCGCCGCGCCGGGATGCGCGGTGCGATTTCGTCGCCGTGGTCACGCGCGACCCTGTTCATGTCGGACGCAAAGGCGCCTGGCGCAATGGCGCTGACCACGATGTTCTCGGGCGCCAGGTGCAGCGCCATGCGGCGCGTCAGGTGGATCAGCCCGGCCTTGCTGGCGGCGTAGCTGTAGGTCTCTTGCGGGTTCACCGACACGCCGTCGATGGACGCGATGTTGATGACCTTGGCGCAGTGCCCGCGCGCCGCGCCGGCCTTCAAGCTTGCGTGCAGCGCCTGGGTCAGGAAGAACGGGCTCTTCAGGTTCAGGTCCACCACCTTGTCCCAGCCCGATTCAGGGAATTCGTCGAAGGGTGCACCCCACGCCGCGCCGGCGTTGTTGACCAGGATGTCCAGGTGCGATTCGCGAGCGGTGTAGGCCGCCACCAGCGCGTGCATGCCGGCTTCGGTGGACACATCGGCTGGCAGCGACACGCAGCGCCCCAGCGCCGACAACTCTGCAGCCGTGGCGTCACAAGCCGCCGCCTTGCGCGACGAGATGTAGACCGTGGCGCCGGCCTTCAGCAAGCCGGCCGCAATCATGCGGCCGATGCCGCGTGAGCCGCCGGTGATGAGCGCGGTACGGCCGGCCAGCGAAAAGAGGTCGTTCAAGGAAGGCTCCAGTGCCAGGGTTTGGCGCATGAGGGTAGCGTGTCTGCACCGGCCGTGCCCTCGGGCCTATCCCCAGCATCGCCAGGCTGCTCGCGCCGGCGTGGGTGGAGGTCATAGCCACCGGTAGCGAGGTCTGCGCCACCACCGGACGGGTCGTCGCGCGGCACCCGCACGAGATTTAGGCGTTCTTAAGGTCGCTTAGCGCTCGGCAAAGGACTTTCAGCGGCATGGCCGGCACAGTGCACCCCATGGCAGGGCATCCACGCCTTGCCTGTGGCAGCCGGCCTCCGTCCCAGGCGCCACCACCCAGGAGAGGAAAAAAAATGTTTGACTCCGTATCGACCGTGCGCCACCTTTACCCGTCGCAGCCGGCATGGGCGGCCCCAGATGCAGGATCAGCCGTCACAGCGCCGGCACCCCAGGGCCTTGTCGACAGCCTGCGCTGGATGCTGGTGGACGAAATCGAGTGCGGCCTGATTGTTTGCGGCGGGCGCCGCCAGGTGCACTTTGCCAACCGCGCTGCGCTGCGCGAGCTGGCCGCGGAACGGGTGCTGCGCAGCACAGACGAGCGGCTGCAGGCGGTGGGTGAGCACGCCGCTGAGCTCGACACCGCGGTGCGGCAGGCCGTGTTCAAGGGCCGGCGCGAGCTGCTGCGTCTGGGCCACGGCGAAGACCGCTTGCTGGTGTCGGTGATGCCGCTGCAGCCGGCTGACAGTGACGAGACCTGCGCCCTGCTGGTGCTGGGCCGCCGCCGCCCGTGTTCCGACCTCGGTCTGGAGATGCTGGCCAATGCCTACAAGCTGACGCTTGCCGAGCGCCGGGTGCTGGCGGGCCTGGTGCAGGACCGTGCACCGCGCGAGATAGCCGACGCGCTGGGGGTGGCGCTGTCGACGGTGCGCACGCAGATCTCGTCGATCCGCGACAAGCTGGACGCTCGCAGCATCGATGGCCTGCTGATCCGCGCGGCCGAGATGCCGCCCATTGCCAGTGCGCTGCGCATGGCCGGCGGCAGCGCGGCGGGTGCGGGCTGCCGCCACCGCGACAACGTGCTGCCCGCGGCCGCTTGATGCCGGCCCCTGTGAATGGAATTTCAACTTCAAGGAGATGATGATGAAGACGACTTCGATGTCCCAACGCTGGGAAGCCCAGCGCGCCCGCCGCCGCCAACTGGTGGGCGTGGTCGGGGTGATGGTCGGCACCGTGGTGGTGTCGCTGGTGACCGTGATGTTCGATTCGGTGTCGCGCATGCCCTGGCTGACGCCGACCAAGGCCAACCTGCAGCTGATGGCGCGCTGTAACGACGTGCTGGGTACCGCGGCGCGGCGCCGCTGTGCCGAAGACGCCGTAGCGCATGCCCTGGCCACGGACTCGGAGGTGCAGGTGGCCGAGAGCGCGGCGTCCCCCACGGCGCAGTGATGCGCTTGGTGGCACATTCACGACCACAGCGGAGCGGGCGCGCACCAAGGAGACGACCATGACCAAGCACCAGCAGCCCAAGGGCATCGACCAGAACGAGTGGCAGGCCAGCACATCCACCGTGCATGTCGAGCGCTTGCTCGACAGCAACGGTGTGCCGCAGGTGGCCTTGCTCAGGCACACCAGCCACCCGTACACCGAAACGGTCAGCGCCGACGCCGAGGGCCTGGAGGCCGCGCTGCGCGACGTGGCCAGCCGCTACTTCGCGCGCGCGGCCGCCCTTGTCGAGTTGGGTGCGGTAGCGCAGCGCCTGGTGAACCAGGCCAGCGATACCGGTTTTGGCTGGCTCGACATCGGCTGGGGCAGCAGCGGCCGCAGCGACCCGCGCCTGTCGTTCTGGGTCGAGCGCCACCCCGGCGCGCCAGAAGGGGCGGTGGACCGCACGCTGGTGTTGCTGGCCGCCCATCGGTCGCGCGGCCCCGGCGGCCAACGTGTTGGCGGCCTGCAGTCCGGGCTGCGCGTGGTGTTGCACCTGGACGCGGCGGTGAATGGTTCGCACCGCGTTCGGATCACCGGCCTCAGCGCGTCTGAACTGGCGCAGGCCGTGCTGCCCGATGCAGCCTCCGGCGGAGCGCCGCTGCGCCTGACGGCGAGCGCCAGCAAGGACAAGTCTGACACGGCCAATGACTGGCTGGTTGGTCTGCTGAATGGGGCGGCGCTGGACATCGGCGGCCGTCAAGGCTATGCCGATACGGCGCTCAGTGTCACCGGCTATCGCCAAATCGGTGCTGACAGCTATCGACTGCAAGGCCAGGCCAGCCGCGGCTTGGGTGAGGCCGCGCGGGTCTACGCCTGGACGGCGCGCTACCAGCCGCCCCGCGAGGGCGTCGCCGCCAACGTGCAACACTGGCAGCAGGTCGAACAGGTCACCGGCGTCACGGCGCAGGCCAGGGCCCTTGGCACCGACCCCTGGCCACTGCGACCCACGGCCAAGGCTGCGCGGCTGGACGCCTTGCGCACGGTGCCGGTGCCGATGCCCGACCACCTGGGCCTGCCGGCGGGCCACAAGGATGTGATCGACGACGCGGGTGGCACCCAGTTTGTCGTGCTGCAAAGCCGGGTCGGCAACCCGACGGCAAGCCCCAACCAGAACCAGACGGTGCCCGACGCGCCGCTGGCCCTGCGCAGCGACCGTCTGGCGGCTGTGCACGCCTGCCAGCGCGCGCGCGAGTTCTTCGGTCGCCTGCAGATCTACGGGCTGCCGCCCGTCGACATCTTCAAGCAGGCGCGGCTGCCGCTGCTGCTGCGCCACCGTGCGCGCTTCAACGCCGCGCCCGACGGCCATAGCGTGAACGCCCAGGTGCGGCCGACCGGCATCACGCCCCCGCTGACGGCGCCTTATGTGCCCGCCGACTGGCCGCAGATTGAGGTGGGCTTTGGCGCTGCCAACCTCACGCACCGGCCGCTGGAGCCGAACGACGCCGGGGCTTTGCGCGCGCAGCCGTTGGGGCTGGCCGCCGACGCACGCTGGGCCTGGCACGAATTCGGCCATGTGCTGCTGCTGGCCAGCACCGGAGAGCTGGAGTTTCGATTTGCCCACAGCGCCGGCGACGCGCTGGCCGCCATCGTGGCCGACCCCGGTGCACCGCAGGGCAACCCGGCCGACCCCGTGGACGCCGGTCAGCGCCGGCTGCGCATGCTCACCTTTCCGTTCGTGCGCGCGCCGCGCAGCCACGGGCGGCGCGCCAGTCTGGGCTGGTGCTGGTGTGGGCGCCGCAGCCGCCGCCGCCAGGCCCGCGGCGCGCTGCTGCCGCATCTGTACAGCGACTACTTCGAAGAGCAGCTGATGTCGTCGGCGCTGTTCACGCTGTATGACGCGCTGGGCGGCTACCCGGGCAATGATCCGGCATCGCGCCGCCGCGCATCCCACTACACGGTGTACCTGGTGATGCGGGCCACACAGCTGCTGGGGCCGGCCACGGTGGTACCGGCGCAGTCCGCCGACGCGTTTGTCTCCGCCTTGATCGATGCCGACGCCGGCACCGGAGATTGGTCCATCGACACCACCCCGCTGGGTGAGCCCGCCGGGCTGCTGAAGCGCCGTGGTGGCGCTGCGCACAAGGTGGTGCGCTGGGCCTTCGAGAACCAGGGGCTTTATGCCACCGCCGACCCTGCCGAGGTGGTGGAAGGGCCAGGGCTGCCACCGCCTGTCGACATCCACATCCCGGGCCTGGGCGCCCGTGAAACCGGTGGTTATGCACCGGTGCCGCTGGACTGGAGCGAAGACCCCGACGGCACCGCGCCGTTGTGGCACGCCGCACCCGAGGCGTTGTGGGCCGACGGTGCCACGGTGCGACTGGTGGTGCGCAACCGCGGCAGTCAGCCCGCGTGGGCCGTGCAGGCCACTTGCTGGGTGGCCCCGGCGGGCGTCGCGCCGTTGGTGTGGACCGCGCTGGACCTGTTGCCCCCCTTCAGCGCCGACATCAATGCGCAGGCGACGGCACCGTTCAGCTTTGCTGCCGATGGCCGCGTGGGCGCCTATCTGGTGCTGGCCCAGGTCAGCTGTGTGGCCGACCGATCCAACCTCGACACCGCTGCAGGGCTGCCGTGCTCAAAAGGCATTCCACCCACCGACCCCGCAGCGCTGACCGACCTGGTGGCCGGCGACAACAACCTCGGCCTGAGCGTGCTGCGTCTGGGCTGAAGCGCCACCACGGTGCCCGCCGGCGCTGGCCCGGCTGCGCCCTGTGCCATCAGACCCACTCGGCGCGGGCGCGGGCCAGCACGCGGTGCAGCGTGGGCGCCGCTATCAGCTTCGCAGGCGTTTCGTAGAACAACCCGTTCCAGATGCCGCCAGCCAGGTGGCGCCCGGCGCTGCTGTCCGACGGGTAGTGCAAGCCCAGGCGTTCGCGGTTGCGCGCCAGCCGGGCCGCCAGCCACAGCAGCGGGCCGTTCAACTTGACGTCGTTGCGGTATTCGGACCAGATGGGTTTGCGGCCCGGACCTTCGCTGACGTCGATGTCCAGCCCGTAACGATCGGCCACGCCGGGAATTTCCAGCAGCAACAGCGCCAGGAAGTGGCCGAGAAAAGCGTGCCCGCTCGGGAACGCCGGGTGCTGCGGCGGGCCGAAGCTGGGCATCAGGCCGGGGCACAGGAACGACGGGCGCACGCGCTGGCAACGCGCCTTGAAGTACATGTAGGCCACGTTGCCGATGGACAGCCCGCAGCGCACCAACTCCGCGGTCCAGGGCTTTGCGTTCGGATCCAGCTGCAGCAGTTGCATGAAGTACGCCGGTATGGCGTCAGCCTGCGCCCAGCCCTCGGCCAGATAGGCCTGGCGTGAGTCCTGCATCAAGGCTTCCAATTCCTCCAGCTCGCTCTCGATCTTGGCCCATGCGGTGGCCGGTGTGGTGCCCGCGTCAGGGCTGTCGACCGACCAGGCGACGTCGGGCAGTTTCAGCCAATCCGCGTCCACCAGGTTCTTGATCTGGTTTTTCAAGGTGGTGCCGGCATGCGTCCATTTCGTGTGTTCGGTGGCAAATTCGCGCGCGGCCATCACGGCAGGCGCAGCCAGGTTCAGGTCTTGCAGCCATTCGGTCAGCTTGTCGTCGAAGGGCAGGGCCCAGAACCGCAGCCCCGGGTCCCAGTCTTCGCTGCGCCAGGCCAGCGGCGGGTTGAAGTGGTGCGGGTTGATGCGCAGATCGGTCGGGTAGGCCAGATCGCCGCTGGCGACCAGGAAGTCGGCCGCCAGCGGCTTGAAGTCCAGGCTGGCAGGCGTGGCATAGGCGCTGCGGGCAATCGACCCGTAGCCGCCGGCAAATCCGTTGCCGCTGCCCATGCCGGCGCCGGTGAGGCCTGCGTTGTAGCCCGGGCCTTGGCCTTGGCCTTGACCTTGACCTTGACCTTGACCTTGGCCTTGACCCTGTCCCTGTCCCTGTCCCTGTCCTTGTCCTTGTCCTTGTCCTTGTCCTTGTCCTTGTCCTTGTCCTTGTCCTTGTCCTTGTCCTTGTCCTTGTCCTTGTCCTTGTCCCATTGCCATGTTGCTCTCCTGAAAAGCCCGGCCTTGCGTGCCGGTGGTGGTGTGAAGCCGCGGGTGCCTGGACCTTCAGTGCGGCAGTCCGCTCAGCCGCAGGCCCTCGGCCAGTTGCGACAGGTGCGGTTCCTGCAGCGGATACCAGGCACAGAAGGTCGAGACGCGAAAGTCGGGCTCTTCTTGCAGCAGCTGCTGCGCCATGGCGCGCGCTTCCTGCTGGTCGCCGCTGAGTGCCAGCGCCGCCGCCAACTGCCGCAAGGCGGCGCGGTATCCCGGGTTCAGGCGGTGCGCCTTGCCCAGCCAACCCGCAGCCTCGTCGTAGCGGCCGACCACGATGCACGCCGTGCCGTTGGTGGTGTAGTACGCAAACCGCTGCGGGTCGAACGGGCTCAGCCGGGTCGCGCTGCGCACGCGCTGCAGCGCTTCTTCACCCTGGCCCAGATAGGCCAGCGTGGTGCCGCTGCGCGCCCACGCCGTGGCGCAGCTCGGGTTCAGTTCCAGCGCCTGGTCGAACATCTCCATCGCCGCGACGAAGTTTCGTTTCATGAACGACTGCACATGCCCGGCCACCGACAGCGAGACGGCATCGCGGGGGTCGATTTCCAGTGCGCGCTGGGCGTGCGTTTCGGCCATGCGGCCATCTTCGCTGCTCAGCGGGCTGCGGCCCTCCCCAAAGCGCAGGTTGTGCCACCAGGCCAGGTATGCATGGGCCTGGGCGTAGCGAGGGTCGGCCTCCAGCGCCTGGCGGAAGTGCTGGCCTGCGGCTTCGAAGTCGCTGGCGCGAAAGGTGTACAGCAGCGAAAGGCCGCGCAGCACCTGGTCGTAGGCGGATGCGCTTTGCGTGGGCTGGCTGCACACGCGTTCGATCTCGGCTTCGAGCACCCGGGGATCGATGGCCGCGGCGATGTTGGCCGCGATGCGGGCCTGCATCACGAACAGCTCTTCGTTGCCGCCTTCGATGCGGTCGGCCCACAGCACCCGGCCCGGCGCCGCTTCCACCAGCTGCGCGACGATGCGCAGCCGCTCGCCCGCACGGTGCACGGCCCCCGTGAGCAGGTAGCGCACCCCCAGTTCGGCGGCGATGGCGGCCGGGCTGGCGCTGCTGCCGCCGTAGCGCAGCGTCGAGCTGCGTGCAATCACGAACAGCGCCCGGTTGGCCGACAGCAGCGCGATGATCTCTTCGGTCATGCCTTCGCCGAAGTAACGGTCCACGCCGTCATCGGTGACGAAGGGCAGCACGGCCAGCGAAGGCCGGCGTTCCCACAGCAGGTGCGGCTGCGTGCTGGCGTCGGGGCCCCTGGTGAGCACGGGCTCGGCGGCGTACAGGGCCGTGGGTTCGGCATCATCGCCGCGCAGTTTCAGCACGCCCAGCGGACGAAAGCGCACCGGCAACTTGCTGCTGGCCAGGCTGCGCGCGGCCTCAGTGACTACGATCTGCGCGCTCGTCACACCGTCGAGCAGGCGCGACACGGTCTGCACCACGTCGCCCACCAGCTTGCCATCGTCGACCACGACCTCATCGACATGCACGGCAAAGCGCAGCTGCAGCCGCGGCAGCACAGGCGGCACCGGCCAGTGGTCGACGCGCTGGCGCAGGTCCAGCGCCCAGCGCAGCGCTTCCACGGTGCTGCCGAATTCGATCGAGACGCCGCTGGCCGCCAGTTCCAGCACGCGCCCGCCGCTGCCTTGCAGGCTGGGCTCGATCAGCGCCGCGCGCATTGCCTTCCAGGCGCTGGCAGTGGCCTCGGTGTGCGCTGCTGCGGACAGATTGGCCCAGCCCACGAGGTCGGCAAAGACCACGGCCGCCAGTCGGCGGACGATGTGATTGCCGGCTTCGCTGCTGGCCGGCGGAGTCGGCACGTCGTCGTTGACGGCGTCGACGAAACGATAGCCGCGGCCCGCCACGGTGACGATGCTGCCCGCTCCGAGCAGCTTGCGCAGCGACGAGATCTGCACCGACAGGTTGTTCTCTTCAACCACCAGGCCGGGCCAGGCCAGATCGAGCAATTCGTTCTTCGACACCACCCGGTCGCGCCGCTCCACCAGCGCCAGCAGCAGGTCAAAGGCACGCGCACCCACGGCCACCGCTTGTTGATTCACGATCAACTGGCGTTGCAGCGGGCGGATCTCGATGGCGCCCAGAGCGATGCTTTGAGTCAACGGTCTCTCCAAGGGGAGGATGGACAGGCCGGGGGGCTGCGCTGGCCGACCCCGGAAGGGCAGCGCCTGCACGGGTCGCAGGCGCTGATTGAAGACTTCGCGAAGATACATCGCGCAGCCGACCGCAAGCATGGTTTTCCCGCTGCAGCACGCCGTTGCGTACACAAGCTTGTTGACGCTGACGGGCTGCGCCCCCGCTGCAACGCACGGAGCTGGCCAACGCGATACCGCCACGGCGCCGTCATCAGGCCTGACGACGCCAAGCCCCCGCTCTCACCTCGGCGTGGGATGTTCCTCGGTCGGCCCGCGCCTAATCTTCACATCACCGGGCCCCGCCTTCGGGCATCCAGCGGGGCCCACTCCTCAAACCCGGGTGCCCAACATGGGAGTCGATATGAGCAAGATCCTGAATCTGACGGCTGCCGCCGCGATGGCGCTCACGCAACTCGGTGCAGCACGTGCCACCGACACCGAAGCGCCGCGCAGCCGCGCCGAAGTGGTGGCTGAACTGGTGGCGGCCCGTTCCAGTGGCGAGCTCGGCGCGATGGACGGTGAAGACAGCGGCTCGTTCCACCTGGCGCGCCAGGTGCAGATCTCCACGCTCACGCGTGCCGAGGTGCGGGCCGCCATGGTGGCCTCGCGCCGGGGTGTGGAGGCCGCCGTGCTGCACAGCGAAGCGGGCTACGCCATTGAACAGCCGTATGGCGACATGCCCGGCGCTCGCACCCGTGCGCAGGTGCTGGCCGAACTGCGCCAGGCGCGCGCCATGGGCGAGATGGCAGCGCTGGTGGGCGAGGGCAGCGAAGCCGTGCCGCCGGCACGCGTGAAGGTGCCGGCACCCGTCCGCTATGCCGGGCACGACCTGGGTGCTGCGGCGGAAGAGCTGGTGGTGTACGCCGCGCAGATCGGTTGACCGTGGCGCTTGCTGTGCAAGGCCGCGGCCAGAGAAGGCCGCGGCTTGTTCTTCGCTGCAAGCCTCGTCGCATCAACCCGGGCTGGCCGCCAGCGCCGGTCCACAACCCCGGTTCACCCCCTGCGCGCGCAAAGGATCTGCCAGGCCCGGCGGGCCGAAGAAGCTGAAGCCAAGCGGCGGGCCTCGGTGTGGTGTGAAATACCAGGGTGTCAGACCAATCGAATACCGACCCGGGCGCCCTGCCGCTGGACGTGGCCATCGTCGGCGCTGGCCTGGCCGGCGTGGTGCACCTGCACTACGCACGGCGCGCGGGACTGCAGGCGCTCGTTTTCGAAAAGGCCCCGGCGGTGGGCGGCTTGTGGCGCACGCTGCCGGCCTGGCAGGACATACAGATCAGCCCTGCCGACTGGGCGCTGGCCGGTGTGCCGCTGGAAGGTGCGCTGCAGCCGCAGGTGCTGGCCAACATCGAAACCTGGGTCAGCACGTTCGGGTTGGCCGGCGGCATACGGCTGAACACACCCGTGCAGCGCGCCTGCGCCACCGCCGAAGGCTGGCAGTTGCACACGCCCGGCGGTGTGGTGCATGCGCGCCATTTGGTGGCCGCCACCGGTGCGCACAACAGGCCCGTGGTGCCGCCCGTCGATCGGCGGGCGTCGTCGGTGCAGGAGTGGCATGCCAGCGCGCTGCACGACCCCACGCTGTTGCGCGGGCGCGATGTGCTGGTGGTGGGCGGAGGCGCGTCGGCCTTCGACTTGCTGGAGCAGTGCCTGGAACACGGCGCCCGCCAGATCACCTGGGTCTACCGGGGCCTGAAATGGTTTGTGCCCACCGGCAAACCCAAGCACATCGCCGGCAGCGTGCGGGGCTTTGCAAGGCTGCAGGCCAGTGGTGCATCGGCGTCGGAACAGAGCGCGGCCCTCGATGCCGACATGCGGGCGCGCTATACGAAGTTCGGCATCGAATCGATCATGCCGCAGCAGCCTTTCGACGTCTTGAAGGACCAGCTGATCCCGGGCCGCCCGCGCATGCTGGCCCACTTCGGCAGCCTGCGGCGGCTGCAGGGCCAGGTTGCCTCCATCGCCGGTCGCATCGTCACGCTCGGCAGCGGCGAAACGGTGGCTGCCGACCTGCTGCTGTGGGGCACAGGCTACGAGATGGACCTGCGCTGGATCGACGTGCCGGCATTGGCGGCGGTGCGCTCCACCGATGCGCTGGTGGCGCGCAGTGCCTGCATCTTCCGCAGCCTGGACGCCGCCAACCTGTACCTGCCGCAGACCGGGCTGGACGGCATCGGGACGGCGCCCTGGGCCGACGCGCTGCTGGCGCGTTCGACCATGTCACACATCGCGGGCACCGCGCAGCTGGACATGGTGCCGGTGGGCCACAAGGTGAACCACTTCGACATCGTGGCGCACCTGGCACCGCGCGACGCCGGCAGTTTCGAGCCCGGCGCGTGGCAGGGCCAGTTCAGGGACCTGGCGCTGAAGACACCCGACGACCAGCCCTACCCGGTGCCTTGACGCTGCGCCCCTGGCGAGCGTCGCTTGGCAGAGACTGTCTGCGCGGGCCCGGCCGGCAAGCCGGGTGGTGCATCAACTGACCAGCCGCATGACCACGATGATGGCCACGCCGATGACGAGATTGGCGCCCACCCAGGTGCGGATCTGCCCCAGCGCGGCACCGCCGGCGGGCCAGTCGCCTGCAGCCACGGCACGGCCCAGGCGCTTGAACAGGTTGAAGCGGATGTGGCCGAAGATGGCCATCATCAGCAGGCCCGCCACGGTCATCACGGTCCAGCTCAGCGGCATCTGAAAAGCCGCACCAGCCTGCACCGTCTGCTTGGCCACGCGGCCGATCATCCACACGCCGCTGCCCAGCACCACGGCTATGGCGACCAGCACCGCGGCAAAGAAGCGCTGCAAGCTGCCGTGCATCAGACGCACACGCTGCGGCGGATCCAGTTGCAGCGCAGCAGGGCGCAGGAAGAACTGGGCGAACACCATGCCGCCGATCCAGACGACGAGGGCCAGCAGG
>JANOZF010000016.1:0-9913 GCA_031429255.1 Rubrivivax sp.
CTCACCACAGCCACCACACACCAGCAACGCGCCTTGGCGCTGATCCAGGCCATCAAGCTGTAGTCAGAAACCCAAACCGCAAATCCATCGCAAGTGGTTGATGGAACGGGAGAATTCGGACGGGCGGCGGGGGAACTTCAGCTTAGCCGCTCAGGCCATGCCGTTGTCGGCGTGCAGCCGGTAGCCCGCGCGCCGGGCCAGGCGTTGCCGCCACGCGTCGACCGCCGCCAGCGCCGGCCGCTGCATCGGCGCCAAGGCCCAGCGGCAGGCCGAGACGCCCAGCACCACGTCGGCCAGCGTGAACGCGTCGCCGGCGGCATAGGCGCCGGTGCGGGCCAGCTGCGCGTCCAGCAGCGCCATGTGGCTGTTCCACGCATCCACGCTGGCCTGCAGCGCAGCGGCGTCGGTGTGCGCCGGGCTGCGCCGCACCAGCGCCATGAAGGCGTAGCGCCAGGCGCTGTTCAGCTCGGTGGCCTGCCAGTCCATCCACTGCTCCACCAGCGCGCGCGGCCGCGGCTCGGCGGGCAGCAGGTCGAAACGACGCTCGCGGCCGGCCAGATAGCGGCAGATGGTGTTGCTCTCCCACAGCACGAAGTCGCCATCAGGCCGCGCTTCCCGCAGCACCGGCACCAAGCCGTTCGGGTTGAGCGCCAGGAAGCCGGGCTCCCGGGTGTCGCGGTGGCCGCTTCCCCAGGGCTGCAGCGCCACCGGCAGCGCCAGTTCCTCGCACAGCCACAAGACCTTGCGCACGTTGATCGACGCGGGCTTGCCCAGCAGCGTGATCATGTCAGGCTGGCGGCGTCGAAGTTGGCGCCGCACAGCACGAGCGCGATGCGTTCGTGCTGTGCGGGCTGAATGACGCCGCTGCGCAGCGCGGCCAGCGGCAACGCCGCCGCGGGTTCGACGGCCAGCCGGAGCTCGGTCCACAGCAGGCGTTGCGCCTGCTCGATGGCGTCGTCGCTGACCAGGTGCACGGCCGCCACCTGCCGCTGGCACACGTGCCACGCGATGTCGCCAATGCGCCGCGCGCCCAGCGCGTCGGCTGCCAGCCCGCCCACCACCACGTCCACCGGCCCGCCAGCGGCGCGCGCCGCGTGCAGCGTCGGCGAGCCCACAGGCTCCAGCGCCTCGACACGACAACGGTTGTCGAACCAGGCCGCCAGGCCAGCGATCAAGCCACCACCACCCACGCTGACCAGCACCCGGTCGGGCAGTCCGGCGTCTTGCTCGATCTCGGTCGCCAGCGTGCCGGCACCCACCACCACCTCGATCTGGTCGTAGGCGTGCATCAACAGCGCCCCGGTCTGCTGCTGGCGCTGCAGGCAGGCCGCCAAGGCTTCGTTGTAGGTGGCGCCGCCCACCACCACGGTGGCGTGCAACGCCGCCAGCGCCTGGCGCTTGGCCACCGTGGCCAGTTCGGGCAGAAACACCTCGCAGCGCGCGCCCAGCGCCTGCGCCGCACAAGCCACCGCGATGCCGGCATTGCCGCCCGAGGCGATGACGACACCCGCCGCGGGGATGGGCTGCGACAGCATGCGGTTGAACATGCCGCGCGCCTTGAAGCTGCCGCCGCGCTGCAGGTGTTCCAGCTTCAGCCACAGTTCGGCACAGGGCACACCCAGGGAGGCGCCGTCGATGCGCATCAAGGGCGTGTGCCGCACATGGCCCTGCAGGCGGTGCTGGGCCCCGAGAATCGCCGCGCGGTCGGGGACCGGGGTGTTGACAGCCTGGGACGCCGGAGTGTTCATGGCACACATGCTAGCCGCTACATTCAGCACATGAACCAACCCACACCCGAAGCCCTGGCCTGGGCGCAGCGCCTGGTGCGCATCGACACGCGCAGCCACCTCAGCAACCTGCCGCTGATCGAATGCATTGCCGACCACCTGCGCAGCCTGCAGGTGCCGATCAGACTGAGCTACGACGAGACCCGCAGCAAGGCCAATCTGTTTGCGACACTGGGCGAAGGCAAGCCCGGCGGCGTGGTGCTGTCGGGCCACACCGACACCGTACCCTGGGACGGCCAGGCCTGGACCCGCGAGCCGCTGTCGGCCAGCGTGCACGACGGACGGCTGTACGGCCGCGGCAGTGCCGACATGAAGGGCTACATCGGCCTGGTGGTGGCGCAGACCCGGGCCTGGCTGGAGGCCGACCTGCCCATCGCGCTGCACTACGCCTTCAGCTACGACGAAGAGGTGGGTGGTTTTGGCGCCATGAACCTGATCGCCGACCTGCGCGAAGCCGGCCTGCGGCCGCCCATCTGCCTCATCGGTGAGCCCACCGAGATGGTGCCGGCCATCGCACACAAGGGCGTGCACCGCTGGCGTTGCTGCGTGCGCGGCAAGGCGGCACATTCGTCGCTGACACCGATGTCGGTGAACGCGGTGGAAGCCGCCGCCCGCGTGGTGGCGCACATCAGCGACATCGCGCAGGAACTGCGCGACACCGAGCCGCGGCAGGCCGGGTACGACGTGCCCTACTCCACCGCCGCCACCTGCGTCTTCGAAGGCGGCATCGCCGACAACGTGGTGCCCGAGGCCTGCCGCTTCCACTACGAGTTTCGCGACCTGCCGGGCAGCGATGCCACGCTCTGGCAGCAGCGTGTGGTGGCCTATGCGGCGACGCTGGAGCCTTCGATGAAGGCCGTCGAACCCAGCAGCGGTTTTGCCTTCGAGTCGTTTGCGTCGATGCCGTCGTTCCAGGCCCGGCCTGACGAGCCGGCGGTGCGGCTGGCGCAGCAACTGGCCGGCACGCAGCAAACCGCGCTGGTGGCTTTCGGCACCGAAGCCGGGCTGTTCCAGCGCGCCGGCATGTCCACCGTGGTGTGCGGGCCGGGCAGCATCAACCAGGCGCACCAGGCCGACGAATACGTCAGTCTGCACCAGCTCGGCCGCTGCCAGGCCTTCCTGCAGGCGCTGGGCGAGACAGCCCCGCCGGCCTGACACCGGGCGGCAGCGCCAGGGGCTGCCGCCGGCGTCACTGCCCCTGGATCGACGCCGCCAGGTAACGGGCCGCGTAGTCGCTGCCGGCCAGGCTGTCCATGCGCAACAGCGCGGCATGGCACAAGTCCCAGGCCAGCGCCACGTGATGCGCCAGCAGCGCCAGCCGTGCGGCGGCCTCCAGCGTCAGGACGGCGATGCGTTCGGCGCTGGGCACATACAGCGCGTCGGCCCACAGCTGTTGCTGGCC
Source organism: Rubrivivax sp. (assembly GCA_031429255.1). Classification (GTDB taxonomy): domain Bacteria; phylum Pseudomonadota; class Gammaproteobacteria; order Burkholderiales; family Burkholderiaceae_C; genus Rubrivivax. The sequence goes on from JANOZF010000016.1 coordinate 3,190, forward strand.
CTGGGGCTGCGGCGCATGCGCTGGCCAGCTGGCCAGCGCGCGCTGCGCCAGGCCGGAAAAACACAGGAACTGCAGGCCATGTTCACGCAGCCGGGCGTCGATGTCGCCAAACAGCGGCTGGTGCTGGTACAGGGGCGCGAATTCAACCTCGGTCCACACCATCAGGCATTCGTCCAGGCGCGCCCGGGCGCCGTCGAACACCAGGCGCTCGGCACCTTGCACATCGATCTTCAGCAGGTCCATGCCGCCGGGCGCCAACACGTCGTCCAGGCGCACCGTGGGCACCGGCTGGCGCGACTTCACCACCACATGCTGGCCCAGCTCGTGGTAACGGTCGAGCACGGGCCGGTTGGGCTCCAGCAGCGAGGCGGTCAGCGACCAGTGTGTTTCATGAAACGTGGCCGGCTTGCCGTCGCCCACCACATGCGGCCAGTAGCGGTGGTGCTGGTCGTCGCCGTGGCGCTGCTTCAGCTGCTCCAGCGCTTCGGCGTCGGGCTCGAAGCCGGTGAGCCAGGCGCGGCCGGTGGCCATCAGGCCGGCGTAGGGCGTGTTCTTGCTGCTCATCTCGCTGGCGCCCACGTCGACGATGGCGACCCCGGCCACGGGCAGCTGCTGCAAGACCTGCGCGGGGCTGAGCGGGAGGTGGGCCTCGCGGGCGGCAGCGGCGGGCCCCGCTGGTTCTGTGGCTGCCGGCGGCTGCGCTGGCGGGGCTGCCGGCGCCGTTGCGCCACCGCCTTGCGCCATGGCCCGCATGCTCTGCATCAGGCCGCACCACAGCGTGGCGTTCAGGTCGGACCCGGGCTGCAAAGCCTGCAGCTGGGTGAGCTTGTTCAGGCCGGACAGGGGCACCACGCGGTCGGTGACCACATGCGCCAGCAGGTAGCGCCGCTCGACTTCAGCGCCGTGGTCGGGGTGGTCCAGCAACAACGCCCAGCGCTGCGGCGATGGCACCTCGAAATATGAAGAGTGTGCCGAGTGCAACGACACGAATTCAGCCAGCATCTGGCGCAGCCACGGACCCACGGCGGTGCTGCGCGGGCGCGAGAGTTGGGCCTGCAGCGGCGGCCGGCTGTTGTCGGGAAGTTCGGCTTGCCATGACGCGGCATCGGCCTGCGCCAGCAATTGCGCACCCATCTGCACCGCCGCCAAGGGCTGGCCCAGCGCATACAGGCAGTGCACCAGCAACACCCAGGCCGAGAGGTCGGCATCGATCGCGGTGGCCTGCAGCAGCTGCTGGCGCGCTTCGATCATCAGCAGCACACGCTGCGCCGGCGTCAGGCCGCTGGGCCGGGAGCCGACCGCAGCCGCTTCGACCGCGCTGCGCGCAAAGGCCGCATCGGACTGGGCTGCAGGCCACGCAGGCAGTTCCTCAACTGCCAGTGCCTCTGTCGTGACCAGCAAGCCTCGATCGGCCCAATGGGCCTGCTGCGCCGGCCGCAGCGCCAGCAGGTTCAGCGCGAAGGCCGTCTCGGCCGTGGCAGCGTCGAAGGGCAGCATCAACTCCAGTTCGGCACTCCAGCGAAACAGACCGAAGCCGAGATCACTCAGCGCCTGCAGCAGTGGCCAGTTGGGTTTGGCGCCGTGCTTGAACTCGAACATCACCACCGGGGACTGATCGGCAAAGAACTGCCGCGCGCCGGCCAGCACGCGCAACTCGTCGCCTTCGGCGTCGAGCTTGACGAAGCCGATGGTCTGGGCAATGCCCAGCGTCTGCAGCGCGCGGTCCAGTGTGTCGACGCGCACGGACTCGGTGCGGCTGCCGCGCCGTGCCGCGCCTGTGTTGCCCACGCGGGCGTTGAGCTCGCTGTTGTCGTGCACCTCGAACTGGGCCTCGCCGGGGGCGTCGGCCAGCGCCGCCGACACCACCGTCACGCGCCGTTGCAACCCGTTGATGCGCAGGCTGCGCTGCAGCGCCTCGCGCGGCGCCAGCGTGGGCTCGAAGGCCCACACATGGCCGCTGCCCGAGCAGCGTGCCATCTCCAGGGCCACCACACCATGGTTGGCGCCGATGTCCAGCGCGTGCACACCACCGGCCAGCAGATGCGGCAGCAGGCTCATCTCGGGTTCGAACCAGGCTTCCTGCTCCAGCACCACATAGGTGCTCATGCTGCGCAATGACGGCGGCACCATCATCGTCAGGCCACTGCGCGTGGACACCGCCCAGTGCGCCGCTTCGCACGCCATGGCGGCGGGGGCAGACGTGGCTGTGGGGGCGCTGACTTGCGCGTCGCTGTCGAGGGTGGCAGTTGGGCTCATGGCGTGGTTCCGCGGGCGGCAGACGGGGTGATGGTGGAAGAGGTTTCGGCCGTCAGATGCAGCGGCGCCAGGCCGGCACGCCAGCGCAGCACCATGCGCGTGAACAGATCCTGCAACGCCAGCGCATGGCTTTCGCAATCGAACAGCAGCAGCGTCTGACGATGGTTCTGCAGATGTTCGCGATAGGGCCGCAGCAGTGTCGGCTGCAGGGCCAGCGCCCGCAGCGCGAGCAGGTATTCGTCGGCGCTGGCATAGGCCAGTTCGCCCAGGCCCGCCGCGTGCACGATGCTGGTGGCCACGCGCGACGCGTAGCTGTCGCCTTGCAGCGTGACCACGGGCACGCCGGCCCACAAGGCGTCGCTGGCGGTGGTGTGGGCGTTGTAGGGCCAGGTGTCGACAAACACGTCGGCCAGCGCCAGGCGAGAAAAGTGCTGCTCGTAGCGCAGGGTGGGCGCAAAGACCACCCGCTCGGGCGCCACGCCGCGTGCCTGCGCTTCACGCAACAGGTTCTCGCGCAACTGGTGGTTGGTCTGCTTCAGCCACAGCACCGCATGGGGCACCTCGCGCAGCACCGTGCACCAGGCGTCGAAAGCCGGCGGCAGGATCTTGTAGGTGTGGTTGAAGGCGCACATCACGAAGGCCGCCTCGGGCAGCCCCGCCTCGGCGCGCGTCATGCTTGCAGGCAAGGGGCGCCAGCGGCCGTTGGGCTGCAGGCACACGGGCAGTTGCGCCAGCTGCTCGCTGTAGTGGGCCGCGTGCTCGATGGGTGTCACGATGGGGTCACCGATGACGTAGTCGATGTAGGCAGCGCCGGTGCTGCCCGGGTAGCCGAGGTAGCTGGCCTGAACCGGCGCCGGGCGGCGGGCAAACACGCCCAGGCGGTGGCCGCGTGTGTGGCCGGCCAGGTCGACCAGCAGGTGCACGCCATCGGCGCGCACACGCTCGGCGGCCTGCTGGTCGCTCATGCCGCGCAGGTCCACGAAGTGGTTGGCACAGGCCTGCACGCGGCGGCGCAGCGCCGATCCGTCGTCGGGGCCGGCTGAATACAGATAAATCTCGAAGCGCTGGCGGTCGATCTGTTCCAGCGTCTGCACCAGCAGTTGCGACACCGGGTGCTCACGGAAGTCGAAAGATACGAAGCCGAGCCGGATGATCTGGTCGGCGCCCTCGCCCTGGCCCAGCCGTGCGGGCATCTGTTGCACGTCGTGGCTCAAGGCGAGCGCTTCGCCCTGCGCGGCGCGCAGCAGTTCCGGCGGCGTCAGCGGCAAGGACAGCAAACCGAAGCTGGCCGCGACGCGCGGGCGACCCGCCACGCCGGCCGCCAGCGCCTGGCGAATCTGCACCACGTCGGCGTCGAGCCCGGCCCAGTCGCCGACATGGCGTTTTTCGAACGACATGTGCGACAGCGCTTCCAGGTTGCCCGGCTCCAGAGCCAGCACCGTCTTCATGCACTCCACGGCTTCGCGTTTCAGGCCCATGTCGCGCAATGCGTCGGCCAGCAGTGCGTGGCCGCGCACCAGGTGGGGCGTGATCATCAGCGCACGCAGCAGCACCTCGGCGGCCTGCGCCGGGCGTTGCAGCGCCTGCAACATCGACGCGTGCTGCAGCATGGCGCTGGTGTCGCTGCTGCCTGTGGCTTCCATCGCGACCAGCGCCTCCACGGCTTCAGCATAGCGGTGCAGTCGGGCCAGGCACTCACCCAGCAGGTGCAAGCCCAGCGGGTCGGCCGGCGCACGCAAGAGCCCCTCGCGCGCCGACTGCACGGCCTGCTCGTATTGGTGGGAGTGGCGCTGCGCGTTGGCCAGGTTGAACCAGAAGTTGGCCTGCTCCGGCAGCGCCAGCGTGGCCTGGCCGAAGGCCAGCGCAGCCTGCGGCCACAGCCCACCGCGCGCCAGTTCACGGCCCTGCTGCCAGTAGCGTTCAGCGGCTGGCGCGTCTTTGTCGGAGGTGGTGTCTTCGGCGCAGATGGACAGCGCCAGGGCGGGGCCCCGCAGTTCAGGGTGGGGTGTTGGCACGGCGGCTGGCATGGCAGGGTGGGCCTTTGAAACAAGGGAGCTGTGGTTGGGTGGGGATGATCAGCGGCAGGTCCCGCCGGCGAGCGCCGGAATTGCCAGCCCAATGACAGCCTGTTTCAAGTGGGCAGCCGAAAAAGACACTGAAAAGGACTAAAGCTCCAAGCGCAGACGACGAAAACGGCTTCAACGCACTCATCACGGTGGGTGCGGGACCCGGACCCAAAGCGCCAAAACGGCCACAGCACGGAGTGCGGTGACGATGTCGGCAACAGCAGGCCCGGGCAGGCTCTGAGAGCCAGCCACCCATCCCGGGTGGCCGGTGACAGGGCTGCAGACTTCACACCGTGCGCTGGCCGTGGCGAGCTACGGCGTGAAGTCAGGCATATGCCTGTGGTCATTAACCGATTGGAGAAATTTGCATGCCCCAAACCATCAACACCAACCTGGCCTCACTCAATGCACAGCGCAACCTGAGCTCGAGCCAGTCCTCACTCGCGACCTCGATGCAGCGCCTGTCTTCAGGCTTGCGGGTCAACTCGGCCAAGGACGACGCTGCCGGCCTGGCCATTGCCGAGCGCATGAGCTCTCAAGTGCGCGGCATGGGCGTCGCCGTCCGCAACGCCAACGACGCCATCTCACTGGCGCAAACAGGTGAAGGCGCCTTGGGCAAAGTCGGCGATCTGATGCAGCGCATGCGTGAACTGGCCGTGCAGTCGGCCAACGGCACCAACAGCACGTCCGACCGCAGCGCGCTAAACGACGAGTTCAAACAGCTGGCGCAGGAAGCCACGCGTACCATGGGTGGCACCCAGTTCAACGGCCTCAACGTGCTGGCATCCACCGATGCCAACACGTTCCAGATCGGCGCCAACAACAATTCCAACGTCGACCGCATCTCGATCGAGGGTTACAACTGGTCCGACAAGACCGACATCACGGCGGTGCTGGGCACGGCTGTCATCACCGGCACCGACGTGCCGACGGTGCAGATCACCGACGCCGCGTCGGCGCAGAGTGCGCTGGCGTCCATCGACAGCGCCATCAGTGCCGTGAACACGCAGCGCGCCACCTTCGGTGCGGCACAGAACCGCTTCGAGAACGTGGTGTCCAACCTGATGGTGGCCTCAGAAAGCCAGACCGCCGCCCGTGGCCGCATCATGGATGCCGACTACGCGACGGAAACGGCCAACCTGTCCCGCGCCAGCATCCTGCAGCAGGCCGGCAACGCCATGGTGGCGCAAGCCAACCAGCTGCCCCAGCAGGTGCTGTCCCTGCTGCGCTAAGCCGCGGCTCCGAGGCCACATGCGTGGCCTTGGACGGCGAAGCGGCCTCGAGCTCAGCGAGGGGCGATTACCCGGGTTGCGGCCGCTGCTGCGGCCCCTCGAGGGCAAAAAAGCCCGCCGAAAGGCGGGCTTTTTCTTTGGGCACACCCCAACTGCACGTGTTGATGGGCCTGCGTGGTCGCATTAAGCCGGCTTAGACCGCTCTTATCGCGAATACCGAAAGCGCACGGCGGCCGTAATCTTCGTCACATGCGCTTCGCTGCTTAGGCGGGTCGAATCGCCAGACCCGCCACGCAAGACCAGCCAACCGCAACGTCAGCCGCCCATCCGGAGTAACGCCGTGCCCCAAACGATCAATACGAACCTTGTGTCGCTCAATGCGCAGCGAAACCTGAACACGAGCCAGGCCAGCCTGTCGGTGTCGATGCAGCGCCTGTCCTCCGGTTTGCGCGTCAACAGCGCCAAGGACGACGCCGCCGGCCTGGCCATCGCAGAACGCATGCACACCCAGGTGCGCGGCATGAACGTGGCGATGCGCAATGCCAACGACGGCATCTCGCTGGCGCAGGTGGGTGAAGGTGCGCTGGGCAAGGTGAGCGACATCTTTCAGCGCATGCGTGAACTGGCGGTGCAGTCGGCCAACGGCACCAACACGGCCCAGGACCGCGACAGCCTGAACCAGGAATTCGTGCAGCTGGGCCAGGAAGTGACCCGTACCCTGGGCGGCACGCAGTTCAACGGCCTGAGCATCCTGTCCACCACCGACGCCTCGGTATTCCAGATCGGTGCCAACAGCAACACCAACATCGACCAGCTCACCGTGGCCGCCTTCGACTGGACCACCAACACCGACATCACCGGCGTCGTGGGCTCGGCCGTGATCAGCGGCACCGACATGCCGGCGATGCAGATCACCGACACCGCGGGCGCCCAGGCTGCGCTGTCCGGCATCGACGATGCCATCAATGCGGTGAACTCCCAGCGCGCCGAGTTCGGCGCGGTGCAGAACCGATTCGAGAACGTGATCAGCAACCTGATGGTGGCCGCCGAGAACCAATCCGCCGCCCGCAGCCGCATCATGGACGCCGACTACGCCGCCGAAACGGCCAACCTGTCGCGTGCCCAGATCCTGCAGCAGGCCGGCAATGCGATGGTGGCGCAGGCCAACCA
>JANOZF010000017.1:0-2384 GCA_031429255.1 Rubrivivax sp.
GTCGTGGCGGCTGTAGGTGCTGATGATGGGCGGGCTTACACGCTCGGCCGACAGCGCCATACAGTAGCCGCCGGGTTGGCCGGTGCCCGGCACCGCCTTTGCAAAGGCCAGGTGCGAGACCGCGGGCTGCAGCAGCAGCAGTGACGCAACCGGGCGCGGCAGCGGCTGGGCGCAGATGGCCGACAACAGCACCTTGCAGCCAAAAGAGTGGCCCACCGCATGGATACGTGCTTGCGCAGCGCTTTGGGTTCCAGCCGGAACGGCCAGCAAGTCCCACAGCAGCGCAGAAACGCCGCCAAAACCGACGGTGCCAGCGCGGTCCTTCATCTGGTAGAGCGAAAACACCCGCAGCGCAATCCGCGGGTCCAGCCCCCCCAAGCCACTAGCCGCTTGCGGGGCCGCCATTCCGGGGCTGGCACGCCCAGATCCCGCCGGCCGACTGATGTCGTCACTGTCGATGCCGGCGCGCGATTGTTTGCGTGGCTTGGTGGCGTCCATGGCGCGCATCATGACCAGCACGTCTTCGGCCACGGTGTTGCGGCCTTCAGCCGCTGCGCCTTCGTCGGTGATGAGGCCAAAGGCCGGCGCAATCAGGCGGGCCAGTTCGGCCGCTTCAGCGTCGTTGATGGACGGTGCCGCCAGTAACGCAAACACCCGGTCCAGGCCACTGGCGCCGCCAGCAGCGGCCAGGCGGTCAGCGAGTACGGCCACCACTGCTTCAGGGGCCCCTGTGCCGCCCAGGCCGCCAGAGGCGATGGCCGGGCCTTCATCAAACGACAACCAGATGCTGGGCCACAGCACGCCGACAAACAGCGGTGCAAACGGCCGCCCGGGTGCGTGCGCTGCGCAGTGGCTTTCAAAGTGGCGCATAAGCTCGGCGGACATGCCAGCGGCGTGGCCGAAGTCGTTGTTCCAGCCGTGAGAGAACACAACGATATCGGTGGGCGGTGCGCTGCGAATCTGATCCAGCAGCAGCGCGCGCGTCTGCGGCGAGGTGCAAACGCCTTCGCTGTCGAATCGGATCAGCCAGCTGGGCATCTTCACGCCGCTCAGCGGGTACGGGCCGGTGGTGTTCTGCATCTGCGTTCCTCTTGCGGTTAAAACTGTTGCAAGTAGAGCCGAAGGGCGGCCCATCTACCTACTGTTTTATGAGGATGGACAAAGCGCATGGTCCCGGCCGGCAGGCCGCAAACGCCACTGTTCTCCCTATCAGCAGGCAGCTAGGGTCGGAGGGGGCGACGTCGGCTTGCCCAGTTGCTGGCCCGATTGCAGCGTTCTTATGCTGACGCCGCTTGCCATTGCAGCAGCAACGGGCCGGCGGAGGCCTTCGTTTTGCGTCTTTCACGGGCCCATGCTGTGCCTGCATCAGGTGAGGCAGCAGGGAAGGCCTGCGCAGTTGGAGGCTCGCCTGAACGGCCATTGGTTGGTCACCCCTGAGGGTGTTGATATCCAACCGGCCTTCAGCCTCGGGCTGCTTGTCAAGGCGGATGGTGAAGGCCAGCGCCTGCGCAGCGTTGGCCTGCTGGCTCAAAGGGGCTTGGTATTCACCCACAGGATGGCGGCTACCATCTGCTCAAAGTCGGTGATGTAACGCCGAGACAAAGTGCGCAGCAGCGGCGGCACAGAAGTGGTGCCGCAAATCTGAACAGCGCGCTGAGTGGAGACTCCGGGCGTCAAGGCGGACCGAGGATGGTCTGGCGAGAAGGAGCTTTCGATGGTCAAGAAGTCAGCGCGCCGTACGCGGCGCACCGACAGCCCGGCGTTCAAGGCGCAGGTTGCCCTGGCAGCCGTGCGCGACGACAAGACGATGGCCGAGCTGTGCAAGGAGTTCGAGGTGCACGCCAGCCAGATCCTGGAGTGGAAGCGGCAATTGCTTGGGGGTGCCGCCGACGTCTTCGGCGCCGGCAGTCGAGTCGCCCCGCCCGCGGACCTGGCGCCGCTCGAGCGCGTGTACCCCAAGGCCTACGACAGCGTCAGTGCCGCGCGCGCCGACATCGCCGACTACATCACCTCGTACAACGCTGGCCGCGCGCATTCGAGCCTGGCTGACGCTACGCCCGATGAGCACTACTTCGCCAATCTGCCCACCCTGGCGCTGGCCGCATAAGATGAAACCTGTGGTGCGCCCCGAGTTGCCCAGTGCGTCGGTCGGTTCGTCGCAAGCGCCGACCGCCGCCGTGGACAACTCTGCACCGTCTGCAACCCGCCCGCAGTCCACTTATAAATCGGGGAAAGCTGTTCAGACAAACGGGGCCACTTCTCTTGATCGTCCACAGGTTTCAGTTTCGGGCAATGAGATTGGAACATTAGACGCTTCGGTGAAACTCGGGCCGCTCACGTCGAAGTTGACACCTTCGGACCAACTTTTCCCCCATCTGTACTAT
>JANOZF010000018.1:0-1682 GCA_031429255.1 Rubrivivax sp.
CCGGCTGCTTCCTGGCCTTTCGCCTCATCAATGTCAGGCCGGAACTCAGCCGAGAGGAATGGCACCCCTACCAATGGAGCCACAAGCTGCCCAACGGTGGATTGATGCTGAAACCGCGTCGCCTGGACCCGACGGAGCGGCTGTTGGACAGACCACCTCAGGGCGGGCGGATGAGGGCGGTAACGACTGCGTCGTTGTAGCAGATAGTGCAAGTGCCCCGTTTGGGCGAAGCAGGCTCCCTAAAGGGCCCTGCCGTGCGCGGCGCGGGGTGCCATCAGCGATCCAGCCAGTGCGGCTATCCAGCACGCAGGCGATGCCGAATGGCGCCTGACCGTCCCCGGCGAATCGGACGTCAGTGCCCGTGCATTCCCTGTGTTGACCGCCGTGTGTATTGACACGTATAGTGTCAATACATTGGAGATTGCATCATGGAGTTTTGCCTGGCTGTTGCACAACCGGTGCGTCAGCGCATCCCCGCCGACGACAGACCCCTGCAGGGCACAAGCTGCAGTGAGCCGCTGATCTGCGTCGGAATGGAGGCCGCCTGATGGTCGGCGCGTGGTGGGCGTGGCTCGCGGCGCTGGCGCTGTACGGCGCGTTCCGGCTCTGGTACGACAACCTGCGCGGGCCGCTGAGCAAGGCCGAGATCGACGCCTTCATCGCCGAGGCGGCACGGGTGAAGGTCACTGGGCACACCGACCCGGCTGTGTTGCGTGCCTTCCTGGAAGCTGACGACGGCAAAGAGTTCGTCATGAGCAACCTGGTGCGCGTTCATCCCGGCGAGGTGCCGCATCCGGCAACCGGTGCGCCTACCCAAGGCCTGGCACTGCTGCGATCCTATGGCCGGCGCTTCGTCACCCTGCTGTTCCGCCACGGAGGGCATCCCATGATGGCCATGCGCAAGGTGGGTGGCTATGTGGACTCGTGGAACACCGCGCCCGATCCTGGTTGGCACGTGGTCGGCGCCATGCGCTATCGCAGCCGGCGCGACATGATGGCGCTGGCCCTCAATCCCGCGCTGCGTGATGTGCATGCGCTGAAGACCGCCAGCACGGCGGTGACCTTCAGTTTTCCGGCCCAGGTGATCGTCAGCTTTGCCCTTCGGCCCCGGGTTTGGGTGGCGTTGGTGCTGGCCCTGGTGGCGGCGCTGGTGCACCTGGGAAGCGTGCTCGCCCTGGTGTCGCGGTAGGCCCTGCATCAGGGGGCCAGCGGTCCCATGGAATTTGAGCAACTCATCAAGGCCCGCAAGATTCTCCGAGGATGGACCGAACAGATGGAAGCCACTCCCCTGCTGCTCAGCGGCGTACCGGGCTCGCCCTACACGCGCAAGATGGTGGCGCTGCTGCGCTACCGGCGGATGGCCTACCGGCTGGTCTCTTCAAGTACCGGTGTGCCGGGCCTTCCGATGGCCCGGCCCCATCTGCTGCCGACGTTCTACCTGCCGGGGCCCGATGGCAGCCTGCAGGCGGTGACGGACTCGACGCCGCTGGTCCGCCGCTTCGAAGCCGTGACTACCAGGTTTGGATGGCTTGGCGCGCGCCCGGGTCGACCGGGCCCTGGCCGGCACGGGCTGCGAATGCCTGTTCGCCGAACGCTGACCCCAACGGCACCGCGATTCTCTGAATGGAAAAACCATGACACACCCGACAACCCTGGACCCACGCAGCGGCGTGGCCGTCATC